>NZ_JBVHNF010000006.1:0-412010 GCF_055558055.1 Streptomyces sp. NPDC025833
GGGCTTGTCCTCAGTTGCTCGCGTCCACTGTGTTGGTTCTGAAACCACGAACAGCCCCACCCGTGTGCGGGTGGTGTGGCGTTCACAGTTTCATACTGTTTCGGTGGTCATAGCGTGAGGGAAACGCCCGGTTACATTTCGAACCCGGAAGCTAAGCCTCACAGCGCCGATGGTACTGCAGGGGGGACCCTGTGGGAGAGTAGGACGCCGCCGAACAATCTTTGGAGGACCCCTGGTCCCAGCGTTCAGCTGGGACCAGGGGTCCTTTCGTTTTTACAATGCTTGTAGTACCGAAGACAGGAGTCACCATGTCCACCAACTCTCCCGGAGACCGACCGGAGCGCGACCAGCGGCGACGGGACAGTGGTGACCGTGGCGACCGCGGCGGCTACCGCAGCGACCGCGGTGACCGCGGTGGTTTCCGCCGCGATGACCGTGGTGGGGACCGTCCCGCCTACCGCCGCGACGACGACCGTGGTGGTCACGGCCGGCGTGACGACCGCGGTGGCGACCGTCCGACGTACCGACGCGATGACCGTCGGGACGACCGCCGTGACGATCGGGGCGGTGACCGAGGCGGCTTCCGCCGCGACGACAGCCGTGGTGACAGCCGTGGTGGTGGCTACCGTCGTGAGGGCGACCGGGGCCCGCGTCCGTCGTACCAGCGCGACGACCGTGACCGCGGTGGCGAGCGGGGCGGTTTCCGCCGGGACGACCGGGGCGGCGACCGTCCGACGTACCGACGCGACGACCGTGACCGCGGTGGCGAGCGGGGCGGTTTCCGCCGCGACGACCGGGGCGGCGACCGCGGTGGCTTCCGCCGCGACGACCGCCGCGATGACCGTGGTGGGGACCGTCCCGCCTACCGCCGCGACGACGACCGTGGTGGTCACGGCCGGCGCGACGACCGCGGTGGCGAGCGCCCGCCGTACCGCCGTGACGACCGACGCGATGACCGTGGGGACGACCGCCGTGACGATCGGGGCGGTGACCGAGGCGGCTTCCGCCGTGACGACAGCCGTGGTGACAGCCGTGGTGGTGGCTACCGTCGTGAGGGCGACCGGGGTCCGCGTCCGTCGTACCAGCGCGACGACCGTGACCGCGGCGGCGAGCGGGGCGGTTTCCGCCGGGACGACCGGGGCGGCGACCGCCCGACGTACCGACGCGACGACCGTGACCGCGGTGGCGAGCGGGGCGGTTTCCGCCGGGACGACCGGGGCGGCGACCGTCCGACGTACCGCCGTGACGACCGACGCGATGACCGTCGGGACGACCGTGGCGGTGACCGTGGCGGTGACCGGGGCGGCTTCCGCCGGGATGACCGTCCCTCGTACCGTCGCGACGACGAGCGGGGGGACCGCGGCGAGCGCGGGGGCTTCCGCGGGCGGGACGACCGAGGGGCCCGTGGGCCCCGCCGGGACGACCGCGGCGGCCGCCCCGGTGGTTTCCGGGGCCGTGACGGACGCGACGACCGCCGGGACGGCGGTGGCCGGTTCCGTGACGAGCGGGACCGGGACCGCGAGCCGATCAAGCGGCTGCCGATCCCGGAGGACGTCACCGGCGACGAGATCGACAAGGACGTCCGGCAGGAGCTGCTGAGCCTGCCCAAGACCCTCGCCGAGGACGTCGCGAAGAACCTGGTGATGGTCGCCCGGCTCATCGACGAGGACCCCGAGGGCGCCTACGGCTACTCCAGGGTGGCCCTGCGGCTGGCGTCGCGCGTGGCGGCCGTACGCGAGGCGGCCGGCTTCGCCGCGTACGCGAACCAGAAGTACAGCGAGGCGCTCGCCGAGTTCCGGGCCGCCCGGCGGATGACCGGCAGCGTGGAGCTGTGGCCGGTGATGGCCGACTGCGAGCGCGGGCTCGGACGGCCGGAGAAGGCGCTGGACATGGCCGGCGCCCCCGAGGTGCACAAGCTGGACAAGGCCGGCCAGGTCGAGATGCGGCTCGTCGCCGCCGGCGCCCGGCGTGACATGGGCCAGCTGGACGCCGCCATCGTGACCCTCCAGAGCCCGGAGCTGGCCTCCAACTCGGTGCAGCCGTGGACCGCGCGCCTGCGCTACGCCTACGCCGACGCCCTGCTGGCCGCCGGCCGGGAGCGCGAGGCGCGGGACTGGTTCGCGAAGGCCGTGGAGGCCGACCGCGACGGCAGCACGGACGCCTCCGACCGGCTCGCCGAGCTGGACGGCGTGGAGTTCGTCGACGCCCTGTCCGAGGACGGCTCCGAAGAGACCGACGACGCCGACGAGGCCGGCAAGGGCGAAGAGACGAGCCCGGTTGCCGGGGCCGACCGCTCGGCCGAGGCCGAAGGCGCCCCCGCCGAGGACGGCGACGAGGACTGACGCCCGTCGCCCACGGCCCACGGAAGAGGGCAGGCTCCTGCGGGGCCTGCCCTTTTTCCGTGTCCGCCGTCCGGTCCCCGCCGGCTCAGATCTCCAGTGCCCGCAGCACCAGCCCGGAAGCGGGTTTCGGGCCGAACGAGGTCGACTTCCGGGGCATGGTCACGCCCTGCCGGGCGAGGTCGCGTACGACCTCCTCGCGGACGGGGTGCATCAGCACCGCCGTGGAGCCGTCGCGTTCCGCCTTCTCGACCGTCGCCGCCGTGTCGTGGATGTAGGCGATGTGGGCCGGGGAGTCCTCGGGGATGTGCCAGACGTGCTCCAGCAGCACGGCGTGCAGGACCGTGGCGTCCAGGGAGCGCCAGGCGGCCGGCCGGTCCGCCGGGACGGTCCGGGCCAGGAGGCCCGGATCGGGGCGGTCGATGAGGTGGAAGGCCCCGTCGCCGGCCAGCAGGAAGGCGTTGCCCGCAGCGGACGCGTCCGCCAGGACCGCCAGGGCGTCCGCCAGGCCCGCGTCGAGACGCCGTACCCGGAACAGGCCGGTCACCGCCGCCAGGGCGTCGGCGACCGGCAGGCCGTGCAGCAGGCGGTGGATGGCGCGCACGCGCAGCGGGTAGCGCACGGTGTCGACCAGCAGGACCAGGCCGTAGTCCCAGGGGCTGGGCGAGGGCTGTTCCGCGCGCAGCCGCCGGTAGGTGGCCCAGCGGTGGTGACCGTCGGCGATCAGGGCCTGGCGGCCGGCCAGGTCGCTCTGGACGCCGGCGACGTCGTCCGCGCCGGTGATGGACCACAGGCGGTGCCGGAAGCCGTCCTCCGTGGTCGTGGTCAGCAGGGGCGGTTTCGCCACCGTGCGTTCGACGACCTCGGCGGCGGTGCCGTCGCCCCGGTACGTCAGCAGCAGCGGCTCCAGGTTCGCGTTGGTGGCGCGCATCAGGGCGGCGCGCTCGGCGACCACGGGCGGCATGACGTCCTCGTGCGGCAGCACCACGCCCTCCGCGGGCTCCGAGACCCGCAGCGTGCCGATGATGCCGCGCTGGAGCATGTCGTCGCCGTCCTGCTGCTCGTACACGTACAGGCCGGGCTCCGGGTCGGCGGCGAGGACGCCCTCGTCCAGCCAGTGTCTGAGGGTGTCGGCGGCCTGTTCGTTGCGGGCGCTCGGGGTACCGGCCTGGGGGAGGATCAGCCGGACGATGTTGTAGGGGTCGGCCGACTCGAGGTGGTGCAGGCCGTCGGGCCGTACGACGACGTCGTAGGGAGGGGAAGTGACGGAGGCGAGGCTGCCGACCCGGTCCGGGTCGTATCGGAGGCCTCGGAACGGGATGAGTTCCAGGCCGCGGCTCTGCGTCGCCTCCGGGTGACCTGCTGTGTTCATCCCGGCATCGTACGTGTGCCGACGGCGTGCGGGATGATCGAGGGAAAGGCGAGTGAACGAGGAGCGATGTGGACATGAGCCAGGGCGTCAGGACGAGTCCCGAGGGCAGCGGGCAGCCCCTGAACGAGGCGTACGACACGGCGCTGCTCGACCTGGACGGGGTGGTGTACGCGGGCGGGAACGCGATCGCGCACGCGGTCGACTCGCTCGCGGCGGCCCGGACGGGCGGCATGCGCCTCGCGTACGTCACCAACAACGCGCTGCGGACCCCGGACGCGGTGGCGGCCCACCTGTCGGAGCTGGGCATACCGGCGGAGGCGGACGACGTCATCACCTCGGCGCAGGCCGTCGCGCGACTGGTCGCCGAACAGGTGCCGGCCGGGGCGCGGGTGCTGGTGATCGGCGGGGAGGGGCTGCGGGTGGCGCTGCGCGAGCGCGGCCTCACCCCCGTGGAGTCGGCCGACGACGACCCGGCGGCGGTCGTGCAGGGCTACGGCGGGCCCGAGCTGCCCTGGGGGCGGTTCGCCGAGGCATCGTACGCCGTGAGGCGCGGGGTGCCGTGGTTCGCGTCCAACACCGACCTGACGATCCCGAGCGGGCGGGGCATCGCGCCGGGCAACGGGGCGGCCGTCGAGGTCGTACGGATCGCGACCGGCGCCGAGCCGCAGGTCGCGGGCAAGCCGCAGCCCCCGATGCACCGGGAGACGATCATCCGGACGGGTGCGGAACGGCCCCTGGTGGTGGGGGACCGGCTGGACACGGACATCGAGGGCGCGGTCGGCGGCGGGGTCGCCTCGCTGCTGGTGCTGACCGGGGTGACCGACGGGGCGCAACTGCTGGCCGCGGCACCGCGGCACCGGCCGACGTACGTGGACGCGGACCTGCGCGGGCTGCTCACCGGGCAGCCGGACGTCACCCCCGAGGGTGACGGCTTCCGCTGCGGCGGCTGGACGGCGACCGCCGGGACCGGCCGGCTGGAGCTGGCGGGCGACGGCGAGGCGCTGGACGGCCTGCGGGCGCTGTGCGCGGCGGCCTGGACGGCGGCGGGGGAGGAGTCCTGCGCGCTGGACGGGGACAAGGCGCTGGCGCGGCTCGGGTTCTGACGCACCGGCGGACACCCCGGCGGGAAGCGCGGACCGGCGAACGCACCGGCGGACGCGGACCGGGGATCGAGAACCAGAGCAGGGTAGGCTAACCTAACCTCGTGTTGGTCGACAGTCCTCCGGAACCACGCGCGGAGACCGCTCCCGCGCCCCCAACCCGCCGGGCGGCGAGGGCCCTTGGGCTCCTGCTCTCGGTCGTGCTCCTGGCGCTCGTCGCCCTGGCGAGCATCGCGATCGGCGCGAAGGGGCTCTCGCCGGACCAGGTCTGGCACGGCCTGTTCCACGACACGGGCACCTACGGCGACGTGGTCGTGGGCGAGCGGCTCTCGCGCACGATCCTCGGTCTGCTCGTCGGCGCCGCGCTCGGCCTCTCGGGCGCGGTGCTCCAGGCCCTGACCCGCAACCCGCTGGCCGATCCCGGGCTGCTCGGCATCAACGCGGGCGCCTCCGCGGCCGTGGTGACGGCCATCACCTACTTCGGCGTCACCAGCCTCACCGGCTATGTGTGGTTCGCGTTCCTGGGCGCCTCGGCGGTCGGCGCGCTCGTGTGGTTCCTCGGCGGCAGCCGGGGCGCCACCCCGGTGCGGCTGGCGCTCGCCGGGACGGCGATCAGCGCGGCCCTGTACGGCTACCTCCAGGCCGTGATGATCACCGACGGCGCCGCCCTCGGCAAGATGCGCTTCTGGACGGTGGGTTCGCTGGTCTCGGCCGGCCACTCCACCATCATGCAGGTGCTGCCGTTCCTCGCGGTCGGCACGGTCCTCGCGCTCGCGCTGGCCCGGCCGCTGAACGCCGTGGAGATGGGCGACGACACCGCCCGCGCCCTCGGCGCGAACCTCGCCCGCACCCGGGCGCTGGCGATGCTGGCCGCCGTGGTGCTCAGCGGTGCCGCGACCGCCGCCTGCGGCCCGATCGTCTTCGTCGGCCTGATGGTCCCGCACGCCGTGCGCTCCTTCACCGGACCCGACCTGCGCTGGATCCTGCCCTACGCCACGGTCCTGGCACCCGTGCTGCTGCTCGGCGCCGACGTCATCGGCCGGGTCGTGGCCCGCCCCGCCGAACTCCAGGTCGGCATCGTCACCGCGGTCATCGGCGGGCCGGTCTTCATCTTTCTCGTACGACGGCGGAGGACGGCCCAGCTGTGAAGACCCACTCCAGGAGCCGTGCCGTACGCACCCCCGGCGGGCTCTCCGTGCGCCTGGACGTACGCGCCCTGACCGTCGTCGTCGTGCTGCTGGCCGGGACCTGCGCCGTCGGGGTGGCCCTGATCGGCACCGGCGACGCGCGGATACCGGCGGCCGACGTGCTGCGCACGCTCGCCGGGAACGGCACCGCCTACCAGGACTTCATCGTCAACGAGCTGCGGCTGCCCCGGGTCCTCGTCGGCCTGCTCGTCGGCGCCTCGCTCGGTCTCGGGGGCGCGCTGTTCCAGTCGGTCTCCCGCAACCCCCTCGGCAGCCCGGACGTGCTCGGCCTGTCGCAGGGGTCCACGGCCGGCGCCCTGGTCGTGATCGTGCTCATGTCCGGCAGCGCCACCCAGGTGACCGTGGGCGCGCTGGCCGGCGGACTGGCGACCGGACTCGCCATCTACCTCCTCGCCTGGAAGCAGGGCGTGCACGGGTACCGGCTCGTGCTGGTCGGCATCGGCGTCAACGCGGTCATGACCGCGGTCAACGGCTACCTGCTCACCAAGGCCGACCTTGTCGACGCGACCCGCGCGGTGGTGTGGATGACGGGCTCGCTGGGCGGCCGGGACTGGGAGCAGGTCTGGCCGCTGCTCGGGCTGTGCACCGTCCTGCTGCCGCTGGTCCTCGGCAACGCCCGGGGACTGCGGATGCTGGAGATGGGCGACGACGTCGCGAACGCGCTCGGCGTCCGGGTGCAGCGGGTCCGGCTGCTGCTGATGGTCTCCGCCGTCCTGCTCACCGCCGCCGCCACGGCCGCGGCGGGCCCCGTCAGCTTCGTCGCGCTCACCGCGCCCCAGCTCGCCCGCCGCCTGACCCGCTCGCCGGGCCCCAACCTGGTGCCCTCCCTGTGCATGGGCGCGGCCCTCCTGGTCACCGCCGACTGGGCCTCCCAGCGCGCCTTCGGCGCCGACCAGCTGCCCGTCGGCGTGGTCACCGGCGTCCTCGGCGGCGCCTACCTGCTGTGGCTCCTGGTCGCCGAGCGCCGGGCGGGCCGGATATGAGCGGCACGAACACGACCCCCCCTAGGAGCACCCCTGTGAACCGCCTCTCCGCCGAGGACGTCACCCTCGCCTACGACCAGCGCGTCATCGCCGAGCAGCTGTCGGTGGAGATCCCCGACAACTCCTTCACGGTGATCGTCGGGCCGAACGCCTGCGGCAAGTCGACGCTGCTGCGGGCCCTGTCGCGGATGCTGAAGCCCAGCCGGGGCCGGGTGCTGCTGGACGGGCAGGCCATCCAGTCGATGCCCGCGAAGAAGGTGGCGCGGACCCTGGGCCTGCTGCCGCAGTCGTCCGTGGCGCCCGACGGCATCACGGTCGCCGACCTCGTCGGCCGGGGCCGCTACCCGCACCAGGGCCTGCTGCGCCAGTGGTCCGCCGAGGACGAGCGGGTCGTACGGGAGTCGATGGGGCGGACCGGGGTCGCGGAGCTGGCCGAGCGCCAGGTGGACGAGCTGTCCGGCGGCCAGCGGCAGCGGGTGTGGATCGCCATGGCGCTCGCCCAGCAGACCCCGCTGCTGCTCCTGGACGAGCCGACCACCTACCTGGACATCCAGCACCAGATCGACGTCCTCGACCTGTGCGCCGAGCTGCACGAGACGCAGGGCCGCACCCTGGTCGCCGTCCTGCACGACCTCAACCACGCGGCCCGCTACGCCACCCACCTCATCGCCCTGCGCGGTGGCCGGGTGATCGCCGAGGGCGCCCCGAACGACATCGTCACGGCCGGGCTGGTCGAGGAGGTGTTCGGGCTGCGCTGCCAGGTCATCGACGACCCGGAGACGGGAACGCCGCTGGTGGTGCCGGCGGCGCGCAAGGCCCGGGCGGCGCGGGCCGCGGCGGTGTCCTGACGCGGAGGAGTACGGCGAGGGGAGTACGGCGAGGGGAGTACGGCGAGGGCGGCGGCCGTCCGGGGCGGTGACGGCGGGCACGGCCGGCCGGGCCGGTCTCGGCGCCTCAGCGGCCGGGCGCCCCGGCCGGGGCCGTGCCGGGCGCTCCCGGTCCCGGCGTGCTCACAGCAGCTTCCTGAGCCGGAACAGGTCCAGCAGGCCCGCCTCCAGCCGCACCCGGCCCGAGCCCCAGGCGGTCGCGAAGTTCAGCCCGCCGCCCACCAGGGCCAGCAGGTCGTCCCCGGCCATGGCGAGCCGGATCTGCGCCTTGGCCCGGGGCGGCCCGGAACGGGTCTCGTCGATCTCCAGCCGGCCACCGGCCATCCGGCCGGCGAAGGTGACGTCCAGGTCCGTGATGTGGCAGCTCACCGAGCGGTCCAGGGCGGCCGCCGCGCCGACGTCGCCCTCGGCGCCCCGCATGTTGTCCGAGAGCCTCCCCAGCGCGGTGCGGCACTCCTCGATCGTGGCCATCGCCGACGACGGTACCGCAGCCGTTCGGTATAGCGTCTGGGCATGAGCGAGTCCGTGTCCGGGCCCCCCGCACCAGCCGTGGCCGGCCCCCACCCCGAGCCCGACCCCGCCGCCCCGGCCCCCCTGGACGTGCCGCGCACCCCCACCGGGAACGCCGACGTCGACGCCGGGCTGGACCGGCTGGCCGATGCCGACCACCTCGCCACCGACGGGCACGTCGAGGTGTACGAGGATGTACACAGGGGGCTGCGCGACGCGCTCACCGCGCTCGACGCCCGCCCGGAACCTCCGGCGCCCCCTTCCCCGCACACCACCTGAGCAGGAGCTGAACCGAACGTGGCAGGAGTCGCACGCCGCCGTCTCGACGCGGAGCTGGTCCGCCGGAACCTCGCCCGCTCGCGCGAGCACGCCAGCCAGCTGATCGCGGCCGGCCGGGTCACCGTCGGCAAGACCGTGGCGACCAAACCGGCCACCCAGGTCGAGTCCGCGGCGGCGATCGTCGTCCAGACCGACGACAGCGATCCCGACTACGTCTCCCGGGGCGGGCACAAGCTGGCCGGCGCGCTCGCGGCGTTCGTGCCGCAGGGGCTCGTGGTCGAGGGCCGGCGGGCGCTGGACGCCGGCGCGTCCACCGGCGGCTTCACCGACGTCCTGCTGCGCGCGGGCGCCGCCCACGTCGTCGCGGTGGACGTCGGCTACGGGCAGCTCGCCTGGTCCCTCCAGAAGGACGAACGCGTCACCGTCAAGGACCGTACGAACGTACGCGAGCTGACGCTGGAGGCGATCGACGGGGAACCGGTGGACCTCGTCGTGGGCGACCTGTCCTTCATCGCGCTCGGTCTGGTGCTGCCCGCCCTGAAACGGTGCGTGACGCCGGACGCCGATCTGGTGATGATGGTCAAGCCGCAGTTCGAGGTGGGCAGGGAACGGCTCGGCAGCGGGGGAGTCGTACGGAGTCCGCAGCTGCGGGCGGAGACCGTGCGGACGGTGGCCGAGAAGGCCTGGGAGCTGGGGCTCGGAGTGCGCGGGGTCACCGCCAGTCCGCTGCCCGGGCCCTCGGGGAACGTGGAGTACTTTCTCTGGTTGCGGGCGGGGGCACCCCGGGTGGACCCGGCCGACGTCGAACGTGCAGTGGCGGAGGGGCCGCGTTGACACAGAACCAGGCACGTACGGTTTTCCTGCTCGCCCACACCGGGCGGCCGGCGGCGATCCGGAGCGCGGAACTCGTCGTCAAGGGCCTGCTGCGGCACGGCATCGGGGTGCGGGTGCTGGAGGAGGAGGCGCGCGACCTGCCCCTCCCCGACGAGGGGGTGGCCCTCGCCAAGGAGGCGACCCCGCAGTGCCTGGACGGGTGCGAGCTGCTGATCGTGCTGGGCGGTGACGGCACGCTGCTGCGCGGTGCCGAGTTCGCCCGGGCCTCCGGGGTGCCGATGCTCGGGGTCAACCTCGGGCGCGTGGGGTTCCTCGCGGAGGCCGAGCGGGACGACCTCGACCGGGTGGTGGACCGGGTGGTGGCGCGGTCCTACGAGGTCGAGGAGCGGATGACCGTCGACGTCGTCGTGCACCGCAACGGTGACGTGGTGCACACCGACTGGGCGCTGAACGAGGCGGCCGTGCAGAAGGCCGGCGCCGAGAAGCTGCTGGAAGTCGTGCTGGAGATCGACGGGCGGCCGGTGACGGGGTTCGGCTGCGACGGGGTCGTCCTGTCCACGCCCACCGGGTCCACGGCGTACGCCTTCTCCGCCGGGGGACCGGTGGTCTGGCCCGAGGTGGAGGCCCTGCTGATGGTGCCGATCAGCGCGCACGCGCTGTTCGCCAAGCCGCTGGTGACCTCGCCGGACTCGGTGCTCGCGGTGGAGGTGCTGCCGCACATCCCGCCGGGCGTGCTCTGGTGCGACGGGCGGCGGACGGTCGAGCTGCCGCCCGGCGCCCGGGTGGAGGTGCGGCGGGGCGCCGTGCCGGTGCGGCTGGCCCGATTGCACCATTCGTCGTTCACCGACCGTTTGGTGGCGAAGTTCGCGCTGCCCACCACCGGGTGGCGGGGTGCGCCGCCCCACTCCCCGGAGTGACGCGGGCGGGCCATGTGCGTTCCGCGCCCCCGACCTCGTATGGTCTGTTCCGTGTTGGAGGAGATGCGGATACGGTCACTCGGGGTCATCGACGACGCCGTCGTCGAGCTGTCGCCCGGTTTCACCGCCGTCACCGGTGAGACGGGCGCGGGCAAGACCATGGTGGTCACGAGCCTGGGGCTGCTGCTCGGTGGCCGGGCGGACCCGGCGCTCGTGCGGATCGGCGCCGAGAAGGCGGTCGTGGAGGGGCGGATCGCCGTACCCTCCGGCACCGCGGCCGTCGTGCGCGCCGAGGAGGCCGGGGCCGAGCTGGACGACGGGGCCCTCCTGATCAGCCGGACCGTCTCCGCCGAGGGCCGCTCCCGGGCGCACCTGGGTGGGCGCAGCGTGCCCGTCGGGCTGCTCGCCGAGCTGGCGGACGACCTGGTGGCCGTGCACGGGCAGACCGACCAGCAGGGGCTGCTGAAGCTGTCCCGGCAGCGGCAGGCGCTCGACCGGTACGCGGGCGACGGCGTCGCCGTGCCGCTCACCAAGTACACGGAGGCCTACCGGCGGCTGCGGGCCGTCTCCGCCGAGCTGGAGGAGATCACCACGCGCGCGCGTGAGCGGGCGCAGGAAGCCGACATGCTGCGGTACGGGCTCGACGAGATCGCCGCGGTGGAGCCCCGGGCCGGCGAGGACGCGGAGCTGTCCGAGGAGGCCGAGCGGCTGGGCCACGCCGAGGCGCTGTCGTCGGCCGCGACGGCCGCGCACGCCGCCCTCGCGGGCAACCCGGAGGACCCCGAGGGCATCGACGCGGGCACGCTCGTCGCGGGCGCCCACCGGGCGCTGGAGGCCGTGCGGGCGTACGACCCGGCGCTGTCCGCGCTGGCCGACCGGATCGGGGAGATCGGCATCCTGCTCGCCGACGTGGCCGGTGAGCTGGCCGGGTACGCCGACGACCTCGACGCCGATCCGCTGCGGCTGGCCGCCGTGGAGGAGCGCCGGGCCGCGCTGACCGCGCTGACCCGCAAGTACGGCGAGGACGTGAGCGCCGTCCTCGCCTGGGCCGAGCGGGGCGCCGCCCGCCTCACCGAGCTGGACGGCGACGACGGGCGGATCGACGAGCTGACCGCCGAGCGGGACGCGCTCCGCGCCGAGCTGGGCGGACTCGCGCAGGCGCTGACGGACGCGCGGACCGGGGCCGCCGCACGGTTCGCCGCCGCGGTGACCGCCGAGCTGGCCTCGCTGGCGATGCCCCACGCGCGCGTCTCCTTCGAGCTGCGGCAGACCGAGGACCCGGAGGGCGTCGAGGTCGGCGGGCGGACGGTCGCCTACGGCCCGTCCGGCGTGGACGAGGTCGAACTGCTGCTCGCCCCGCACCCGGGTGCCCCGCCGCGGCCCATCGCCAAGGGCGCGTCCGGCGGTGAGCTGTCCCGGGTGATGCTCGCCGTCGAGGTCGTGTTCGCGGGCACGGACCCGGTGCCGACCTACCTCTTCGACGAGGTCGACGCCGGCGTCGGCGGCAAGGCCGCGGTGGAGATCGGCCGGCGCCTGGCGAAGCTCGCCAGGACCGCGCAGGTCGTCGTGGTCACCCACCTGCCCCAGGTCGCCGCGTTCGCCGATCGCCAGCTCCTGGTGGAGAAGACCAACGACGGGTCGGTCACCCGGTCCGGCGTGAAGGTGCTGGAGGGCGAGGACCGCATCCGCGAGCTGTCCCGCATGCTGGCGGGCCAGGAGGACTCCGAGACGGCCCGCGCACACGCGGAGGAACTGCTCGCGACGGCACGGGCGGACCTCCGGCACCCCGGGTGATTCCGCCCGGAAGGGCACCCTGCGGGGGCGGCCGGACGAGCGGCCCCCGGGCGCCCTCCCGGCCCCAGGACTCGGAACTGGTCGGCCGGCTGCCCGGGCACATGGTGCGGCGGTAGGGCGCTGTCGCGCGTACGTCGCCGGCCCGGCCGGTGCGTGCCCGGGAAGGGCGTTCGGGCGTTCCCCGGCTTCTCTCACCCTTGTGGGTGACATACCTCCGCGCATCGCCGCGGCCTGCCGCACCGTGCGCCCTCCGGATTTCCCTTAACGGCCGTTCACCCTGGCATGCTTGAGGGAACACGGACCGAGCGGGAGGCGCGCGGGGCGCATCCTCCCGCCCCTGTGAGCCCGCTACCTTCTGTACGTTCCCTCGTGTCCGCCCCCGCCGAACCAGGAGCGCCGGCCCCGTGAGCCCCCTGAGCAGCAATGCACCGCTCGGCCGGCCGCCGCTGCGCACCGTGCAGGTGCTGGGCGGAGGCAACGCCGTCAGCAGTGCGCACGTGCGCTCGCTGAGCGAGGGGCTGGTGGCCCGGGGCGTAAGGGTCACGGTGTGCGCCCCCGCCGAGGCCGAACACGCCTACGACTTCACCGGGACCGGCGCCGACCACGTGCACGTGCCCCGCAGCAGCGACCCCGTCTCGGTGGCCGCGCTCCGCACCGCCTGCGCCAACGCCGACCTGGTGCACGCCCACGGGCTGCACGCCTCCTTCCGGACCGTGCTCGCGCTCGGCGGGCGCGACACCCCGCTGGTGGTCACCTGGCACGACCGGGCGCGGGCGGAGGGCCCCCGGGGGCAACTGCTGCGGCTGCTGGAACGGCGGGTGGTGCGGACGGCGGCCGTGGTCCTCGGCACCAGCCCCGACCTGGTGGACCTGGCCCGGCGCACCGGGGCGCGGGACGCCCGGCTCGCGGCCGTCGGCCTGCCGGGGCGGCGCCGGCCCGCCGGCCCGGCCGACCCCGACCGGCTGCGCGCCAAGGTCCGCGCCGAACTCGGCACCACAGGGCGCCCGTTGCTCCTCGCGGTCGGCTCCCTGGACCGGCACCGCGGCTACGACGTCCTGCTCGACGCGGCCCGCGTCTGGCGGGACCTGGACCCGGTGCCGCTGGTGGTGATCGCCGGGGAGGGACCGCTGCGGCCGTCACTGCGCCGGCGGATCGCGGACGAGGGCCTCCCGGTACGGCTGCTCGGGCGCCGCGAGGACGTGCCCGAACTGCTGGCCGCCGCCGACCTCGCCCTCCTGACGGGCGGCCGGGAATCACGGTCCGTGTTCGCCCAGGAGGCGCTGCACGCGGGCGTACCGCTGGTCGCGACCCGGGCCGGCGGCATCCCGGACCTCGTCGGCGACGCGGCCGAACTGGTGCCGTACGGCGATCCGGCGGCCCTCGCGGACACGGTCCTGCGGCTGCTCGCCGACCCGGAGCGGTGCGCGGCGCTGCGGGAGCGCGGGCCGCGGCAGGCCGCGACTTGGCCCACGGAGGACGAGACCGTCGCCCAGGTGCTCAGCGTGTACGACGAGCTGACCCGGCCCCGCCCGCTCGCCTGAGACGCCCGGACGGAACGGCTACGACACGTGCCGGCGGGCGCGCAGGGCCAGGCTCAGGGCCAGCACCGTCTGCGGGTCGTCGAGGTCGGTGCCCAGCAACTCACCGATCCGGGCGAGGCGGTTGTACAGCGTCTGGCGGTTGAGGTGCAGCTCGCGGGCGGTCTCCGCCTTGCGGCCGGCGTGCGCGAGATAGGTCTCCAGGGTCGGCAGCAGCGGCGGTTTGGAGCGCCGGTCGTGGTCGCGCAGCGGGCCGATCGCGCGGTCCACGAAGGCCGCCAGGTCCGGGTGGTCGCGCAGCCGCCACAGCAGCAGGTCGATGTCGAGGCGCCGGGCGTCGTACCAGGGCCGGTCGGTCAGGCCCTGGGCCGCCGTCGCCGTCTCCGCCGCGTGCCGCAGGCCCGCCGAGGCCGCCGCCCAGCCGCCGGCCACCCCGACCACCACCACCGGCGGCGGCGATCCCGGCCGGCGCATCCCGGCCCGGTCCACCCCCGCCCGCAGCGCCGCCGCGACCCGGTCCGCGACCGCCGCCCGCTCCGACTCCGAGCGCAGCCCCAGCAGCACCAGCACGCGGCCCTCCACCGGCCGCACCCCCAGCAGCACCGGCACGCCCACCGCGGCCAGCTCCTCGGAGACCGCCCGGGCCAGCACCGCCCAGCCCCCGCCGGGGGAGAGGGTGTCCCCGATCCGCATCACCACCGGCAGCAGCGGGCTGTCGCCGGGCTTGAAACCGAGCACCCGGGCCTGCGCCGGGGCGTCCTGCGCGGAGATGCGGCCCTCGGCGAGATCGGTGAGGAAGTCGCCGCGCCCGCGCGCCGCCAGCTCCTCCTCCTGCCGGGCCTGCATCAGCACCACGGCCAGGATGCCCGCGGCCCGCTCGGCGGCGATCCGGTGGACCGGGGCCAGCGGCGAGCGGACGGGCAGCAGCACCAGGCGGGCGCGGACCGAGCCCGCCGTGCCCGGCCCGCCGCCGGGCACGTCCACCAGCACCGAGCCGGCGGGCGGCGGCGCCTCCTTGTGCGGGCCGCGCAGCCCCTCCCACACCTGGAGCGGGTCGGCGCCCTCGGGGCCCTCCCCGGCCGCGTACAGCAGCCGGCCGCCGGCGGTCTCCAGGAACACCGGGTTGCCGCTGAAACCGGCGAGGATGCCCAGCACCTGCGGGATCCCGCCGCCGCCCAGCAGGGCCTCGGTGCAGCGCCGGTGCACCTCCTCCGCCCGTTGCAGCAGGGCGTAGTGGCCGTTGACGATCTCGGTGTGGATCTCCTCGGTCACCGTCACGAACGGCACCTCGCGGTGGAGCTGGACCAGCGGCAGCCCCGCCGTCCGGGCCGTGTCCACCAGCGCCGCGGGCAGCCGGGCGAAGCGCGGGCCCAGCTCCACCACCAGGGCCGCGATCCCGCGCTCGGCCAGGGTCCGCACGAACGCCCGCTGCTCGGCCGGGCGGGTGCCGAGGCCGTAGCCGGTGGTGAGGAGCAGCTCGCCGCCCTTGAGCAGCGAGGCGATGTTCGGGACCTCGCCCGCGTGCACCCAGCGGACGGTCCGGCCCAGCCGGTCGCCGCCGGCCAGGATCTCCGGCAGCCCGCTGCGCAGGCCGGGCAGTTCCAGCGCCCGCCGCACCGTGATGCCGGCGCCCTGGGTGTCGAGTCGGTGGTCCGTACTGCTGTCCATGCAGCGGACGCTACCTGCGCAAACGCCCGCGGGACAGCTCCGGGCTACACCGGCCGGATGTTGTGGTTGAAGCGGAACACGTTGTCGGGGTCGAAGGCGCGCTTCACCTTCTCCAGCCGCAGCAGGTTCCCCGCGCCCAGACCCGCCCGCACCCGCTCCGGGCCCTCGTCGCCGACGAGGCCGAGCTGTACGGCGCCCGTGCTCCACGGCCGGACGCCGGCGCACACCCCGCGCACCCAGGCGACCGCCCGCTCGTCGTCGGCCGGGTCCCGCCAGAGGGCGAACGGGTGCACCGCCCACGGCGCGTCCCGGAACGGCACCGGGTACCCCCGCGGGCCGGCGGCGACCGCGCCGCCCTGCGGGAGCAGCAGGCACCGGGAGCCGGCCGGCCCGGGCAGGTCCGCCGCGCCGGCGCAGAGGATTGCCACCAGCTCGTCGGGCAGACCGCGCACGTGCTCCGCCGACCCGTGGGCGCGCCGGCCGGGCGGCACGTCCAGCAGGCACTGGGCGTCGGCGTACGGCACCGGGCCGACGCGCGCCGCCTCGTGCGGCAGCGCCAGCAGCGGCCGGGCGAGGCGGCGCAGCGCGTCCTCGCCGCCCGCGTGGGTCAGCAGGGCCGCGCACACCGGCCGGCCCGCCAGGTCCGGCGGTACGAACCCCGGGGGCGGGCCGGTGAGGTGCAGCACGGCGCCGCCCAGCCGGCCGGGGGCGCCCGGGAACAGCTCGCGGAAGACCCGGACCACGTCCGGGCCGTGCCGCGCCGGGTACAGCAGCAGGGCGAGGGAGAACTCCGGCAGCGGGTGCAGCCGCAGGGTGAGCGCGGTGACCACGCCGAAGTTGCCGCCGCCGCCGTGCAGCGCCCAGAACAGCCCGGGGTCGTCGTCGGCGCTCGCGCGCACCCGCTCGGCGTCCGCGGTCACCAGCTCCGCGCCGAGGAGGTTGTCGGCGGCCAGGCCGAAGGCCCGGTCCAGCCAGCCGGTGCCGCCGCCCAGGACGACGCCGGCGACGCCTGCCGCGGACGCGCGCGCACCGGTGGTCGCGAGCCCGTACGGCCGGACGGCCCGGTCCAGGTGGCCCGTCGTGGCGCCGCCGCCGACCCGGGCCGTCCGGGCGGCCGGGTCGACCGAGACGGCGTGCATCCGGCGCAGGTCCACCACGAGCGCGCCGTCCACGAGCGCCGCGCCGGCCGCGCCGTGGCCGCCGCCGCGCACCGCGATGTGCAGGTCCAGTTCGCGGCCGAAGCGCACGGCGCGCACTACGTCGGCCGTGTGCGCGCACCGGGCGATCACCGCCGGCCGCCGGTCGATCCTCGCGTCGAAGACCGCACGGGCCTCGTCGTAGCCGGGGTCACCGGGGGCGAACACCGCGCCCGCCAGTTCCCCGCGCAGCGCGGCGAGGGCGGCGCCCGCCTTCGAGAGGGCAGCCACGGCCGGCCCCCTTCCGGGAGAAGGCGCTGTCGCCGTCCAGCCTAGGCGGGCGCGGTGGCCCGGGCGCGGTCAGCCGCCGTAGGCCCCCGAGGCGGTCAGCCGCAGCGCGGTGTCGATCAGCGGCACGTGGCTGAAGGCCTGCGGGAAGTTGCCCACCTGGCGCTGGGCGACCGGGTCCCACTCCTCGGCGAGCAGACCGAGGTCGTTGCGCAGCGCGAGGAGCTTCTCGAACAGCTTGCGGGCCTCGTCCACCCGGCCGATCATCGCCAGGTCGTCCGCCATCCAGAACGAGCAGGCCAGGAAGGCGCCCTCGTCGCCCGGCAGGCCGTCGACGCCCGCGTGGGCGCCCTCGGTGGGGTAGCGCAGGATGAACCCGTCCGAGGTGGACAGCTCGCGCTGGATCGCCTCGATGGTGCCGATCACCCGCTTGTCGTCCGGCGGGAGGAAGCCCATCTGGGGGATGAGCAGCAGCGACGCGTCCAGTTCCCGGGAGCCGTAGGACTGGGTGAAGGTGTTGCGCTCCTTGTCGTAGCCCCTCTCGCAGACGTCCCGGTGGATGTCGTCGCGCAGCTCGCGCCAGCGCTCAAGCGGGCCGTCCGCGTCCCCGGACTCGATCAGCTTGATCGTGCGGTCCACCGCGACCCAGGCCATCACCTTGGAGTGCACGAAGTGCCGGCGCGGGCCGCGCACCTCCCAGATGCCCTCGTCCGGCTCCTGCCAGTGGTCCTCCAGGTAGCGGATCAGCTTGAGCTGGAGCAGGGAGGCGTAGTCGTTGCGCGCGAGGCCCGTCATGTGGCCCAGGTGCAGGGCCTCGGTGACCTCGCCGTACACGTCCAGCTGGAGCTGGTGGGCGGCGCCGTTGCCGACGCGGACCGGGGCGGAGCCCTCGTAGCCCGGCAGCCAGTCCAGCTCGGCCTCGCCGAGTTCGCGCTCGCCCGCGATGCCGTACATGATCTGCAGGTTCTCCGGGTCGCCGGCGACCGCCCGCAGCAGCCACTCGCGCCAGGCGCGGGCCTCCTCGCGGTAGCCGGTGCGCAGCAGCGAGGACAGGGTGATCGCCGCGTCCCGCAGCCAGGTGTACCGGTAGTCCCAGTTGCGCACGCCGCCGATGTCCTCCGGCAGGGAGGTGGTGGGGGCCGCGACGATGCCGCCGGTCGGGGCGTAGGTCAGCGCCTTCAGGGTGATCAGCGAACGGACCACCGCCTCCCGGTACGGGCCGTGGTACGTACAGTGCTCGACCCACTCGCGCCAGAACTCCTCCGTGGCCTCCAGGGAGGTCTCCGGCTCCGGCAGCGGCGGCGGCTCCTTGTGCGAGGGCTGCCACGAGATGGTGAACGCGATCCGGTCACCCGGGGCGACCGTGAAGTCCGCGTAGGTGGTCAGGGACTTCCCGTAGGTCTCGGCCTCCGTGTCGAACCACACGGAGTCCGGTCCGGCGACGGCCACCGTGCGGCCCTCGTGCCGGTGCACCCACGGCACCACGCGGCCGTAGGAGAACCGCATCCGCAGGGCCGAGCGCATCGGCACCCGGCCGGTGACGCCCTCCACGATCCGGATCAGCTGCGGGGCGCCGTCACGCGGGGGCATGAAATCGGTCACGCGCACGGTGCCGCGCGGGGTGTCCCACTCCGACTCCAGGATCAGCGAGTCGCCGCGGTAGCCGCGCCGGGCGGCCGTGGGCGGCGCGGCGTCGGCGGCGTGCGCCGGGCCGAGCCGCCAGAAACCGTGTTCCTCGGTGCCCAGCAGGCCGGCGAAGACGGCATGGGAGTCGAAGCGCGGCAGGCACAGCCAGTCCACCGTGCCGTCCCGGCAGACCAGCGCCGCGGTCTGCATGTCTCCGATGAGTGCGTAGTCTTCGATGCGCCCGGCCACGTGCAACTCCAGTCGAACGGCCACGTCACCCCCACGCAGGGGGCTGTCGCTGATGCGGTCAAGGGGTTTGTTGTGCGTCGTTGAGCGGTGAAGCAAAGCAGCCCGCCGAGCCCTGAGGCAAAACGACAGTCCTTGCTCAACGAACTGCCGCGCTCTCGTTGTTCCGGGTGGTGCAGGCGGGGGTGTGCCGTCGTTCCGGCCGGGCTCGGCAGCCAACGTCCGAGCAGGATACGACGCATGTAGATGATCTGCGTCCCGCTCCGGGCAACCCATGTGGGCCGAACGAGTGAGCGTCGGGTGAGAAGCGTGTGTCCGGGTGGTGACGGAGCGGTACGAGTGGCCCGGCCGGGACCGCACGGTGCCCGGCCGGACGCGGAGCGTGCTCGGAAGCCGTCCCTCCCGAGCGCTGATACGCTGGTAGCCCGTGGACCGGTGGGCGACGAACCCCCGAACCGCAGCGACGGCACCTCCGGAAACCGCCGGACGGCCGGCCGCCCCGCATCACAGACAGCGACCACGGGAGCCCCCTCTTGGCCATGACGCCCAAATCCACGACGACCAAGCACATCTTCGTCACCGGGGGTGTCGCCTCCTCGCTCGGCAAGGGTCTGACCGCCTCCAGCCTGGGCATGCTGCTCAAGGCTCGCGGCCTGCGCGTCGTGATGCAGAAGCTGGACCCGTACCTGAACGTCGACCCCGGCACGATGAACCCCTTCCAGCACGGTGAGGTGTTCGTCACCAACGACGGCGCCGAGACCGACCTGGACATCGGCCACTACGAGCGCTTCCTCGACCGCGACCTGGACGGCACCGCCAACGTCACCACCGGCCAGGTGTACTCCACGGTGATCGCCAAGGAGCGCCGCGGCGAGTACCTGGGCGACACCGTGCAGGTCATCCCGCACATCACCAACGAGATCAAGCACCGCATCCGCCGCATGGCGACGGACGAGGTCGACGTCGTGATCACCGAGGTCGGCGGCACCGTCGGCGACATCGAGTCGCTGCCCTTCCTGGAGACCGTCCGCCAGGTCCGGCACGAGGTCGGCCGGGACAACGTCTTCGTGGTGCACATCTCGCTGCTGCCCTACATCGGCCCCTCCGGCGAGCTGAAGACCAAGCCCACCCAGCACTCGGTGGCCGCCCTGCGCAACATCGGCATCCAGCCGGACGCGATCGTGCTGCGCTGCGACCGGGAGGTCCCCACCGCGATCAAGCGGAAGATCTCCCTGATGTGCGACGTCGACGAGGCGGCCGTGGTGGCCTGCCCCGACGCCCGCTCGATCTACGACATCCCCAAGGTCGTGCACGCCGAGGGCCTCGACGCCTACGTCGTGCGCAAGCTGGACCTGCCCTTCCGGGACGTGGACTGGACGACCTGGGACGACCTGCTGGACCGCGTGCACAACCCCGACCACGAGGTCACCCTGGCCCTGGTCGGCAAGTACATCGACCTGCCCGACGCCTACCTGTCGGTCACCGAGGCGCTGCGGGCCGGCGGCTTCGCCAACAAGGCCCGGGTCAAGATCAAGTGGGTCACCTCGGACGACTGCAAGACCCCGGCCGGGGCCAAGGCGCAGCTCTCCGACGTCGACGGCATCTGCATCCCCGGCGGGTTCGGCGACCGCGGGGTGCTGGGCAAGGTCGGCGCCATCCGCTACGCCCGCGAGAACCGGATCCCGCTGCTCGGCCTGTGCCTGGGCCTGCAGTGCATCGTGATCGAGGCCGCGCGCAACCTGGCGGACATCCCCGACGCCAACTCCACCGAGTTCGACCCGGCCACGGGCCACCCGGTCATCTCCACCATGGCCGAGCAGCTGGACATCGTGGCCGGCGAGGGCGACATGGGCGGCACCATGCGCCTGGGCATGTACCCGGCCAAGCTCGCCGAGGGCTCCATCGTCCGCGAGGTCTACGACGGCAAGGAGTACGTCGAGGAGCGCCACCGGCACCGCTACGAGGTGAACAACGCCTACCGCGCGGAGCTGGAGAAGAAGGCCGGCATCGTCTTCTCGGGCACCTCGCCGGACGGCAAGCTCGTGGAGTACGTGGAGTACCCGCGCGACGTCCACCCCTACCTGGTCGCCACGCAGGCGCACCCCGAGCTGCGCTCGCGCCCGACCCGCGCCAACCCGCTCTTCGCCGGTCTGGTGAAGGCCTCCGTCGAGCGGAAGATCGCCGGCTGACCCACCGGTTGTACGGTGGCCGGGGTGCGTGCCCGCGAGGGCGGGCACCCCGGCCGCGTTTCCGGCCGGTCTCGTGTGCAGGCGCGTGGAGGGACAGGGCATGACCATCAGGGACACTCCGCAGGAGTGGGAGATCCGGGCGACGGAGACCCCCTTCACGGGCAAGAAGACCTCCGTCCGGACGGACGAGGTGGTCATGCCCGACGGTTCGGTGGTCAGCCGCGACTACCAGGTCCACCCCGGCTCGGTGGCCGTCGTCGCCCTCGACGAGGAGGACCGGGTCCTGCTGATCAACCAGTACCGCCACCCCGTGCGGCACAAGCTGTGGGAGATCCCGGCCGGGCTGCTCGACGTGCCCGGTGAGAACCCGCTGCACGCCGCCCAGCGGGAGCTGTACGAGGAGGCGCACGTCGAGGCCGAGGACTGGCGGGTGCTGACCGACGTGTACACCACCCCCGGCGGCTGCGACGAGGCCGTCCGGATCTTCCTGGCCCGGGGCCTGTCCGAGGCCGCGGGCGAGCGGTTCGCGGCGGAGGACGAGGAGTCCGACATGCAGCACGCGCGCGTGCCAGCCGAGGAACTGGTGCGCGGCGTCCTGGCCGGGGAGCTGCACAACACGTGCCTGGCCGTCGGGGTCCTCTCCCTGGTGGCGGCGCGGAGCGGGGACGGCCTGGACGCGCTGCGCCCCGCCGACGCGCCGTGGCCCGCGCGCCCCTTCCGGTCCTGATCCGGAGCCGCCCGGCCGCCGGTGTGACGATCGCCTGATCCGATCGGGCGACTTGTCCGCCGCGCTCCTCCGGAACCGTCGCGGAGCGTGAACTAGGCTCTTGATCGCCCGTACCGGAAGACACCGGCGGGCTTGCGCGTGCGGTGGGACGGGAGTGTGGCCCGTGACGGATCAGGCGGTGGACCCAGACGGCGCGGCGGCGTCCGCGCACCCGGCCGCGGAAGGCCGTTTCCTGGGCCGCACACGGGAGTTGAAGGAGCTGCGCGCCGACATCGAGCGCGCGGGCCTGGACACCCTCGCCGGCCGCAAGGCGCCCCGCGCGCGCGTGCTCCTCATCGCCGGCCGCCCCGGCTCCGGCCGGACCCGGCTCGCCGGGGAACTCGTCCGGCGGATCGCCGGCCGCTACCCGGACGGGGTGCTGCGGGCCCGGCTCAGCGAGCCCGGCGGCACCCCGGTGCCCGTGGAGCAGGTGGCCCGCGACCTGCTCGCCGCGCTGGACCTGCCCGCCCCCGCCGGCGCCGCCGAGGACGACCTCACGGCGGCCCTGCGGACGGCCCTCGCCGGCCGGCGGATGCTGCTCCTGCTGGACGACGCGGCCGGCGCCGAGCAGGTCGACGCGCTGCTCCCGGACGCCCCGGACTGCCTGGTGGTGGCCGTCTCCGGAGGGCCGCTCACCGGGATTTCGGACGTCCGCCCCTGCACGCTCGGCGGCCTCGACACCAAGTCGGCGGTGGAACTGCTCACCGGCCACACCGGTGCCGTCCGGGTCACCGTCGACCCGCGCTCCGCGGAGAGCCTGGTGGAGGCGTGCCAGGGCCATCCGGCCGCGCTGGTACTGGCCGGCGGCTGGCTCGCCGCCCGCCCCCAGACCGCAGTCTCCGACCTCGCCAAGCGCATGCACGCGCCCGCCGAGGAGGCCGCCGACGGCGCCGACTGCACCCCGCTGGTCCGGATCTTCCGGCTCGTCCACGACCAGCTGCCGGGCCCGGCCGCCCGGCTGCTGCGCCTGCTCCACCTCGCCCCGGCCGGTCTGGCCGACCCGCACACCGCCTCCGCGCTGGCCGGCTGCTCGGTCGACGCCGCCCGCACCGTCCTGGACGACCTCGTCGCCCTCGGCCTGCTGCGCGCGCTGGACTCCCCGCTGCCGCAGTACGAGGTGCCCGGCTGGCTGCACCCGCTGCTGCGCGCCGAGGCCGAGAGCCAGGAGCGTCCCGCGGAGCTCCAGCTCGCCCGGGCCCGGATGCTGGAGCGGACGGTGCGGCTGCTCCAGTCCTGCCGGGCGATCACCGAGACGGACAGCCCGCAGGCCCGGGAGAAGCTGAACGGCATGCCCCGGGCGCTGCGCTTCCCGACCCCGCGGGCGGCCGCCGACTGGCTGCGCATCCGGCGGCCGGCCCTGCTGGCCTCCGTGCGCCTCGCGGTGGCCGACGGGGAGCTGGACACCCTGGCCCGCCGGCTGATGTCGCAGCTGGTCAGGGCGCTGGCCGCGCACGTCGGCACCCAGGCCGCCGCGCCCGACCTGTACCGCGTGCACGGCCTCGTCCTCGACGTCGCCGAGCGGCGCGGGCTGCCCCGGGAGAAGGCCGCGGCCCTGCTGAACCTGGGCGATCTGGACGCGCAGACCGGCCGCACCCGGGAGGCGCTGGCCCGTTACCGGGCCGCGCTGGACGCCGGACGCCTGGCGAACGACCCGTACGCGACCGGCCGCGCGATGGAATCCGTAGGCGGTGCCCACCAGGAGCTCGGGGACCACGACCGGGCCGCCGACTGGTTCGGCCGCGCCCTGGCCGAGCGGCTGGCCCGGGGGGAGGGCCCGGAGGCCGCCCGGCTGTACGGGCGGATCGCCACCGCACACACCTACGCGGGCCGCTACGGCGAGGCGCTGCGGAACTGGCGGGCGGCCCTCGCCGGCTACCGCAGGCAGGGCGATGTGGCCGCGAGCGCGCGGTCGTTGAGTGAGATCGCACGGGTGCAGGAGTACGCGGGACGGCCCGACGAGTCGCTGCGCACCTGCCAGGAGGCCGTGGAGTGGGCGCGGCGCGCGGAGGACGCCCGGCTCCAGGCGGCGCTCCAGCTCCGGCTCGCGGACACGCTGGACCGGCTCGGGGACCCGGCGGCGGCCCGGCTGCACCGCGCCGCGGCCGAGCGCATGCTGGGTCAGGAGGCCCCGGAGGGCGAGGAATCCTCGGAGCAGGGCGTTAGCGCCTGCGAAATCCGTACTGCATCTAGCAAAGATTGATGCTTTGAAAGGCTAGACAGTCGGAACGCCTTCATTAGACTGGCTCTGCCGCACCTTCCCCGCGGTGTTTCCCGGTATGCCACCGCATGTCTGGGTACGTCTGTAATGCACCCCCATACCCTCTGAGCCAAGGACCGTGATCGACGTGAAGGTCGGCATCCCCCGCGAGGTCAAGAACAACGAGTTCCGGGTGGCCATCACCCCCGCCGGCGTGCACGAGCTGGTGCGCAACGGCCACCAGGTCGTCGTGGAGCGCGGCGCCGGCATCGGCTCCTCGATCCTGGACGCCGAGTACGTGGCCGCCGGTGCCGAGATCCTCGGCACCGCCGACGAGGTGTGGGCCGCCGCCGACCTGCTGCTGAAGGTCAAGGAGCCCGTCGCGGAGGAGTACCACCGCCTCCGCAAGGACCAGATCCTCTTCACCTACCTGCACCTGGCCGCCTCCAAGGAGTGCACCGACGCCCTCGTCGAGTCCGGCACCACGGCCATCGCCTACGAGACCGTCGAGCTGCCGAACCGCGCGCTGCCGCTGCTCGCCCCGATGTCCGAGGTCGCGGGCCGGCTGGCCCCGCAGGTCGGCGCCTACCACCTGATGCGCGCGGCCGGCGGCCGCGGCGTGCTGCCGGGCGGCGTCCCGGGCGTGACCCCGGCCAAGGCCGTGGTCATCGGCGGCGGCGTCTCCGGCTGGAACGCCACCCAGGTCGCCGTCGGCATGGGCTTCGACGTGACCCTGCTCGACCGCGACATCAACAAGCTGCGCGAGGCCGACAAGATCTTCGGCACGAAGGTCAAGGCGGTCATGTCCAACGCCTTCGAGCTGGAGAAGGCCGTCCTGGACGCCGACCTCGTCATCGGCGCCGTGCTCATCCCGGGTGCCAAGGCCCCGAAGCTGGTCACCAACGAGCTGGTCTCCCGCATGAAGCCCGGAAGTGTCCTTGTCGACATCGCGATCGACCAGGGCGGCTGCTTCGAGGACTCCCGTCCCACCACGCACGCCGAGCCGACCTTCGAGGTGCACAACTCGGTCTTCTACTGCGTCGCCAACATGCCCGGCGGCGTGCCGAACACCTCCACCAACGCCCTCACCAACGCCACGCTGCCGTACATCGTCTCCCTGGCGAACAACGGCTGGGTCGAGGCGCTGCGCCGCGACGCCGCGCTCGCCAAGGGTCTCAACACCCATGACGGCAAGGTCGTTTACAAGGAGGTCGCCGAGGCCCACGGCCTGACCCACGTCGAGCTGGACACCCTGCTCGGCTGACGTCCGGCCGACCCCTGCGACCTGGTGAACCGCTGAGTCACCGCAGGCAAAAGGCGATTCGTCAACACACGTCGTCAACAGCGCGCACCCGGCCGGACCTTGCCCGACAAGGTCCGGCCGGATGTGTGTATGGTCACTTCGCGGCTCTCGGTCAACTCGCCTCGAACGTAAGCCTTCGACCGATTCGCACACCGGTGAGACCTGCTGTGCACCGGACTTACGCCCTTGACAGCGACATGTTTCATTGCCGACACATCCTGCCGGGTCCGGCGGATTGTGTTGCTGCGGACCGCCGACACGCCATAGAGTCGCCAACCGTCGGCATGGTGCCACGCTGACCTTGTCTAGAAGTTTCCTGGTCACCAAGGAGGTAAGACGACTTGTGAATGAGTCGACATTTTCTCCCGGGGGTGGTCAACCAGGAATGCCGATCCGGGGCCAGGGTCCCGCGGGATTCGAGGCTGTCGGCTCCGTCGCTGTGCGCACCTTCGCAGCCCACCAGAGTTCCGGTCCGCACGCGGCCGGGACAGCACACCAGAGCATGGATGGCCATCACGTGAACGCCATGGCCGGCGACGGAAGTGGCGCGCCCCACAACCACTTCGCCGACTACGACGAACTGCCCGAGGGGCACTTCTACGACCCCGACGCCGAGTACGAGCCCGATCCGGAGTACGCGGCCACGCTCGCGCCCGACGCGGCCCGCCAGCGCCGTGAGCGCATCGGTCCGACCGGACGCCCGCTGCCGTACTTCCCGATCCCGGGCCCGCTGACCGACCACGGCCCCGCGAAGATCATCGCGATGTGCAACCAGAAGGGCGGCGTCGGCAAGACGACGTCGACCATCAATCTGGGTGCCGCGCTCGCGGAGTACGGCCGGCGCGTGCTGCTCGTGGACTTCGACCCGCAGGGCGCGCTGTCGGTGGGTCTCGGCGTCAACCCGATGGAGCTGGACCTCACGGTCTACAACCTGCTCATGGAGCGGGGGATGTCCGCGGACGAGGTCCTGCTGAAGACAGCGGTCCCCAACATGGACCTGCTGCCCTCCAACATCGACCTGTCGGCCGCCGAGGTCCAGCTGGTCTCGGAGGTCGCCCGCGAGTCGACGCTCCAGCGCGCGCTGAAGCCGCTGATGGACGACTACGACTACATCGTGATCGACTGCCAGCCCTCGCTCGGCCTGCTCACCGTGAACGCGCTGACCGCGGCCCACAAGGTGATCGTGCCGCTGGAGTGCGAGTTCTTCGCGCTGCGCGGTGTGGCCCTGCTGACCGAGACCATCGAGAAGGTCCAGGAGCGGCTCAACCCCGAGCTGGAACTGGACGGCATCCTCGCCACGATGTACGACTCGCGCACCGTGCACAGCCGTGAGGTGCTCGCGCGGGTCGTCGAGGCGTTCGACGACCACGTCTACCACACGGTCATCGGGCGCACGGTCCGCTTCCCGGAGACCACGGTCGCCGGCGAGCCGATCACCACGTACGCCTCCAACTCCGTCGGTGCCGCCGCCTACCGCCAGCTCGCCAGGGAGGTGCTCGCCCGGTGTCACGCCGAGTGAGTCTGCCGGGGGCCGACGAACTCTTCCGTACGACAGGGGGTATGGCGCTCCAGCCGTCGACTCCGCGGCGCGCGGCCAACGGTGAGGCCCGGGTGCCGGCTCCCGCAGGGGAGAGCGACGAGGCCGCCGCCGAGGACGCGCCGCAGTCGGTGCCCGTGCAGAGCGGTGACGGCGAGGGCGCGGAGCACGTGGCGGCGGAGGCCGACCCGGCCGACGAGGCCGAGTCCCGCAGCCGCCCGGCGCGCCGGCAGCAGGCGCAGGAGGGCCCAGCCGCCGCGCAGCCGCGCAAGCGCGGACGGGCGGCGGCCCGGCGGCCCAGCGGGCGCGAACGGCACGACGAGAAGATCACCGTGTACGTCTCGGCCGAGGAACTGATGGACCTGGAGCACGCGCGTCTCGTGCTCCGCGGCGAGCACGGGCTCGCGGTGGACCGCGGACGGATCGTCCGCGAGGCGGTGGCCGTGGTCCTGGCCGACCTGGAGTCCCGCGGGGACGCGAGCATCCTCGTACGACGGCTGCGCGGGCGGTAACGGTAGCCTGCGGGGGCCATGACCTCGAACGACGTTCCCACCCCCGGCCCAGCGCCCGGCCGCCGGCGCGCACTGGGCCGGGGCCCGGGGGAACCCGGCCCCGGCCCGCGAGAGTCGCCCGCGGCCGCCCGGGAAGCCGACCGCCCCGCCCCCGCCCCCGGGGCCGCCCCTCCGGCCCCTGCCGGGCCGGGGGCTGCCGTTACCGGGCCTGCCGACTCCGGCTCGGGCCCCGCCGCCCCTGGCTCCGCCGTCTCCGACCCCGCCGAGCCGCACCCCGCCGAGCCGCACCCCGCCGGACCCCGGCTCACCGGGCCGCGCCCCGCCGCCGCAGAGGCGTCCGAGCGGGGCCCGGGCCCGTTCGGCCCAGGGCCCGGGTCCGTCGAGCCAGTCCCCGCCCGCGCCGGGGGCCCCGGTCCCGAGCCCGCCGGGCCGGGCTTCGCCGAGCCTGAAGCCGCCGCTTCCGTGGCCGACGTGCCGGTGGAGCCCGTCGGGCCGGGCGCCTCCGCGTCCGGGCCGCACTCTGTCGGTTCCGCAACCGGCGGATCTCGGCTCGCCGGGCCGTGCCCCGCCGCCCCGGAGGCGGCCGAGCGGGGCCCGGGCCCGGTCCGCTCAGGGCCTGAGCCCGTCGAGCCGGTCCCCGTCCGCGCCGGGGCCCCCGACCCCGAAGGGCCAGGCTTTGCCGAGCCTGGGCCGCGCCCCGCCCCAGGGGCGGTCGAGGGGTCCCCGAGCCCGGTCGGCCCCGAGTCGTGGCTCCACGAGCCAGGCCCCACCCGCCTCGGCACCCCCGGACCCGAGCCCACCGCCCAGAGCCCCGCCGGGCCTGGAGCCGCGGACCTCGCCCCCGCAGCCGCAGCCCCCGGGCCCGGCGACCCCGCTCCCGCGGCCCCAGCCGTGGCCCCCGGGCCCGGCGACCCCGCCCCCGGAACGGCACCCCCCGAACCCGGCGAAGCCCCCGGTGATCCCGCCCCCCGTGGTTCCGGGGCTGCTACCGGTGGGGTTTTCAAGGTGCGGTTGGCCAACTTCGAGGGGCCCTTCGACCTGCTCCTCCAGTTGATCTCCCGGCACCGGCTGGACGTCACCGAGGTCGCGCTGTCGAAGGTGACCGACGAGTTCATGGCGTACATCCGGGCCATGGGGCCGGACTGGGACCTGGATCAGACGACCGAGTTCCTGGTGGTCGCCGCCACCCTGCTCGACCTGAAGGCGGCCCGGCTGCTGCCCGCCGCCGAGGTCGAGGACGAGGCCGACCTGGCGCTGCTGGAGGCGCGTGACCTGCTGTTCGCCCGGCTGCTCCAGTACCGCGCGTACAAGCGGATCGCGGACATCTTCAACGAGCGCCTCGACGAGGAGGCCCGCCGGTGGCCCCGTACCGTCGGCCTGGAGCCCGGCCACGCCGAGCTGCTGCCCGAGGTCGTCATCAGCATCGGCCCCGAGGGGTTCGCCCGGCTCGCGGTCAAGGCGATGCAGCCCAAACCGAAGCCGCAGGTCTACGTCGACCACATCCACGCCCCCCTGGTCAGCGTCCAGGAGCAGGCCGGCATCGTGGTGGCGCGGCTGCGGGAGCTGGGCGAGGCGAGCTTCCGGGTGCTCGTCGAGGACACCGGCGACACGCTCACCGTCGTGGCCCGCTTCCTCGCCCTGCTGGAGCTGTATCGGGAGAAGGCCGTCGCGCTGGACCAGGAGGCCGCGCTCGGCGAGCTGACCGTCCGCTGGACCGGCGCCGACGCGGGCCCGGCGCCGACGGTCACGGACGAGTTCGACCGGCCGCCGAAGGCGCCCGGGGAGGAGGAGAAGGCATGAGCGAGGACACCCCCGGGACCCCGGCCGGAGCGCCGACCGTGGCCGGCCTCGACCTCAAGCCCGCCCTGGAGGCGATGCTCATGGTCGTGGACGAGCCGGCGACCGCGGCGCACCTGGCGAGGCTGCTGGAGCGGCCGGAGCGGCAGGTCGGGGACGCGCTGCGCGAGCTGGCCGACGAGTACACCGTGCAGGGCCGCGGCTTCGAGCTGCGCTTCGTGGCCGGCGGCTGGCGCTTCTACACCCGGGGCGCCTACGCTCCGGCCGTCGAACGGCTGGTGCTGGACGGCCAGACCGCCCGGCTGACCCAGGCCGCGCTGGAGACCCTCGCGGTGGTCGCGTACCGCCAGCCGGTCAGCCGCAGCCGCGTCTCCGCCGTCCGCGGGGTCAACTGCGACGGTGTCATGCGCACCCTCCTGCAACGGGGTCTGGTGGAGGAGGCGGGCGCGGAACCCGAAACAGGTGCGATCCTGTACAGGACGACGAACTACTTCCTGGAGCGGATGGGCCTGCGCGGCCTGGACGAGCTTCCGGAACTCGCGCCCTTCCTCCCCGAGGCGGAGGCGATCGAGGCCGAGACCCAGGAGGGGGTCCCGTCGTTCGACCCGGACGCGCCCGACGCGCCCGGCGGTCAGGACGCAGACGACTAAGACGGAAACCTTGATGCGAAGCAGCGGCAGCGGCAAGAGCGGCGGGCGCGGTAACTACCGCGGTGCCGGCAACGACAGGGACCAGAAGGAGGGGCAGGGCCGGCCCCGCAAGCCCCGCCCCGAGGAGCGCCGCTACGACGTGGGCCCCGGGGCCACCCAGGACGGCCCCAAGTCCGGACGCGGCGGCGCGGCCCGCGGCGGTGCCAAGGGCGGCCCGAAGAAGCCCCGGCAGGACGGCCGTACGGCCCCCGCGCGTTCACGCGAGTACGAGACCAGGGTCGAGGAGCGCAACCGGGAGCGGTACGCGGGCAAGAAGGACGTCAAGCTCCCCAAGACCTTCCCGGGCGCCGAGCAGGAGGGCGAGCGGCTCCAGAAGGTGCTCGCGCGCGCCGGCTACGGCTCCCGCCGCGCCTGCGAGGAGCTGATCGAGCAGGCCCGGGTCGAGATCAACGGCGAGATCGTGCTGGAGCAGGGCCGCCGCGTGGACCCGGAGAAGGACGAGGTCAGGGTCGACGGCCTGACGGTCGCGACGCAGTCGTACCAGTTCTTCTCGCTCAACAAGCCCGCCGGTGTCGTCTCCACCATGGAGGACCCGGAGGGGCGGCAGTGCCTCGGTGACTACGTCACCAACCGCGAGACCCGCCTCTTCCACGTCGGCCGCCTGGACACCGAGACCGAGGGCGTCATCCTGCTCACCAACCACGGTGAGCTGGCGCACCGCCTGACGCACCCGAAGTACGGCGTGAAGAAGACGTACCTCGCGGCCATCGTGGGCCCGATCCCGCGCGACCTCGGCAAGCGCCTGAAGGACGGCATCCAGCTCGAGGACGGCTATGCGCGCGCGGACCACTTCCGCGTCGTCGAGCAGACCGGCAAGAACTACCTGGTCGAGGTGACCCTGCACGAGGGCCGCAAGCACATCGTGCGCCGCATGCTGGCCGAGGCCGGGTTCCCGGTCGAGAAGCTGGTGCGCACCGCCTTCGGCCCGATCACCCTGGGCGACCAGAAGTCGGGCTGGCTGCGCCGCCTGTCGAACACCGAGGTCGGCATGCTGATGCAGGAAGTCGACCTCTAGAACGCCTTGCCGTGATCATCGTCCCCCTTTATTGTCAGCGTGACGATAAAAGGGGATGGTGAATCGCGTGCCCATACGAGCCGCAACCGGAGCACTCCTCGGCCTCGCCCTCGGGGACGCCCTCGGCTTCCCGACGGAGTTCGACGACGTGCCGTCGATCCTCGCCAAGTGCGGGCCCTGGCGGCGGATGGAGCTGCCGGCGCCGGCCTTCGTCACCGACGACACCCAGATGACCCTCGCCCTCGGCCGCGCACTGCGCACGGCCGCCGGGCACGGCGACCTCACCCCCGGGCTGCTGGAACCGCCGCTGCGCGAGGAGTTCGTGCGCTGGTACCGGTCGCCGGAGAACAACCGCGCCCCGGGCCGCACCTGCCTGACGGCGTGCGGCCTGCTGGAGGACGGCCGCACCTGGCAGGACGCCGCCCAGGTCGGCTCCAAGGGCTGCGGCGCCAACATGCGGGTCGCCCCCCTCGGCCTCGTACCCGGACTCACCGGTGAACAGCGCTCCGGCGCCGCTCAGTTGCAGTCCGCCCTCACCCACGGCCACCCCACCGCGCTGGCCGCCTCCGACCTCACCGCGCACGCCGTCCACCTGCTCGCCCGGGGCGCCGACCCGGCCGGACTCGTCGGGCGGCTGCGCTCCTACGCGCTGGAGCGCCGCACGCACTACGACCACACCTGGCTCGGCGACCTGTGGACCCGCTCCCAGGACCCCGGCCCCGAGCACTTCATCGCACGCGGCTGGGACGAGTGCCTCGCGGTACTCGGCCGGCTCCAGGACGCCGTGCGGACCGTCTCCCCGGAGACCGACCCCTGCCTGGCCACCGGCGAGGGCTGGATCGCCGAGGAGGCCCTCGCCACCGGCCTGCTGTGCTTCCTGCTCTTCCCGGACGAGCCCGTCACCGCGCTGCGCCGGGCCGCCTGCACCGCCGGGGACTCCGACTCCATCGCCTGCCTCACCGGCGCCTTCGCCGGCGCCCGGCTGGGCGCGGACGCCTGGCCCGCCGACTGGGTGGAGCGGATCGAGCACCGAGGCGACCTGTTGGCCCTGGGAGAGCTCTGGGACGCTTGATCCCATGATCGACGACCTCGACACCGACCTCGCCCCGGTGGTCGCGGAACAGCCCGACCCCCTGCTGTTCGCCACCGTCTCGGGAGCCCACCTGTACGGCTTCCCCTCGCAGGACTCCGACGTGGACCTGCGGGGCGTCCACCTGCTCCCCGCCGCCGACCTCCTCGGGCTGCGCGAGCCGGAGGAGACCCGCTCGCGGACCTGGGTCCGGCACGGCGTCGAGCTGGACCTCGTCACCCACGACCTGCGCAAGTTCGTACGGCTGATGCTCCGCCGCAACGGCTACGTACTGGAACAGCTCCTGTCGCCCCTGGTCGTGCACACCTCCGACGCCCACCGGGAACTGGCCGCGCTGGTCCCGGGTGTCCTCACCGGCCACCACGCCCACCACTACCGCGGGTTCGCGGTGACCCAGTGGCGCATGTTCGAGAAGACCGGCGAGCTGAAGCCGCTGCTCTACACCTTCCGGGTGCTGCTCACCGGCATCCACCTCATGCGCACCGGCGAGGTCCAGGCCCACCTGCCCACCCTCCTGGAGCGGGTCGGCGGCCCCGGCTACCTGCCGGAGCTGATGGCCGCCAAGCGGGAGAAGGAGCACGGCACGGCCGTCGTCGACCACGCGCGCGTGGCGGACGACGTGGAGCGGCTGCACGTCCGGCTCGACGAGGCGCAGGCCGGCACCGCCCTGCCCGACACGGCCGGTGCCCACGAGGCCCTGCACGATCTGGTGGTCCGGCTACGACTGGAGGGCTGACTCCCGGCGCACCCGGTACAGGAAGGCGGCCACGCGCGCGTGGTCCGGCTCCGCGGGCAGCGGGCTGACCCGCAGGGCCTCCTCGGTCTCGGCCGCCAGCCGGACCATCCACGCCCGCGCCCGCGCCCACGGCACCTCGCCGCGCCGCACGGCGAGCAGGGGCTCGCGCTGCTCGCCGACGTCGATCCGCAGCTCGCCGGTGCGCAGCAGGTCCCGCGCGGACATCAGCAGCCGCAGCAGGTGCATCACGTGCTTCCAGCGCGGGGCGCCCGTGGCGCGGAGGTCGGCCTCGATCCTCCTGCGCTGGCCGAGGGCGTAACGGGTGAAGGTGGTGTGGGCGCCCCGGGACAGGAAGGCGCCGCGCAGCGACAGCAGTTCGCGGCCGGTGTCGTCCACCTGCTCCACCAGCGGTGAGTGCAGGCACTCCAGGATGTTCGGGTTGCCGCGCAGCGCCAGCTCGCAGAACCGTTCCAGCTCCCAGGAGAACCGCTCCTCGCCCGGCCCCTCCACATGCGTGGGCGGTTTCTCGAACCGCCAGTACAGCGGGGTCGGGGCGAGGAAGACCCCGCGCCGGTCGGTGTCGCTGGCGCCGGTCGCCAGGCCGAAGGCGCGGGAGCCCATGACACAGGAGTAGACGGTGTGGTCGCGCACGAGGTCCTGCGGCTGCATCCCCGGAGCGTACGCGGCCCGCTCAGTCCAGGCTGATCGAATTCCCCGTCACGGTGATCCGCTTCTCCGGGAGCGGCTTGGTGGCGGGTCCCCGGACCACCGAGCCGTCGGAGACGCGGTACTTGCTGCCGTGGCAGGGGCAGTCGATGGTGCCGTCGGCCACCCGGTTCACCAGGCAGCCCTGGTGCGTGCAGACCGCCGAGAACGCCTTGTACTCGCCCTTCGCGGGCTGGGTGACGACGACCTTCTCCGCGTCGAAGACCTTGCCGCCGCCCTCCGGGATGGCGCTGGTCGCCGCCAGCCGCCTGCCCGCCGGGGACGTCTCCGGCGCGGACCCGGAGGCCTCCGTCCCGGCGGGGGACGCCTCCATCGTGTGCGGGGACGCGTCCATCTCCTCGGGGGACGCCGCCGCCGCGCCGCCCCCCGTCTTGTCGCCGCATCCCACGCATCCCAGGGCGAGCGCGCCGGTGCCCGTGGCGAGGACGGCACGCCGTGTCGCGGGCTGGGTCATGTCAGACCTCCGTACACCATCTTGAGAAAGGGTCAAAACCGGATCTTCCGTATCGTCTCAGCGAGCGGGCGCCGTGCGCCGGTCCCGCGCGGGCTGACTACGCTGGACGGACCAAGAACAGACGCATGTCAGCGAGGAGCAGTGCCGTGGCGGTACGAGCGGTCCGGGGGGCCGGCCAACTGGAGCGGGACGGGGCCGGACACCCGGGGGAGCGGGTCGGGGCGCTGCCCACCGCCGTCCCGGAACACGGCGGACCGGCCCGGCCCGGCGCCGGGAGCGCCCCCGTCCACCCCGCCGCCGCGGCCCCGTGCAAGGACACCGCCCGGTGAGGACCGCACTCGTCATCGGAACCGGCCTGATCGGCACCTCCGCCGCGCTCGCGCTCGCCCAGCGCGGCGTCACCGTCCACCTCGACGACCACGACCCCGGGCAGGCCCGCACCGCCGCCGCACTGGGCGCGGGCACCGACACGGCGCCCGAGGGCCCGGTCGACCTGGCGATCGTGGCGGCGCCGCCCGCCCATGTGGCCCGGGTGCTCGCCGACGCGATGCGCCGGGGCGTGGCCCGCGGCTACCTGGACGTCGCCAGCGTCAAGGGCGGCCCGCGCCGCGAGCTGGAGGCGCTCGGCCTGGACCTGTCGGCCTACCTCGGCACCCACCCCATGTCCGGCCGGGAGAAGTCCGGCCCGCTGGCCGCCACCGGCGACCTCTTCGAGGGCCGCCCCTGGGTGCTCACCCCGACCCGGGACACCGACACCGAGGTGCTGAACCTCGCCCTGGAGCTGGTCTCGCACTGCCGGGCCGTCCCGGTCGTCATGGACGCCGACGCCCACGACCGCGCCGTCGCCCTGGTCTCCCACATGCCCCACCTGGTGTCCAGCATGGTCGCCGCGCGCCTGGAGCACGCCGACGAGGCCGCCGTGCGGCTGTGCGGGCAGGGCGTGCGGGACGTGACCCGGATCGCCGGCTCCGACCCGCGCATGTGGATCGACATCCTGTCCGCGAACCCGGGCCCGGTCGCCGACCTGCTCGCCGACGTCGCCACCGACCTGGAGGAGGCGGTGCGGGCCCTGCGCGCCCTGCAGTCCGCCGACGAGACCGAGCGCGACCGGGGCACCGCGGGCGTCGAGGACGTGCTGCGCCGTGGGAACGCCGGCCGGGTGCGGGTACCCGGCAAGCACGGCAGCGCCCCGCGCGCGTACGAGACCGTCGTCGTCCTCATCGACGACCAGCCCGGCCAGCTCGCCCGCATCTTCGCCGACGCCGGCCGGGCCGGGGTCAACATCGAGGACGTCCGGATCGAGCACGCCACCGGACAGCAGGCCGGTCTGGTGCAGCTCATGGTCGAGCCGCAGGCGGCCGCGGCCCTGAGGGAGGCACTGCGCGAGCGGGGCTGGGCACTGCGCCAGTGACGACGCCGGTGAGGGCGCGTCCCGGGAGCCAGTAACCTTGTCCGGGGCGCCCTCGCGTCCCGGACCCCCGCTCACCACCCTTCACCAGGAAGGTGTCCTCAGTGGAAAACGGCGCCCCGACCGCCAAGCCCGTGATCGTCGCGATCGACGGTCCCTCCGGCACGGGCAAGTCGAGCACGTCGAAGGCCGTGGCCGCGCAGCTCGGCCTGAGCTACCTGGACACCGGTGCCCAGTACCGGGCGATCACCTGGTGGATGGTGAACAACGGCATCGACCTGGACGACCCGACCGCGGTCGCCGCCGTCGCGGGCAAGCCGGAGATCATCTCCGGCACCGACCCGGCCGACCCGACGATCACCGTCGACGGCGTGGACGTGGCCGGCCCGATCCGCACCCAGGAGGTCACCTCCGCGGTCAGCGCGGTCAGCGCGGTGCCCGAGGTCCGCTCCCGGATCACCGAGCTGCAGCGCTCGCTGGCCGCCGGTGCCGACCGGGGCATCGTCGTCGAGGGCCGGGACATCGGTACGACCGTCCTGCCGGACGCCGACCTGAAGATCTTCCTCACCGCCTCGCCGGAGGCCCGCGCGGCCCGCCGCAGCGGCGAGCTGAAGGGCGCCGACGTCAACGCCACCCGCGAGGCCCTGATCAAGCGGGACGCGGCCGACTCCAGCCGGAAGACCTCGCCGCTCGCCAAGGCCGGCGACGCGGTCGAGGTGGACACCACGGAACTCACCCTCGTCCAGGTCGTCGAGTGCGTCGTCACCCTGGTCGAGGAGAAGCGGGCCGGGAAGTGACCCGTGCGCCGGTTCCCTCCGAGCGGGGTGCCGAGGTCGGCCGGCGCATCGGCGTCGGCCTGATGTTCGGGCTGTGGCGGCCGCGCGTGCTCGGCGCCTGGCGGGTGCCGGCCACCGGCCCGGTGATACTCGCCGTGAACCACTCCCACAACATCGACGGCCCGATGGTCATGGGCGTGGCGCCCCGGCCCACGCACTTCCTGATCAAGAAGGAAGCCTTCGTCGGGCCGCTGGACCCCTTCCTGACCGGCATCGGCCAGCTGAAGGTGGACCGCACCGCCGCCGACCGCACCGCGATCACCCAGGCCCTCGGCGTGCTGTCGGCCGGGGGAGTGCTGGGCATCTTCCCGGAGGGCACCCGGGGCGAGGGCGACTTCGCCTCGCTGCGCGCCGGGCTGGCCTACTTCGCGGTCCGCAGCGGGGCGCCGATCGTCCCCGTGGCCGTGCTGGGAAGCTCCGACCGGCCCGGACGGTTGATAAAGGCGCTGCCCCCGCTGCGCTCCCGCGTCGACGTGGTCTTCGGCGACCCCTTCGAGGCGGGCGACGGGAGCGGACGGCGTACGCGCGCGGCGCTGGACGAGGCGACCGAGCGCATACGCAAGCGGCTCGGCAGCCACCTGGAAAACGCCAGGCGCCTCACCGGGCACCGGGCGACACTCGAGTAGTGGACCGGCCCATGAGGGCGCTCCACCGATCACCACGAATGAACGACGAGGTACGGACTTCATGAACGACCAGACCCAGCCCGACGGCTCGGACGCGCACGAGGCGCACGGGTACGACCACGGGGCTCTCGGCGACGCCGAGTACGCGGAGTTCATGGAGCTCGCCGCGGAAGAGGGCTTCGACATCGAGGACGTCGAGGGCGCCATCGAGGCGGCGGGCCACGGCCCGCTGCCCGTGCTCGCCGTCGTCGGCCGCCCCAATGTCGGCAAGTCGACCCTGGTGAACCGGATGATCGGCCGCCGCGAGGCGGTCGTCGAGGACCGGCCCGGCGTCACCCGCGACCGCGTGACCTACGAGGCCGAGTGGGCCGGCCGCCGCTTCAAGGTCGTCGACACCGGCGGCTGGGAGCAGGACGTCCTCGGCATCGACGCCTCCGTGGCCGCGCAGGCCGAGTACGCGATCGAGGCGGCCGACGCGGTCGTCTTCGTGGTCGACGCCAAGGTCGGCGCGACCGACACCGACGAGGCGGTCGTCCGGCTGCTGCGCAAGGCCGGCAAGCCGGTCGTGCTGTGCGCCAACAAGGTCGACGGCCCGAACGGCGAGGCCGACGCGGCCTACCTGTGGAACCTCGGCCTCGGCGAGCCGCACCCGGTCTCGGCCCTGCACGGCCGCGGCACGGGCGACATGCTCGACGCCGTCCTGGAGGTCCTCCCGGACGCCCCCGAGCAGTCCTTCGGCACCGCGACCGGCGGCCCGCGCCGCATCGCCCTGATCGGCCGCCCGAACGTCGGCAAGTCCTCGCTGCTGAACAAGGTGGCCGGCGAGGAGCGCGTCGTCGTCAACGAGCTGGCGGGCACCACCCGCGACCCGGTCGACGAGATGATCGAACTCGGCGGCAAGACGTGGAAGTTCGTCGACACCGCCGGCATCCGCAAGCGCGTCCACCTCCAGCAGGGCGCCGACTACTACGCCTCCCTGCGCACGGCCGCCGCCGTGGAGAAGGCGGAGGTCGCGGTCGTCCTGATCGACTCCTCCGAGAACATCTCCGTGCAGGACCAGCGGATCATCACCATGGCGGTCGACGCGGGCCGCGCGCTGGTGATCGCCTACAACAAGTGGGACAACCTCGACGAGGAGCGCCGCTACTACCTGGAGCGGGAGATCGAGACCGAGCTGGGCCAGGTCACCTGGGCCCCGCGGGTGAACGTCTCGGCGCGCACCGGGCGGCACATGGAGAAGCTCGTCCCCGCCATCGAGACCGCCCTCGCCGGCTGGGAGACCCGCGTCCCCACCGGCCGGCTGAACGCCTTCCTCGGCGAGCTGGTCTCGGCCCACCCGCACCCGGTCCGGGGCGGCAAGCAGCCGCGCATCCTGTTCGGCACCCAGGCGGGCACCAAGCCCCCGCGGTTCGTACTGTTCGCCTCGGGCTTCATCGAGGCGGGCTACCGGCGCTTCATCGAGCGCCGGCTGCGCGAGGAGTTCGGCTTCGAGGGCACCCCGATCCACATCTCGGTGCGGGTGCGCGAGAAGCGCGGCGCGAAGAAGAAGTAACGCCGAAAGGCGCCGGGGACGGCGCCACGGATCGGAGGGCGGCTCCCGGTTTCCCGGGAGCCGCCCTCGTCCGTGCGTGCGCCCCGTCAGGCGCCGCGGCGCGGGCCCGGCGGAAGGGCGGCGGCGGGGACGTACTGCATCCCGGTGTCCGGCCCCCGGCCGAGCGTGCCGACCCGCTGCCACTGCGACTGCGACTGCTGCCGGGCGCTGTAGGCCCCCGCGCTGTAGGCGCTGTACGAGCTGCTGAACGACCCCGCGCGGTGGCCGCCGTACGTGCCGGTGCCGTCGGGGAAGTCCCCGAAGGCGCTGAACCGCAGCTCCTCCTCACCGCTGCGGTCCCCCGGCAGTGTGCGGAAGCTCTTGACCCACTCCGTGTAGAGCGCGTCGTAGATCGGTGTGGCCGACGGTCCGCCGGAGGGCTCCTGCGCCGACCTCGCGGAGGGTACGGCGGAGAAGGACGACCGGCGGGGAGGGGTGTCGTATGCGTGCACGTATGTCCAAACGACGGGGCTCGCAAAGGGATGCGGCCGACAGGGCCGCCCGGGGGTCAGGTACCGGCGAGCGGCAGGGCCGCGGCGACCAGCCGCCCGCCCGCCGCGGCCCGGTCCAGCGCGTCCCGCAGCAGGTCCTCCCGCGGCTGCCGGCCGATGGACCCGACCGGCGCCGCGAACATCAGCACCTGCTGGTGCTTGTTCGCCGCCGCCCGCCAGCCGTCCGTCACCTGGAGCGGCTGGTGCGCCTGCCACCAGGCCACCGGCTGGCCCCCGTGGCCGCCGGGCTGGAGCACCGCGTGCAACTGGCCCATGGCCAGCAGGACGGACCAGCCGTGCAGCACCGGGGGGACGGTGGTCAGCTCGGTCAGCGGCAGGAAGCCCTGTTCGACGAGGAGCGGGAGGAAGTCGTCGCCGGTCCCGAAGGTGCCCGGGCGGACGATCGGCGAGGTCGGTTCGACGACGAGCGCGGGGTGCAACTCGCCGTCGACCAGCACGAGTCCGCTGGTCACGCCCAGCACCGCCTGCTCGGGCGCGGCCCGGTGCGGTTCGCCGCCGGCCAGGTGGCCGCCGGCGGTGCCGATGGACCGGACGGCGCCCTGCAACTGCTCCTCCGTGACCTGGACGACCTGCGAGGGCAGGCAGCCGGCGTGGGCGAAGGCGAGGACCGCGGTCTCGTCGCCGACGAACAGGACGGTGCTGGTGCGTTCCTGCTCGGAGTCGCCCGGGGTGCGGCAGGAGGTGCAGTCGTAACTGCCCGGGGCGTTCTCTCCGGCGAGCAGCCGGTCGGCTTCTTCGTCGCCGATCTCGGCGCGTACGGCGTCGCTGACGTCGAGCATGCGCGGCACGGGTGGCTCCCTCGGGATGCGGTGCTGGGTCCGGCCGGGTGGCTCCCGGCCGATGAGCCCCCGGGGTCGCGGGCTCATGAAGAAGACAACGGGCGTCCTGTGGTGGTGGTCACGCCCCGGGGTGGACCGGTTCGAACCGCCCACCGCGCAGGGTCACCACGGGTGCGGTTTCCGCGACGCACCGTCAACTCGGCAGGAGCTACGGGAACTTGGGCGGGTGAGGTGGGTCACAGATCTCGCGGACGACCGGGGGAAAAATCGGTGAATGAGCCGATGTAGTGGGTGGCCTGAATTCGCCGCTACCAGCGGTAACAGGCAACTGGCCTGGAATGACACCGAGTTGGTTGATTCCGGCCGCCCGTCCTCCCTAGATTCCTCCGCCGTGTGCAACGAGCACCGCTCGGGTACGTCCGCCGGCCGGCACCAGGCAGAGCACGATCGCCGGAACCGGCCACGGTGGACGGGGGCGGGCGCGAGGAACCGCGGCCCTGCGCGGTGAGACGCGCTCCGCCCTGGGGGAGCCCGGGTTCGTGGAGAGGGAACTACATGTCCGAGTGTGCCGATACCACCCGCAAGACCGCCCGTCCCGACAGTGCCCGCAAGGGCCGCACCACGGCAGCGCTCGCCGGAGCCGCCCTGCTGGCCCCGCTGGGACTGCTGGCCGCGACCGGCAACGCCGCCGCGGCGGACAACGGAGTGTGGGACCGCATCGCCCAGTGCGAGAGCGGCGGCAACTGGCACATCAACACCGGCAACGGCTACTACGGCGGGCTCCAGTTCTCCGCCTCGACCTGGCGGGCGTACGGCGGCGCGTCCTACGCCCCGACGGCCGACCAGGCCTCCAGGAGCGCGCAGATCGCCGTCGCCACCAAGGTTCAGCAGTCCCAGGGCTGGGGCGCCTGGCCGGTCTGCTCCGGCCGGGCCGGAGCCTCGGGCGCCGCTCCGGCGGCGGACCACACCGGCTCCTCCAGTTCCTCCGGCTCCTCCGGTGCGTCGGCCCCGAGGAGCGGCGTGACGACGGAGTCCGCCCCGGAGAGGGCGCCGGAGCGCCCGGCGGCCGGCACCGGCCGCAGCGCCTCCCGCGGTGACTACACCGTCCGCGAGGGCGACACCCTGGGCACCATCGCCGCCGGCCACGGAACGAGCTGGCAGCGGATCTACACCGCCAACCGGGCCGTCATCGGCGACGACCCCGATCTGATCGTCCCGGGCCAGCGCCTCGCGCTCTGACGCGCCGGACCCGACGCGCGCCGGCAGCCGCCGTCCCCCACGGGGGGCGGCGGCTGCCCGCGTCCCCCGGCCGCCCGCGCGCCGCCCCCTGCCGGCACCCCCGTGCCACCGCGTTCGGCGGTCATGTGATGGAATTGTGAATTTCCCATGCGCCGTCAGTTGCCCGCACTGCGCGGGGGATTGCGGGGATTCGTGGGCCACGGCCGGTTCCGGTCCGGGCCGCGGCGCTTTCCGGCCCGAATTCGAAGGGGGCCGCCGGCACGCATTAATTTCGTTCGATTACCCCGGAAAGCCGCACGGAAACCCTCGTTCGTGTGACGGGTCCCGCGGCTCTCGGCCGAAGTCGTACCGGCCGAATCGGATCGGGAAGCCGTGGCGGAAGTGCGACGGGGCCCGATACGGTGCGTGCCCGGGGACGCCCGGCTTCCGTCGCGGCCGGATGCGGCCTAGCGTGGCCGCATGGCACCGATCCCCACTCCGCCCGCGGAGCCCCAGGACAGCCCGGACGGGTACGTCGGTCTCGACGCGGCGCACGCCGAGCGGCGCGCCCGCGAGCGCGGCTGGTCGACGGTACGGTCCTTGCCGCCGGGCGCGGTCATCACCATGGAGTACCGGGCCGGACGGCTGAACTTCGAGGTGCGGGACGGGCGGGTGGCCCGCTGCTGGAAGGGCTGACACCCGCTCGGACGGACCCCGCACGGCGCCCCGTACGGCGGAAGGCCCCGCTCCCCTCGTGGGGGAGCGGGGCCTCGTGCCGTGGCGCGGGGTGGGGGTGCGTACCGGCCCCCGCCGCCTCGGCTTCCGTCAGCCGCCGGTCAGGGGGCGGGCCGGCTGGGCCGTGCCGCCGCGCGGCACACGGTCGGCGTGCGGCGGGCGGCGGCTGCCCGCCGGGGTGACCGGGCGCTCCGAGCGGGCCGTGTGCGGTGCGGGCGCCAGGTGCACCAGGCCGCGCGAAGCCCGGGTCGAGGCGACGGGTTCGCGGACCGGGGCCGGGGCCGGCTGGTCCGCGGCGGTGGCGCGCCGTGTGAGCACGACCGGGGCGACCGGGACGGCGGGCCCGGGGGCGGGCCGGTCGCGACGGGCGCGCCAGCGGTCGCGCAGACCGAAGATCCATTCCTCCGTCCGGGCGATCAGCGGCTCGCACCAGGGCATGGCCAGCAGGATCAGCAGGCCCGCGGCCCAGCCCAGCAGCACGTCGCTCAGCCAGTGCGTACCGAGGTAGACGGTGGTGAGACCGACGCCGAGCGCGGTGACGGCCGAACCGGCGGAGAGCCAGCGGCGGGCCCGCGGGCCCGAGGCCAGGTAGGCCAGGATCCCCCACATGAGCACCGCGTTGGCGGTGTGGCCGCTGGGAAATATATCGCCGCCCCGGCCCATCTCGTTCGAGCCGATCACGGTGGCGTAGTGCGGGCCGAGCCGTCCCATCCCGTATTTGGCGGCCCCGACCGTGATGTTGAGCAGCAGCATCGCGGCGCCCAGGGTGAGCAGCGGCCGGATCGTGTGCTGCCGCCAGGAACGCCAGCCGAGCCAGGACGCGATCATCACCGAGGTGGGGCCGCGCTGACCCAGCACCACGTAGTAGTCGAGGAAGGCGTGGATCTGCGGCCACTGCTGGTAGGGCCGGAAGAACATGACCTGCCAGTCGAGCCGGACCAGCCAGGAGGTGGTGACCACGGCCCAGACGATCGCCACGTAGAAGGCCAGCGTCGCCGAGAACAGCACCACCCGGTGCCGGCTCATCGTCGGCACGTCGAGGTGGGCCGGCCGCTCCGGCTCACGGTCCAGTCTGGCGAACACCCGGTCCAGACGCCGGGTGAGGTTTCGTTCGGTACGCACCCAATCGACGTTACAGCGAGTGAGCTCTGTTCCCGGTCGGAACTGCTGCTTTGTGATGACGATGTGATGTGGGAAAGGTCTCAAGGGTGGCCCGAATTCCACGGATTCCGCAATCCGGTGAGAGTGTTCAGGTCAATTCCTTTGATCATGCCGGGTGTTGTTTATATCGCGCTTATGAATGCGTTAACCCGGGCCTGGCGTGGAATTCTCCGGGGCGTCATCGGCCGGACGGGTCGCTCACGGAGGACCGGAGCCGTTCAGCCAGAACGCCCCGTAGACCGCCGCCGCCCCCGCCAGACCGGCCGTGACCAGCACCGATCGGGAGGTGCGCGCCCCGGCGAGGGACCGGGCCAGGGGCAGCAGCACCGGGAAGGCCGGCAGCAGCAGCCGGGGCTTGGAGCCGAAGTAGCCCGACGCGCCCAGGGCGAGGGCGAGCACGACGCCCGTGTACACCAGCACTTCGACCGGCTGACGCTGCTGCACACAGGTGACGTACAGCCGGACGAGCAGCGCGACGCCGACGAGCAGCCCCAGTCCGGCCAGGGCGGCCGGGAACGACGTGAACCTGCCGGCCACGAAGCGGGCGAAGGCGTAGCCGCCGTCGAAGCCGTTGCGCCAGCCGGCCTGGACGTCCAGGTAGCCGAGCGGGCCCCGGCCGGTGTGCCGGCCGACCCACAGGACGTACCCGGCGGCGCCGAGCGGGGCCAGCAGCATGCCGAGCGCACGGCGGCTGCGGGGGGCGTACGGAGAGGGAAGCGCGCCCGGCGTGCGCTGAGCGCGCCGCTCTCGCCCGAACGAGACCACGCCCGCCGTCCACACCGCGGCGACCACCGCCGCCCCCACCGGCCGGGTCAGCCCCGCCAGCGCCGCCAGCGCCCCCGCGCTCACCCACCGTCCGGTCAGCACGGCGTACAGCGACCAGGCCGCCAGCGCCGTGAACAGCGACTCGCTGTACGCCATCGACTGCACGATCCCGACCGGCAGCACCGCCCACAGCAGCACGGCGCACACCCCGGCCCGGGCCCCGTGGAGCAGCTCCGCGACCGCGAAGATGCCCGCCGCCGCGGCGAGCGAGGCGGCCAGGCCGACCGCGAACCCGGCGTCCGCGTACGACAGCGGGGCGACCGCGTGCAGCAGCCGCTCCAGCCACGGCAGCAGCGGGAAGAACGCGAGGTCGGAGTGGACGTCCCCGTTCGGCAGCCGCACCTCGTGGCCGTAGCCCAGGTCGGCGACCCGGGCGTACCAGAGCGCGTCCCAGCGCGCGGTGAGCAGGGTGTGGGCGCTCTTTCCGCGCGCGGCGCTCCACCCGGCCAGCACCACCAGCCCCAGCGCGCGGACCGCCGCGTAGCCCAGGAGGGCCGGCACGGCTCGGCGCAGGAGCGGGGCGCGAGCCGGGACCACGCGCGTTTCAAGATCGGTCACGGGCTCGATTATCGGCCGGGCGGTGGAGCGGACCGGCCGCGGGGTCGCGGTCAAGGGGGGCGGACGTGGGGTACGCCACATGGGTTCCATCCTGCGTGTGAGAGGTCCGCCACGTGACCGTGCGGTGAACTCGCGTACGCTGACGAGTCACCCGCGAGGGTCCGCGCGGGCCGGGGAAACCGCTTGCCCCGGCCGTACGACGGGAGTCCCCACCCCGTCGGTCCGCCCCACGCGAGGGATCATCTGGGAGGTACGCACATGTCCGGGACGACCTCGGCCGCCCTGCGGCCGCGCCGACGGGCGGCCGGAGCCGGTGCGAACCGCTGGGTCGTCCTCGTCGTCCTCTGCGCCAGCCTGCTGCTCGTCGCCCTCGACGCGACCGTGCTCCACGTGGCGGTCCCCGCCGTCACCGAGGACCTCAGGCCCGGCGCCGTGGAACTGCTCTGGATCGTCGACGTCTACCCGCTGGTCTGCGCCTCGCTGCTCATCCTCTTCGGCACCCTCGGCGACCGGATCGGCCGCAGACGCGTCCTGCTGCTCGGCTACGGCCTGTTCGGGGTCGCCTCCGCCGTGGCGGCCTGCGCCCAGAGCGCCGGGACACTGATCCTCGCCCGCGCGCTGCTCGGCGTCGGCGGCGCGATGATCATGCCGGCCACCCTGTCGATCCTCCGCCAGGTCTTCCCCGACCGGCGCGAGCGCGCCCTCGCCATCGGCGTGTGGAGCGCGGTGGCGGCGGTCGGCGCCGCCGTCGGGCCGCTGCTCGGCGGCTTCCTGCTGGAGCACTTCTGGTGGGGTTCGGTCTTCCTGGTCAACATCCCGCTGATGCTGATCAGCCTTCCGGTGGGCCGGCTGCTGCTGCCCGAGTCGAAGGGCGACGGCAGCGGCCCCTGGGACCTGACCGGAGCGCTCATGGCGGCGGCCGGTCTCTTCGGCGTCGTCCTCGGCGTGCAGCGGATCGGCGGCGGGCAGAGCCCGGCCGGCCCCCTCACCCTGCTGCCGCTGGTGGCCGGCGCGGCCCTCCTCCACCTCTTCGTACGGCGCCAGCGGCTGCGCCGGCACCCGCTGGTGGACCTGCGGATGTTCCGCCGGCCCGCGTTCAGCACCTCGGTGGGCTGCATCGTGCTGGCCATGCTCGCGCTGGTCGGCCTGGAGCTGATCGCCGCCCAGTACCTGCAACTGGTGCTCGGTCTGTCCCCGCTGCAGACCGGCCTCAGGCTGCTGCCGCTGACGCTCGCGGCCATGGGGGCCGGACTGGCGGGCGCCCGCCTGCTGCGCCGCTTCGGGCCGCGCCGGATGGTGTGCGCCGGCTTCTGCCTGACGGCGGTGGCGGTGCTGGCCCTGACGGCGATGGGCGGCGACGACGACGCGCCACTGCTCCTGGCCGGCTTCGTGCTGCTGGGCTTCGGACTGGAGACGACGCTCTTCGGGGCGTACGAGTCGATGCTCAGCGAGGCCCCGGCCGACCGGGCCGGCGGCGCGGCGGCGATCGGCGAGACCTCCTACCAGCTCGGCGCGGGCATCGGCATCGCCCTGCTGGGCAGCGTGATGAACGCGGCCTACGCGCCGGGCCTGCGCTCGGTGCCCGGCGTCCCGCGGTCCGCGTCCCGGGCGGCGGGCCACTCGCTCGGCGAGGCGTACGAGGTCGCCGGCCGGCTCGGCGGAACCGCCGGGGCCGCGCTGCGCACGGCGGCGCGCGACTCCTTCGTGCACGGACTGCACGTGACGCTGCTGGTGAGCGCGGGCCTGCTGCTGCTGGGCGCGGTGCTGGCGCTGCGGCTGCCGGGGGTCATGCAGTGCGGCGCGGAGCCGGACGGCGGCGGGGTGGCGCTGCCGGCGCCCCGGGAGCCGGAGGCGAAGGCCGCGGCCGGGAAGCCGCGGGTCACCGCCTGATCACCTCTGGACGTGCGGGACACCGCACCGTAACGTCGCCCGGAGAGCCCTGACTAGCGCTGCTAGTTTCGCCGATGTCCCGTGTTCCGGAAGGGTGCCCCATGTCCGCGTCCGCGAAGCCGCCCCCGTTCGACGCCGCCGACCCGCTCGGCATCGACGACCTGCTGGAGCCGGAGGACCTGGCCGTCCGCGACACCGTCCGGAGCTGGGCCGCCGACCGGGTGCTGCCGTACGTCGCCGACTGGTACGAGAAGGGCGAGCTGCCCGGCATCCGCGACCTCGCGCGCGAACTGGGCTCGCTCGGCGCCCTCGGGATGTCCCTCACCGGGTACGGCTGCGCGGGCGCCACGGCCGTGCAGTACGGCCTGGCCTGCCTCGAACTGGAGGCGGCCGACTCCGGCATCCGGTCGCTGGTCTCCGTACAGGGCTCCCTCGCGATGTACGCCGTCCACCGCTTCGGCAGCGAGGAGCAGAAGCGGGAGTGGCTGCCGCGGATGGCCGCCGGCGAGGTGATCGGCTGCTTCGGGCTGACCGAGCCCGACCACGGCTCCGACCCCGCCTCCATGCGCACCCACGCCAGGCGGGACGGCGGCGACTGGGTGCTCGACGGGCGCAAGATGTGGATCACCAACGGCTCGGTCGCCGGGATGGCCGTCGTCTGGGCGCAGACCGAGGAGGGCGTCCGCGGCTTCGTGGTGCCCGCCGGCACCCCCGGCTTCTCGGCCCCGGAGATCAAGCACAAGTGGTCCCTGCGCGCCTCCGTCACCAGCGAACTCGTCATGGACGACGTACGGCTGCCCGGCACGGCCGTCCTCCCCGGGGTCACCGGGCTGCGCGGCCCGCTGGGCTGCCTGTCGCACGCCCGCTACGGCATCGTCTGGGGCGCGATGGGCGCCGCGCGCAGCAGCTTCGAGGCGGCCCTCGGCTACGCGAGGTCACGGGAGCAGTTCGGGCGGCCCATCGGCGGCTTCCAGCTCACCCAGGCCAAGCTCGCCGACATGGCCGTGGAACTGCACAAGGGCATCCTGCTCGCCCACCATCTGGGGCGGCGGATGGACGCCGGCCGGCTGCGCCCGGAGCAGATCAGCTTCGGCAAGCTCAACAACGTCCGCGAGGCCATCGAGATCTGCCGTACGGCGCGGACGATCCTCGGTGCCAACGGGATCTCCCTCGAATACCCCGTGATGCGGCACGCGACGAACCTGGAGTCGGTGCTCACCTACGAGGGCACCGTCGAGATGCACCAGCTCGTGCTGGGCAAGGCGCTCACCGGGCTCGACGCCTTCCGGTGAGCCCCGTCGGGGCAGGGCCGGTGAGCGGCCCTGCCTCAGCTCTGGTTGAAGAACCCGTCCGAGCGGTGCGCGGACGCCTCGCCGCTGATGATCTCGGTGTCGGCGGGGGTGAGCAGGAACACCCGGTTCGAGACGCGGTCGATCGAACCGCGCAGGCCGAAGATGAGCCCCGCCGCGAAGTCCACGACCCGCTTGGCGTCGCCGGGTTCCATGTTGGTGAGGTTCATGATGACCGGGACACCGTCCCGGAACAGCTCGCCGATGGCGCGGGCGTCCCGGAAGCTGTCCGGGGTGACCGTGCCGATCCGGCGGTCCTTCTCCTCGGCCGTGTCCGTGGCCACTCTGACCCGCGGGTCGGTGACCCAGGCGGTCCCGGACTCGGTCCCCTCGGAGTAGTCGTCGTCGTAGTAGCGCTCGTCATCGTTGTCGTCGACGAGGCCGAGCCATGCACTCGCCTTGCGTACCGATCCCATGGACGCCTCCTCTCACAGCTGTCCTTCTTGCTTTCCGCATCCCTATGGTCATCCATGATGCGGACGGCGCGCCAAGTGGATAGACGCCGCGCGGGGGGTTTGTGACGGTACTGGTGCACAGCGGATCCGTCGAGAGTCCTTGTGCCCCAAGGGTCGTGACTCATACGGCTGCTGACTGAGAGTGAAATATGATTGTACGCGGCGGACGGGTGACGCACGGTGCGTCCGGGTGAACGCCAACGTCGTATCACAGTACGGGGGATGCCGTGTTCGGAATCGTCAGGCCATGCTCGCACCGGCTCGGTGGGAGGCTGCGGGCCGACTGGATGGCTCACTTGTGCGGGCTCTGCCTGGCATTGCGCCGGGACCACGGTCAGCTCGCCCGGGTCGTGACGAACTACGACGGGCTGCTCGTCTCGGTCCTGACAGAGGCTCAGACCGGGGCGGTGAGCGGGGCGCGCCGCACGGCGGGGCCGTGCGCGCTGCGCGGCATGCGGACCGCGTCCGTCGCACAGGGTGAGGGCGCGCGCCTCGCCGCCGCCGTCTCGCTGGTGCTCGCCTCGGCCAAGGTCCGCGACCACGTCGCCGACCGGGACGGGCTGCTGGCCCGCAGGCCGGCCGCCGCGGCGGCGCGCCGGGTCGCCGCGAGCTGGGGCAGGGCGGGCGAGCGCGGCGGGGCGGCGGTCGGGTTCGACACCGCCGTCCTGGTCGACGCCGTCGACCGGCAGCTCGCCGTGGAGACCCTGGCCGGGCCCGGCACACCGCTCCTGACGGTCACCGAGCCGACCGAGACCGCGACCGCCGCGGCCTTCGCGCACACCGCCGTGCTGGCCGACCGGCCGGGCAACGCCGAGCCGCTCGCGGAGGCCGGGCGGCTCTTCGGGCGGCTCGCCCACCTGCTGGACGCCGTGGAGGACCGGCGAAGCGACGCCCTGTCCGGGGCCTGGAACCCGCTCACCGCCACCGGCACCCCCCTCACCGAGGCGCGCCGGCTCGCCGACGACGCCCTGCACGGCATCCGGCTCGCCCTGCGGGAGGCCGAGTTCCGCGACGGCGGGCTCGTCCACCTCCTGCTCGTGCACGAACTGCGGCGCTCGGTGGACCGGGCGTTCGGCACCGCGCCGGCGTGCTCGGCGCACCAGCCGGGCGCGCCGCAGGGGCCGTACGGCGCCGGGGTCCCGCAGGGGCCGTACGCCGGCGGCACCCCGTACGGCACCGGCGCCCCGCACGCGGGCGGCAACCCCTACGCGGGGGGCGGCCACCCCGGCGGGGACGGCGGTTTCGGCGGGGGCGGGGGCGGCTTCGGGGGACAGTTCGGACCCCCCGAGCCCGCCAAGGGCAGACGCGGTTTCTGGGCGGGCTGCGGCGTGTTCCTCACGCTGTTCTGCTCCTGCAGGATGTGCTGCGCGGAGGAGTACGAGGGCCCCTGGTCCCGGAAGAAGCGCAACGGCTGCTGCCAGTGGTGCGACTGCTGCTCCTGCCCCGGCGGCGGCTGCGGCGGCTGCGAGGGCTGTGAGTGCTGCTGCCCCTGCGACGGCTGCTGACGGTCCCTAATTCCTCAGCTCCGGCGGGCTGATACGGGACTCCTTGATCGCCGATCCGGTCGTGCCCCACTTCTGGAGAATGCGTTCGTAGGTGCCGTCGGAGAGCAGCTTGTTGACCGCCGCCCGGAACGCCGGTGCCAGATCCGTGCCCTTCTTGAACGCGAAACCGACGTCCAGGCGGTGGTATTCGTTGAGGAACTTCAGGCCCTTCTGGTGTGCCACGGCGTAGCGCAGTCCGTTGATCGTGGACATCACCACGTCACTGCGGCCCTGCTGGAGCGAGGACCACAGCGCGCTCTCCTCGCCGTACGTCTGCACCTGGTACGCCTTCTCGCCCGCGTCGGCGCAGACGTGCGTGTTCTGCTCCAGGGTGGCCTCGAACGTCGTGCCGGCGGTGGTCGCGACGTTCAGGCCGCACAGCTGCCGCAGGTCGGTGATCTTCGACAACTCACTGTCCCGGCGGGTGGCGAAGCCCTGCCCGTCGTTGACGTAGGTGACGAAGTCGATCGTCCTGCGCCGCTCGTCCGTGACCCCGAAGTTGCTCGCGCCGACGTCGTACTTGCCGCTGTCCAGGGCGGGCAGGATCGCCTCGAAGCTCGCCTTCTCCATCTTCAGGCGGACGCCGAGCACCCGGGCGACCGCCTTGGTGAAGTCCACGTCCTGGCCGGTCAGCGTGGTGCCGTCGGCGAGGTAGGTGGTGCCGGGCGGAGTACCGCCCACGCTGACCGCGACGGTGAGGCTCGTGGTGCCGGCGGGCAGCAGCCCCGCCGCGGCGGGGTCCTCGCGCACGGCCGAGACGACGTCCGCGGTGGGCACGTCGGCGTTCTTCGCCGCCGCGTTCACGGCGTCCCCGCCGCCCCCGCCGGAGCCGGATCCGCAGGAGGTCAGCAGGAGTGTGGCCGCCGTGACGGCGGTGAAGGGCAGGAGTGATCGGTAAAAGGGCGTACGCATCGTACGGAGGTCTCCAGAGGCGGAAGAAAGTGCGAAGGCGCGAGGGGAGGGGAGAGGCGCGTGTGAAGGCTGCGGAGAACAGCGGGGAACGCGAGAAGGCCCGCCGCTGGGGCGGGCACGCAGGGGGGTCAGCTCAACAGGAGGAGGACCACACGCGACCGAAGTCGATGTGGGAGCGGGTGACCAGCCACGGCTGCGGATGCATGGGGCAAGTGGAACAGGCATACGGTTCCACGTCAACCGACTTGAGACGTACGGCTCACAGTACGGACAGCCTTGACAGCGTGGGGAAACGCCCCCGTACTCTCTGTGCACGGCCCTGCTGAGGGGCTCGGCCGTGCCCGCGCCGCCAGGCGCGCCCCGTGTGAAGGCACCACCCCGTATCGACGACCGTCCCCGGCCCCGGCTCCGTCCGAACCAGGGGACCCCCACCGTCACGGAGCCCTCGCATGTCATCCGACACCCTCGCCAAGAGCCCCGCCGCGGCCGGGACCTCCGGCCCCGCGGACGTCTCGCGGATCGTCCCGCAGCGCCGCTATGGCCAGTGGGCGGCGGCCGTCGCCGTCCTCGTGCTGCTCGGCCTCGCCGTCAACTCCGTCCTGCGCAACGAGGCGTTCCAATGGGACGTCGTCGCCGACTACTTCACCTCGGACTCGGTCCTGCGCGGACTGTGGCTCACCCTGTGGCTGACCGCAGTGGTGATGGTCCTCGGCTTCGCCCTCGGCACCCTGCTCGCCGCCTTCCGGCTCTCCGCCAACCCCGTGCTGCGCGCGGTCGGCTGGGGGTACGTGTGGCTGTTCCGTTCCATACCGATCCTGGTCCAGCTCCTGCTCTGGTTCAACATCGGGGCGCTGTACCCGCAGGTGCTCGGCGTGCGGACCGTCGACCTGCTCAGCCCGGTCGCCGTCGCCGTCATCGGCCTCACCCTGCACGAGGCCGCCTACGCCGCCGAGGTCGTCCGGGGCGGCATCCTCTCCGTCGACCGGGGACAGATCGAGGCCGCCCAGGCGCTCGGCCTGAGCCGGTGGCGGCGCTGGTGGCGGATCGTGCTGCCGCAGGCCATGCGCGCCATCGTGCCGCCCGCCGGCAACATGCTGATCGGCACCCTCAAGGGCACCTCGATCGTCAGCATCATCGCCGTGAACGACCTGCTGTTCTCCACCCAGTTGGTCTACCACCGCACGTACCAGGTGATCCCGCTGCTGATGGTCGCCACCCTCTGGTACGCCGTCGTCACCTCCCTGCTCGGCGTCGGCCAGGTCTTCGTCGAGAAGCACTACGCGCGCGGCACGGGGAACGCCCGATGAGGGCGCAACTGGTGATCGTGGGAGCCGGGCCGCGGGGGACCGGTGTCCTGGAACGCCTCGCCGCCAACGCGCCCGGGCTGTACGCCGGTCCGGGCCTCGACATCCACCTGGTCGACCCCCATCCGCCGGGCGGCGGACGCATCTGGCGGCAGGAGCAGTCGCCGCTGCTGTGGATGAACTCGCACGCCGAGGACGTCACCATGTTCACCGACGAGACGGTGACCATGGCCGGCCCGGTGCGCGAGGGCCCCACCCTGCACCAGTGGGCCGGGCTGGACGGCCGCACCTTCGCGGACCGGCAGGTGCAGGGCCGCTACCTGCGCTGGGTGTACGAGCGGGCGCTGGCCGAGCTGCCCCCGAACGTCACCGTCCACCACCACCCGCGGCGCGCCCTGCGGGTCGGCGGCCCGCGCGAGGGCCGCCAGCAGGTGTGGCTGGAGGGCCGCCCGCGCCCGCTCCTCGCCGACCTGGTGATCCTCACCGTGGGCCACCTGGACGCCGAACCGGACGCCGAGCAGGCCGGGTTGGCCGCCCACGCCCGCGAGCACGGCCTGGTGCACCTGCCGCCCGACTTCACCGCCGACAGCGACCTCTCCGCGCTGGAGGCCGGCGAACCCGTCCTCGTCCGCGGCTTCGGACTGGCCTTCGTCGACCTGATGGTGCTGCTCACCGAGGGCCGCGGCGGGCGCTACGAGGACGGCCGGTACCTCCCCTCGGGGCGGGAGCCGGTGCTGTACGTCGGCTCGCGGCGCGGAGTGCCGTACCACTCGAAGATCGGCTACGACTGGACCGGCGAGCGACCGCCGCTGCCCCGCTTCCTCGGCCCCGCCGAGATCGACGGCCTGCTGGCCCGGCCCGGGGGCTTCGACTTCCGGCGCGACGTGTGGCCGCTGGCCGAGAAGGAGCTGGGCTTCGCCCACTACCACCGGCTCTTCACCGCCCACCCCGGCCGGACGGCGATGGCCTGGGCCGACTTCGAGGAGAAGTACGCGGCGGCCGACGGCCCGGCCGAGCTGCGGGCACTGGTCGCCGCGGCCGTGCCCGACCCGGCCGACCGGCTCGACCTGGCCGCGCTCGACCGCCCGCTGGACGGGGTGCGCTACGCCGGGCACGACGAACTCCAGCACGGGCTCCGGTCGTACATCGAGGCCGACCTCAGACGCCGTCACGATCCCGCGCACAGCCCCGACCTGGCCGTCTTCCTCGCGCTGCTCTCCGTCTACGGGCAGTTGACGCGGCTCGCGGAGACCGGGACCCGGTGGCACGGGTTCTTCAGCTACCTGGCGTCCGGCCCGCCCGGGCCCCGGCTGCGGCAGATGCTCGCGCTGTCCCGGGCCGGCGTCCTGCGGTTCGTCGGCGCCGACATGGCCGTCACCGCCGGGGACGGGGTGTTCCGGGCCACCAGCCCCACCGTGCCGGGCCACGCCGTCGAGGCCCGCGCGCTGGTGGAGGCCCGGCTGCCCGAGCCGACCCTCGGCCGGACCCGCGACGACCTGCTGCGCGAACTGCACGCCGACGGCGCCACCGAGACCCCCGACGGGCTGCTCCGGGTCGACCCCGGCGACGGCCGGATCCTCGACCGCGCCGGGCGGCCGCACCCGCGGCGCTTCGCCCTCGGCCCGTTCACCGACGCCCGCACCCCCGGCGCGTTCACCCGCCCGCGCACCGGCGGCCTCGCGTTCCGGCAGAACGACGCGGCCGCCCGGGCGGTGCTGTCCTTCCTGAGCGCCTCACATGTAAAGGAACCCGCGCGATGAGCGTCATGGTCGACATCCGGTCCGTGCACAAGAGCTTCGGCCCGCTCGACGTCCTCAGGGGCGTCGACCTCCAGGTGCGCGCCGGTGAGGTCACCGTCGTGCTCGGCCCCTCCGGCTCCGGCAAGTCCACGCTGCTGCGCACCGTCAACCACCTGGAGAAGGTGGACCGGGGCGAGATCAGCGTGGACGGCGCGCTGATGGGGTACCGGCGGTCCGGCGACAAGCTGTACGAGCTGCCCGAGCGCCAGGTGCTGCGGCAGCGCACCCGCATCGGCTTCGTCTTCCAGAACTTCCACCTCTTCCCGCACCTCACCGTCCTCGACAACATCGTCGAGGCGCCGGTGTCCGCGCTGAAGCGGCCCCGGGCCGAGGCCGTGGAACACGCGCACCGGCTGCTCGCCCGGGTGGGGCTCGCCGACCGGGCCGGCGCCTACCCCCGGCAACTGTCCGGCGGCCAGCAGCAGCGGGTCGCGATCGCCCGGGCGCTCGCGCTGGAACCGAAGCTGCTGCTGTTCGATGAGCCGACGTCCGCGCTCGACCCCGAGCTGGTGGGGGAGGTGCTGGACGTCATCCGGGACCTGGCCGCGCAGGGCACGACGATGATCGTCGTCACGCACGAGATCGCGTTCGCCCGGGAGATCGCCGACACCGTGGTGTTCATGGCCGACGGGCGGATCGTGGAGCAGGGGCCGCCGGAGGAGGTGCTGGGCGCGCCGCGCGAGGAGCGGACCCGGGCCTTCCTGGCGAAGGTGCTGTGAGGGGCGCGGCGGCCGCGGCCCCGGTGCGCGGCGGGTCCGGCGGCCGGGGCGCGTGGCGGTGCGGTGGGTCCGGCGGCCGGGGTGCGTGGCGGTGCGGTGGCGGCCCGCCGTGGCGGGGGAGCGGGCCGTTACGGGACACGGGAGCACGGGGGCGGCGGACATGAGCGGGCTGCTGCACCTGGCCGCCTGCCTCGACGGGCCCGGGCCCCCCGACGGCGGGGCGTACGTCGACTTGGCGCGCCTCGCCGAACGGGGAGGGCTGGACTTCGTGACGCTGGACGGCTCGTTCGCCCGGCCCGGCCCCGACGCGCTCGGTGCGCTGAGCCGGGTGGTGTCCGCCACCCGGCGGATCGGGCTGGTGCCGACGGTCGCCCCGCACATCGAGCCGGTCCGGGCGCGGGCCGCCGTGGCCGCCCTGGACCGGATCAGCCGGGGCCGGGCCGGCTGGCGCGCCGACGGGCAGGCCGGCGAGGAGGAGGAGACCGGGCCGTCCGGCCGCCGGCCGGAGGCGGGCGCGGGCGCGGCCGTGCCGTCGGCGGACGGCGCCGGGGACCGGGACGCGGACGCCGGAATCCGGGAGGCGGACGCCGGGATCCGGGAGGCGGCTGCCGGGGACCTCCCGGGCCGGGGCCGGGCGCACCGAACCGCCGCCACCGGCACCGCCCTTACCGGCGGCGGACCCGCCGGCACCGCCCTCCCGGTCCTGGACCCGCCGCCCGCGTCCCGGCCGCCGCAGGGCCGTCCGGTGCGCGTGGTCGACGCCACCGGCGCCCGCGCTCGCACGGTCGCCGCCCGGTACGCGGACGTGGCCCTGGTGCGCGCCGCCGCTCCGGCGCAGGCCGCCGACGCGCGGGACCGGCTGCGGCGGGAGGCCGGTGCGTACGGGCGGGATCCGGACGCGCTGCGGGTCCTGGTGAGCCTGCTGGTGGACCTCGGCGACGGCGAGTGCGCGGCCGAGCGCGGGCACGGCGGCGGCCCCCGCCCCACCCCGCGGGGCCCGCTGTACCGGGGCGGCCCGGTCGACCTCGCGGAGCTGGTGGCCGCCTGGCACGCCGACGGTGTCACCGACGGCTTCCACCTCGTTCCCGTCCGGCCGCGCCGCGATCTGGAACGGCTGGTCAACGGCACGGTGGCGGTGCTCCAGCACCGCGGCCGCTTCCGCACCTTCTACCCCGGCAGCACCCTGCGCGAGCACCTGGGACTCCGCCCGGCCCGCGCCCCGCTGCACCGTGACCGGGGGGACCGCACGGAACCCCGGACCTCTGGGAAAGGAACCGATGTCATGACGACGGACGCACTCGACGCGCCGGACACCTGGAAGCAGTGGCACGAGGAGCGCGTGGAGTCGGTCGCGGCGCCCTACGGCCCGCTCGCGCTGATCGGCACGCACTGGATCGAGGACCACCCGGACGGCCGGCTGCCCGGTCTTCCCGGGGTCTGGGCGGTCCGGGAGGACGGGGTGGTGCTCACCGCCGCCGCGGCCGACGGGCTGACCGTCGACGGCCGGCCCCTCTCGGGTGCGGCCGAACTCACCGCCGACACCGGCCCGGAGGCCGGGGCCCGGGTCGCGCTGGGCGCGAAGCGGCTGGTCGTCCTGGTGCGCGAGGGCGTCTGGGGGGTGCGCGTGTACGACCCCGCTTCCGCCGCCCGGCGCGCCTTCCGGGGCATCGAGGCCACCCCCCACGACCCCCGCTGGTCGGTGCCGGGGCGGTTCACCCCGTACGACGACGGCACGCGCACGGTGCGGGTCGGCAACGCGGACGGCCGTGAACGCGGGCTCGCGCTCGCCGGCGCACTCGCCTTCACCTTCGACGGGCGGGAGCTGACGCTGCGGGTCGCGCAGCAGGCCGACGGGCGGCTGTGGGCGGTGTTCGCCGACGCCACGAGCGGCGGCTCCAGCTTCCGGTTCCGCTTCCTGCACACCGCGGCGCCGGACGCCGACGGCCGCACCACGGTCGACTTCAACCGCGCCCAGCTCCCGCCGTGCGCCTTCGCCGACCACTTCCTCTGTCCCTTCCCGCCGCCCGGCAACACGCTGGACGTCCCGGTGGCGGCGGGGGAGCGCGCGCTGGCCTGAGGCGGCGTGCCCCCGGCGCCGGGAGGTCACCGGCGCCGGGAGCCGGGGCGGGCAGCCGCCCGCCCCGGCGGCACGACCGGAACGACACGACGGGCAACGGCCGAAAGTCACCCTTGTGCCGACCGGCCGGTCGCTCGAACATTCCCCCCAGTGTTTGTCAGGGGCATGCAATTTCGATTCCGGTCGGCCCCCTGGCTGCGCCTCACGGGCCCCGACCCCACGCGGGCCCCCGACTCCCCTTGGAGGGAACGACACGTGAGGATCAAGCGCACCACTCCCCGCAGCACCGCCACCAGACGGACCCGGCTGACGGCCGTGGCCACCGGCTTCCTGGCGGCAGCCGCGTTCGCCGCCCCCACCGCGCACGCCGGCGCCGCCCCCACCTTCAGCGCCTCCCAGCTCACCAGGGTGAGCGACTCCGTCCTCAAGGCCGACATCCCCGGCACGGCCTGGGCGGTGGACGGCGCGCACAGCCGCGTCGTGGTCACGGTCGACAGCACGGTGTCCCCGGCCCAGATCGCCGAGATCAGGAAGCAGGCGGGCACCGACGCGGGCGCCCTCACCGTCAAGCACACCCCCGGCAGGTTCAGCAAGCTGGTCACCGGCGGCGACGCGATCTACGGCGGCTCCTACCGCTGCTCGCTCGGCTTCAACGTGCACAGCGGCAGCACGTACTACTTCCTGACCGCCGGCCACTGCGGCGAGGTCGTCTCGACCTGGTACGGCAACTCCGCCAAGACCACGGTGCTCGGCACCAACGTCGGCTACAGCTTCCCGGGCAACGACTTCGCGCTGGTCCGCTACACCAACACCTCGGTGGCCCACCCGAGCGCGGTCGGCAGCCAGACCATCAGCAGCGCGGCCACCCCGTCCGTGGGGACGACCGTCTACCGGCGCGGGTCCACCACCGGAACGCACAGCGGCCGGGTCACCGCGCTCAACGCCACCGTCAACTACGGCAGCGGCGACGTGGTCTCCGGCCTGATCCAGACCACGGTCTGCGCCGAGGGCGGCGACAGCGGCGGCCCGCTCTACGCCGGGTCCACCGCCTACGGCCTGACCTCCGGCGGCAGCGGCGACTGCAGCTCCGGCGGCACGACCTTCTTCCAGCCGGTGACCGAGGCGCTGAGCTACTACGGCGTCACCCTGCCCTGACCGGGACGCACGACCGGTACCGCCGAGCCCCCGCACGCGCCGCCGCGTGCGGGGGCTCCGCCGTGCCGCGACCCCGCACGGAGAGTGCCGCTCGGATCGCGCGGGGTGTTCGAGCGCCCGGCCGCGAACCGCCGGACGGCCGAGGCGCGGCGCACGCCACGGGGGCGATCCCCCCAACTGCTCCGCGGGGCAAGGGCGAACCGGGCCGTGGCTGGTTTCAGGACACCGCTTCCCCTTCGAAAATCGCTGACGTGTTCGAACAGGAGTCGCTGACCGGCGCGGATGGAGTTAGAGTAATCGAACGAGCGTACGATGAACGTATCGGGAGTATGTCCTAAAAGGGGTGGAGTGGTGGAGGTGTGGCATGTCGGGTTTCGGCCATCTGCATGTCGCGTCCGGCTACTCCGCCCGCTACGGCGCCGCCCATCCCGAGCACCTCGTCCGGCGGGCGGCCGAGCGGGCCGTGACGGCGCTCGCGCTCACCGACCGTGACACGGTCACCGGGACCGTCCGGTTCGCGCGGGCCTGTGCGGGGGCCGGGGTGCGGCCGGTCTTCGGTGTCGACCTGGCGGTGGAAGCCCTCGTCCCGCCGCCGCCCGCCCAGCGCCGCCGTACGCCGGCGCGCGGCGGCGCGCACGTGAGCGAGCCGCCGCTGCGGTTCGTGCTGCTCGCGCAGGACCGGGCGGGATGGGCGCGGCTGTGCCGCATCACCTCGGCCGCCCACGCCGGGGCCGTGTCCGGCGCGGCGCCGGTGGTGCCGTGGGAGGCCCTGCGCGAACACGGCGGGCCCGGCCTGACCGTGCTGCTCGGCCCGGTCTCGGAGCCGGTGTGGGCGCTGGCGGCCGGCCGCGAGGACGTCGCGGAGCGACTGCTGGCGCCGTGGCAGGAGATCTTCGGTGGGGGAGTCCGGCTGGAGGCCGTCGCGCATAAACGTTTCGGCACCGGGCCCGGGTCCCTCCGGCTGGCCGCCCGGACGCTGGCGCTGGCCGACCGCACCGGTACGACCGCCGTCCTCTCCAACGCGGTCCGCTACGCCGACCCCGACCAGCACCGGCTCGCCGACGTCCTGGACGCCGCGCGGCTGCTGCGGCCGGTCGACCGGCGCCACCTCGACAGCGGGCAGCGCTGGCTCAAGGACGAGGGGGCGATGACGGTCCTCGCACGGATGATCGCCGAATGCGCCGGAGCGGACGCCGGGCGCGCACGCCGTCTGATGGCGGACACCGCCGCCACGGCCGCCGCATGCGCCGTCGACCCTGCGGACCTCGGGCTGGGCCGGCCGCACTTCCCGGAACCGGCGCTCTTCGGCGCCGGCCCCGGACCGCGGGGAGCCGCGCAGCTGCTGCGCCGGCGGAGCGAGGCGGGCCTGGCCCGGCGCGGCCTCGACCGCGACCGGGCGGCGGTCGACCGGCTGGACGCGGAGCTCGACGTGATCTCACGGCTGTCCTACGACTCGTACTTCCTCGCCGTCGGCCAGGTCGTGGCCGACATCCGGGCCAAGGGCATCCGGGTCGCGGCCCGCGGCTCCGGTGCCGGCTCGATGGTCTGCCACGCGCTGGACATCGCCACCGCCAACCCGCTCGACCACCGCCTGCTGTTCGAACGCTTCCTGAGCGTGCGCCGGGCCTCGCTGCCCGACATCGACATCGACGTGGAGTCCGCCCGGCGCCTGGAGTGCTACGACGCGATCTTCGAACGGTTCGGCAAGGAGCGGGTGGCGGTCACCGCGATGCCCGAGACCTACCGGGCCCGCCGGGCACTGCGCGACACCGGCCTGGCCCTCGGCATCGCGCCCGCGGACGTCGACCGGATCGCCAAGAGCTTCCCGCACCTGCGCGCCGCCGACATCACCGGCGCACTCGCCGAACTGCCCGAACTGCGCGGGCTGGCGGCCGAGGCGCACCGCTACGGCCCGCTGTGGGAACTCGCGGAAGGCCTCGACTCCCTGGTCCACGGCATGGCCATGCACCCCTGCGGCGTGGTCATCAGCGACGCCACCCTCCTGGACCGGCTGCCGGTGCAGCCCACCCCGCAGGGCGACTACCCCATGGCCATGGCCGCGAAGGAGGAGATCGAGGCGCTGGGCAACATCAAACTGGACGTCCTGGGCGTCCGGATGCAGTCCGCGATGGCCCACGCCGTCGCCGAGATCGAACGCACCACCGGTGACCGCGTCGACCTGGACGACCCGGAGCAGGTGCCGCTCGACGACGTCTTCGCGTTCAAGCTCATCCAGGACAGCCGGACCCTGGGCCTGTTCCAGCTCGAGTCGCCCGGCCAGCAGGACCTGCTGTCCCGGCTCCAGCCGCGCGACCCGCAGGACGTCATCGCCGACATCAGTCTCTTCCGCCCCGGCCCGGTCGCCGGCGGCATGCCCGAGCGGTACATCGCCGCCCGGCACGGGGGCACACCGTCCTACGCCCACCCGGACCTGGAGCCGGTGCTCGCCGACACCTACGGCGTGACCATCTGGCACGAGCAGATCATCGAGACCCTCTCGGTGCTGACCGGCTGCGACCGCGCGCTCGCCGAGATCGCCCGGCGGGCGCTCGGCGACAAGAAGCGGCTGCCCGCGATCAGGGACTGGTTCCACCGGCAGGCACGGGCCCGCGGCTACGGCGCGGCCGTCCGGGAGGAGGTCTGGAGGACCGTCGAGGCCTTCGGCGCCTACGGCTTCTGCCGTGCCCACGCGGTCGCCTTCGCCGTACCCGCCCTGCAGAGCGCCTGGCTCAAGGCGCACCACCCGGCGTTCCTGCTGGCGGGCCTCCTCGAACACGATCCCGGCATGTGGCCCAAGCGGGTCCTGGTCGCCGACGCCCGCCGGAGCGGTGTGCCGGTGCTGCCCGTCGACGTCAACCGCTCCCGGGTGAAGCACACCGTGGAGAAGACCGACGGAGACCGGTGGGGGGTGCGGCTCGCGTTGTCCGCGGTGCACGGCATCGGCGAGGAGGAATGCGCCCGGATCGAGGCGGGGCAACCGTACGGATCGCTGTCGGACCTCTGGCAGCGGGCCCGCCCCGGCCGGCCGGCCGCCGAACGCCTCGCCGGGATCGGCGCCCTGGACGGCCTGCACGACGGCCGGCTCACCCGGCGTGACCTGCTGCTCCAGATCGCCGAGCTGCACCGGCAGTCCCGCAGCCGGACCGCGGGCGCGGGCCAACTGCCCCTCGACGCGGGCGCCGTGGGCGGGACCACGCCGAGCGGCCTGCCGGAGATGACCGGGCGCGAGGCGCTGAGCGCCGAACTGGGCACCCTCGGCATCGACGTCTCCAAGCACCTGATGGAGCACCACCACCGGCTGCTGCGCGAGATCGGCGCGACCGACGCGGCCCACCTGGCCGGTGTGCGCCCGGGCCGGCAGGTGCTCGTCGCCGGTGTACGGGCCTCGACCCAGACACCGCCGATCGCCAGCGGCAAGCGGATCATCTTCGTCACCCTGGAGGACGGCTCCGGCCTGGTCGACCTGGCCTTCTTCGAGGACTCCCACCCGGCCTGCGCGCACACCGTCTTCCACAGCGGCCTGCTGCTGGTGCGCGGCACGGTCCAGGTGCGCGGCAGCCGCCGTACCGTCGTCGGCACCATGGCCTGGGACCTGGACGAGATCGCCGCCGCCCGCCGCGACAACGGCCCCGAGGCCGCCCTCGCCCTCCTCGGCGAGTCCCGCCCGCACCCGACCCCGGCCCAGCCGCGGCGCACCCTGGCCAACGGCACCACCGGCGCGCGCCTCCACCCCTACGCCGATCTCCAGCCCGCCGGCACCCGCTCGGCCGACCTGAAGAAGTTCGGCTACACCAGCCCCGGGAGCGCGGGATGACCACACGCCGGCGCTACATCGCCCACCTCCACCTGCACGCCTCGCTCACCGAGGACCAGTACGGCGACATAATCGAACTGATGTCCGGTATCACGCCGCACGTCCAGGCGGTGCCGCCCGACGCCGTCCAGCTCGACCTGACCTCGGCGCTCAGGTACTTCGGCCTCTCCCCCTACGACGTCGTGCAGCTGGCGAAGCTCAGGCTGAAGGCCCTCTACGGCGTCGACAGCAGCGCCGGGCTGGCGGGCAACCGCATGGTGGCGGCCATGGCGGCCGACGCGTCCGCGCCGGGGGAGACCACCTGCGTCCCCGCCGAACGGGCCGCCGCCTGGCTGCACCCGCGGCCGGTCACCGCCCTGCCCGGGATCGGCCGCGTCACGGCGACCACCCTCGGCCGGTACGGCCTGCACACCATCGGCCACATCGCCGACCTGCCCCCGGCGACCCTGCAACGCCTCCTCGGCGCCGGCCAGGCACGGCTGCTGTCCGAACGCGCCCACGGCCGCGACCCGCGCCCGGTCACCCCGTCCGAACCGGTGGCGCACCTCGCCGCCGACGTGGTGTTCGACCGGGACTGTCTCGACCCGGCACGACAGCACCAGGCGGTCCTGGGGCTCGCCGACCAGATCGGCGGACGCCTGCGCGGCGAGGCCCGGACCGCCGGCCGGCTCACCCTGACGGCCCGGTACGCCGACCGCAGCTCCACCACGCGCACCCGCACGCTCCCGGAACCCACCGATCACTCACCCGCCCTCGCCGCGGCGGCCCTCGGACTGCTGGCCGGCCTCGGGCTCCAGCGGGCGCGCGTCCGCTCCTTCGCGGTCCGCGCCGACGACCTGCTGCCGGCCGGCACCGCCCACCGCCAGCTCTCCCTGGACCCCGGCGACGACCGCGCCCGCGCCGCCGAAGCCGCCGCGGACCGGGCCCGCCGCCGCTTCGGCCCCGGGGCCGTGCGCCCCGCCACCCTGGCCGGTCCACCGGGCCCGGCCGTACCCGGGAGCCCGGGGCGGCCATGACGTGGCACACGGTCCCCTTCGAGCCGGCCACGAACCGCCGGAACGCCTGACTGCGGGGACCCCGGGGTCCGGACTTGCACCCGAAAGGGTTCCGCCGACCGCTTGCCGACCGGGCCGAGGCCATGGAAGAGCGGTACGCCGGGGAGCCGGCTGCGGTCGAGGGAGCAGACGCGGTATCCGTGGCTCGTCGGGCAGGGGGCGCCGTCGCCGGGGCCCGTCCGGCCTGAGCCGCCGGACGGGCCCCGCAACCCTGCACCGGCGGTGGCCGACGACCGCCGCGCACGAGGTGCCGGGGACGCCCGCGTCCGCGCGGGGTCCGCCGAACTCCCCGCGGCCTGCGCCGGGTCGGCCGCCGGCACCGCCGGATCCCGTGGGGGGTGATCCCAAACTAGCCTCGCGGAACCGGGAATTCCCCTCCCGGCGGCGGGTGGAGGAGATCCTTAGGGTTCCCTTAAGGAGGTGCTCAGACTGCCCTCAGGTACTAACGTGCGCGCATGACCGAGGACACCGACCGGACCGGAGCCCGCGCGGAGCGGATCCGGCCCGCCGGCGCGGCGGACGTGCCGGCCGTCCGCGCGGTGACGGAGGCGGCCTACCGCCCCTACGTCGCGCGCATCGGCGTCGTGCCGCAGCCCATGGAGGCCGACCACGCGGCCGACGTGGCCGCGGGGAAGGTGTACGTCACCGGGGACCCCGTCACGGGACTCGTGGTCGTCGAGGAGTTCCCCGGCCACCTCTTCCTGGACAGCATCGCCGTGCTACCCGCGGCCCACGGCACGGGCGTCGGCCGGCGGCTGCTGCGCTTCCTCGACGCACACGCCCGTGCCCGCGGCCTCGGCGAGATCAGGCTCTACACGAACGCGATGATGTGGGAGAACCGGCGGATCTACCCGAGGTACGGGTACGAGGCCGTGGAACGACGGGTGGACGGGCCGTACGACCGCGTCCACTACCGCAAGCGCCTCACCTGAGGCACCCGGCGTCAGACGTCGGGCCACCACGTCCGTGCGATGTCCTTGCGCACCTCGGGCCGTCCCGGCGGGCGTTCCTCGGCCTCCTCGCGGATCCGGCGGCTGTCCGTCCTCTTCAGGGCCTTCTGCACGGTCGTCCGGCGCATGGCTGCCTCCTTCGGTGCCTACCGGGTTCCGCGTTGCCACGGAGGTAGACGTTGTCCGGGAGAGTTCCTCATCGAGGGCGGGATGTCAGTGGCGGCGGTCACGTCCGCGCTGTCAGTGGCGTGTGTCACGCTCCGGGGATGACGAGCGGGAACACGCACGGCCTTCCGGTCGCCCCGGAAGAGGACCGGGACGCGCGGGCCGCCCGCTTCGACGACGAACCGGACCACGGCCTGCGCGACCCCGCGGTCCGCGCGGCCTGGGCGGACCGCCTCCGGGCCTGGCTGCCCGGGCCACCCGCCGACGTCCTCGACCTCGGCTGCGGAACCGGCAGCCTGTCACTCCTCGCCGCCGAGCAGGGACATCGGGTGACCGGCGTCGACCGCTCACCGGCGATGGCCGAGCGGGCCCGGGCGAAGCTCGCCGGGCACACCGCGACCGTCCTGTGCGGGGACGCCGCCGCCCCGCCGGTGGACGGCCGGCGCTTCGACGCGGTCCTGATGCGGCACGTCCTGTGGGCCCTGCCGGACCCGGCACTGGCGGGACCTGCTGCGTCCCACCGGCCGGTACGTGCTCGTCGAGGGGGTCTGGGGGACCCTCCACCCGGTCGGCGTGCCCGCCGGCCGGCTCACCGCGCTGCTGGAGCCGATGGCCCGCGACGTGCGCGTGGAGCGACTGCCGGGACACTCCCCGCTGTGGGGCGGGGAGGTCGACGACGAGCGGTACGCCGTGGTGGCCACCCTGTGACGGGCGCCGCCGGGGCGGGGTCAGGCCAGCAGCTCCGAGAAACCGCCCGCGCCGGCGGCCAGCTCCTCCAGGGCGTCGAGGGCGGCCACCGCGGCGGCCGCCGCCCCGGGGTCCGTCCGGGCGAGCCCGCTGCCGGCGAACTCGTCCTCGTCCAGCCGCCGGACGTCCCGCCCGTCCGCGGAGCGCCACAGGTCCAGGTCGAGGTCCTCCACGACCACTTCCGCGCCGGGGAGGGTCCCCCCGTCCGGGTCCGTCCGGGAGCGGACCACCGCGGGCCGCGTGACGTCGCAGTACCAGCCCTTGACGGAGCCGTCCGCGGCGCGCACCTCCTTCACCGCGTACCACCGGTCCCGCCAGAAGTACTCGGTGAACACGTCACCCGGCTCGAAGCGAACGAAGCCGAAGTCGCGCACCCCCGAGCCCGCCCACGGGGCGCGCACGGTGATCCTCGTGCCGTCGTCGTGGAGCAGCTCCGCCGGGTAACGGATCTTCGTACGGCCCGCCTTGACCTGGACGACCTCCACCCGGCCCGCCGGCTCAGCCGAGTTCGCGGACATAGCGCACCTCCGTCGCGCAGACCTCGTACCCGAGCCACTTGTTGACGGCGATCATCGGGTCGTTGCCGGTGTCGTTGCCGGTGAAAGCCTCGGCGACACCGGCCGCCCGGGCCCGGTGCAGCGAGTGTGCCTTGACGAGCTTGGCCAGTCCGCGGCCGCGGTGGGCCCGCACGGTACCGGTCATCGCGGTGGAGTAACGGCCGTCACCGTCGGTGTAGGCCATGGTGAAGGCCACCGGACGGCCGTCGACGCAGGCGGCCGTGGTCAGCTCCCGGTCCAGCAGCGGGTGCTGCCAGGTCTCCGTGAGCCAGGCGTCGTAGTCGTCGGGCGCGAACGGCACGTCCCCCGGTTCGTCCAGCATGGTCTCCGCGTCCAGTTCGAACAGCGGCCCGGGGTCGTCCGCGAAGTCCGCGGCCGTCCGCAGTTCGACGCCGGCCGGGGTGCCCGGCAGCGGCGGGAGGCCGGCGTGCGCCAGGTCGAGCCGGAGGAAGTCGGCGGAACGGCGCGGACGGTAGCCGCGCCGCTCCGCGAAGGCCCGGTTGCCCGGCGCCTCCAGGACCCACGTCAGCAGTCTGGTCGCGCCCACGGCCGCCAGGTGCTCCTCGGCGGCCTCGACCAGCAGCCGGCCCGCGCCGCGCCCGGTCCGGTCCGGGCGGACGTAGACGTTCAGGCAGCCCTGGCCCGGCTCCTTGCCGTCGGGCACCAGGTGGACCTGCGCCGTGCCGATCACCTCGCCGTCCTCCTCCGCGACGAGCGGCCGGTACCGGGCGCCGGGCCGCATGCGCGTGACGGCGCTCCGGACCGACTCCGGGGTGAACAGGATGTACGGCAGGGCGAGCCTGCGGACACGGGCGAAACCCTCGGCGTCCGCGGGGACATCGAGGCGCAGATCGCGCACGAGGACTGTCATGGAGACGCACCGTACGGGGTGGGAACGCCCCGCTGCCCCTCCTTTTCCGGCGGGTGCGGGACAATCGGCGCCGTGAGCCTGAAGATCCGCATCGACGACAGCGCGCCCCCGTACGAGCAGGTGCGGGCGCAGATCTCCGAGCAGGCGCGGTCCGGGGTGCTCCCGGCGGGGTACCGGCTGCCGACCGTGCGCGGCCTGGCCGAGTCCCTGGGGCTGGCCGTGAACACGGTGGCCAAGGCGTACCGGGCGCTGGAGGGCGACGGGGTGATCGAGACGCGCGGGCGCAACGGCACGTTCGTGGCCGCCGCCGGCCCGGCCGCGGTGCGCGAGGCGTCACTGGCCGCGCAGGCGTACGTGGAGCGGGTGCGGCGGCTGGGGCTGGGGGAGGCGGACGCGCTGGCCGCGGTGCGGGACGCCCTGCGGGCGGCCTACGGGGAGTGAGACCTACCCGCGAGCGCGTCCGGCGGGCTCCGGGGTCCGGGTCACCGTCAGGCCCGCCCGCCGCGCCGTCCGCGCGAACTCCACCGCGTCCGCCACGGCCGCGCCCCCAGGGTCGTTGTTGAAGTACGCGTACACGTCCTCGGTGCCGGACCACGTCGTGGCGACGCGGTCCGCCCAGGTCTCCAGCGAACGCCGGCCGTAGCGCGGCCACGGCCGGGCGCGGCCCTGGTGGAAGCGGACGTAACCCCAGCCCGCGGTGCGCCACAACGGCGCCACCGGGCGGGCCAGCACGTCCGCCCAGCACAGGGCCGCGCCCCGGGACTCCAGCACCCGCCGCAGCCGCGGGGTCCACCAGGAGTCGTGCCGCGGCTCCACGGCGACCCGGGTGCCGGGCGGGAAGCAGGCCAGGCAGGCGTCCAGCAGGGGCGGGTCGGCGCGCAGCGTGGGCGGCAGTTGGAGCAGGACCGGGCCGAGGCGGTCACCGAGGCCGGCCGCGTGGGTCATCAGGCGGTCCACCGGTTCCCCGGGGTCCTTCAGGCGCTTGATGTGCGTGAGGTACCGGCTGGCCTTGACCGCGACCACGAAGTCCGGCGGGACGCGCTCGCGCCAGGAGGCGAAGGTGTCGTAGGACGGCAGCCGGTAGAACGCGTTGTTGAGCTCCACCGTCGCGAACAGCCCGGTGTACTCCTCCAGCCACAGCCGCGCCGGCACCCCGGCCGGGTAGACGGGTCCCCGCCAGTCCTTGTACTGCCACCCCGACGTGCCGACATGCAGGGTCATACCCCCATGGAAGCACTACAGGTACAGTCCCGCGTCCGCTCCCTCCCGGGCCCCCGGCACCGACGTCGGCGCCGTGCCGCGGCGCAGCGCGTACAGCTCGGCCAGGGTCGCGCCCTCCCGGCCGACGCCCTCCTCGGTGCCGAGCCAGCCCACCGCCTCCTCGCGGGTCAGCGGGCCCACCTCGATGCGGGCCAGACAGCGGCCGGGGCGGACCACGGCCGGGTGCAGCCGCTCCAGGTCCTCGTTGGTGGTGACGCCCACCAGGACGTTGCGGCCCTGGCCGAGCAGGCCGTCGGTGAGGTTCAGCAGCCGGGACAGGGACTGGCCCGCCATGTGCCGGGCCTCGCCGCGGATCAGCTCGTCGCAGTCCTCCAGCAGCAGCAGGCGCCAGCGGCCCTTGCCCGCGCCGTCGTCCTCGCCGATCGCGATGTCCATCAGGTAGCCGACGTCGGAGAAGAGGCGCTCGGGGTCCAGCACGCAGTCCACCTGGCACCAGTCCCGCCAGGAGCGGGCCAGGGTGCGCAGGGCCGACGTCTTGCCGGTGCCCGGCGGGCCGTGCAGCAGGAGCAGCCGGCCCGCGATGTCGTCCGGCGTCGTCCCCATCAGGCGGTCCATGGCTTCGGCCACCGGGGCCGTGTAGTTGGGCCGGACCTCGTCCCAGGTGCCCGCCGAGATCTGCCGGGTGGTGCGGTGCGGGCCGCGCCGCGGGGAGACGTACCAGAACCCCATCGCCACGTTCTCCGGCTGCGGGTCCGGCTCGTCGGCCGCGCCGTCCGTGGCCTGGCCGAGGATCCGCTCGGCCAGTTCGGCCGTGGTCGCGGTGACCGTCACGTCCGCGCCCCGGTTCCAGCGGGAGACCAGCAGCGTCCAGCCGTCCCCCTCGGCGAGGGTCGCGCTGCGGTCGTCGTCGCGGGCGACCCGCAGCACCCGCGCGCCGTCCGGCAGCAGCGTCGCGCCCGAACGCACGCGGTCGATGTTCGCGGCGTGCGAGTACGGCTGCTCGCCCGTCGCGAACCGGCCGAGGAACAGCGCGTCGACGACGTCGGACGGCGAGTCGGAGTCGTCGACGTGGAGCCGGATCGGCAGGGCGTCGTGCGGGTTCGCGGACATGCCGCCATGATCCGGCACGGATGCCCTCCGCGCACGGTATTTCCGCCGCCTGTCCCGGGTGTTCCCCCGGCCCGCCCGCGACCGCGCCGGCCGGGGCCCGCCCCTGTCCGGCCGCGGGGGCGGGCCGACGGCCGGTCAACCGACGCGGTACGCACGCGCCCCGGCCGGACCGTGAACGTTTTGGGCTGATGTTGTCGAGAGGACGAATACTTTGGCATGGACACTTCCTGTCAACACGCGTAGCTGATACCACAGTTGCTGCAGCGATCCTGCTAAAGGGAGGCTCCATGAGACGTTCCCGACTCACCGGACTCGTCACCTCGCTCCTCCTCGCCGCCGGCCTCGGTCTCACCGGGGCCGCTTCGGCGCAGGCGTCCCCGACGGCCGCGGCCGGCGGCTACGTGGCGCTCGGTGACTCCTACTCCTCCGGTGTCGGCACCGGCAGCTACATCAGCTCCAGCGGTGACTGCAAGCGCAGCGCCAAGGCGTACCCCTACCTGTGGAACGCCGCCCACAGCCCCTCCTCCTTCGCCTTCAACGCCTGCTCGGGCGCGAAGACGGACGACGTCCTCTCGGGCCAGCTCGGCTCGCTCAACTCCGCCACCTCGCTGGTGTCCATCAGCATCGGCGGCAACGACGCCGGCTTCTCCGACGTCATGACGACCTGTGTGCTCCAGTCCGACAGCTCCTGCCTCTCGCGGATCAACACCGCGAAGGCGTACGTCTCGGGCACGCTCCCCGGCAAACTGGACGCCGTCTACAACGCGATCAGCGCCAAAGCCCCGTCCGCCCGGGTGGTCGTCATCGGCTACCCCCGCTTCTACCTGCTCGGCCAGGCGTGCCTCGGGCTCTCGGAGACCAAGCGGTCCGCCATCAACGCCGCCGCCGACCTCATGGACGCCACCATCAAGACCCGCGCCACCGCCCACAACTTCGTCTTCGGCGACGTCCGCACCACGTTCTCCGGTCACGAGATCTGCTCGTCCAACTCCTGGCTGAACAGCGTGAACTGGCTCGACATCGGCGAGTCGTACCACCCGACGGCGTCCGGCCAGTCGGGCGGCTACCTCCCGGTCTTCACCAACGCCGCCTGACCCGCGCGGGCCCGCTCCGCCGCCCCGGCCCCGGAGCGGGCCCGAGAACCCCGGGAACGACGGGGAGGCCCCGCCCGCCGAGGCCTCGGCGAGCCGGGCGCGCCCGGGAACCCGCATCGGCTCGGTCCCGGCACGTGAGATGGGCCACGTTCCGTCCGCTCCCGGCACCCGTGCGGCCGGCGGCGACGGGCGAAAGCGGCCGACGGACCGGAGTGACCGCTTCCGCCCCCGGACGGCCGCCGCCGTCACCCTCGGCGGTCCCGGCGCGCCCTCCGCCGGGCGCCCGCACCGGCCCCGGCCGGCGCGCCCCCGTGCGGGGCGGCGCTTCCGGAGCCTCCTCGCGGGCGACACGCCCTTGATCGCGGAGGGGACCGGCGGCCGGCCGGCGTCACTCCCCGTGATCGCCGGCCCGATCGGCGTGCCGGCACGTCCCGCCGGTCAGCCGATTGTCCAACTCACCCTGAAAACGGTTCGATTCGGAGAGTAGTCGAACGGGGATGGTCAACCCCCTTGCGGGGAAGGTGAATCCTGAGGCCGAGATACACGGGCGCCCCACTGGGGCGATAGGGTTACCCTGCCCGGGCCGGGTGACTCGTACGGGTGGGGAGTGACATGGAGCAGATAACAGTGCGCAGTAGGGCCAGGGTCCCTGCGATCACCTGCGGAAGCAGCGCGACCAGTTCGCGTCTCGACCGCCATCTGTCGGTACTGGCGGGTCCCGCCATACCGCAGCGGGAGACGGTCGAGGCGACCTCGCTGATGCGTGAGCTGACCGCGCGTGCCGCCGTGCACGAGCGCAGCGACCGGGGCGCGCGGGTCAGCCGCGTCTCCCTCTTCGCGCCGCTGCGGCGGCTGCGCCGCTCACTGTTCGGCGGTCACTGACCGGCTGCCGGAGCCGGGTCACCGACCGGCCACCGGCACGGCCGAGGCGCGGGACACCCGCGCTCAGGCCGCCACACCGTCCCGGCGCAGCGCTGCGATCTCGTCGTCCGTCATCCCCACGGCACGGAGCAGCGCTCCGGTGTGCTGCCCGAGCGCGGGCACGTCACCCATCCGTGCCCCGTCCCCGCCCGGCAGCGTGATGGGAGGCAGCAGCGCCCGCAGCGGCCCGGCCGGCGATCCCACCCGGCGCCACCGCTCCCGGGCCGCGAGCTGCGGATGCTCCGCCAGCTCGTGGAGGTCCCGCAGCCGGGCACAGGCGATGCCCGCCCGCTCCAGCCGGGCCAGCGCCTCCCCGGTGCCCAGCCCCCGCAGCACCCCGCCGACCAGGGCGTCGGTCCGCTCCCGGTGCGCCACCCGCGCCGCGTTGGTCGCGTACGCCGGGTCCGCGGCCAGGTCGGGGCGGCCCAGCACCTGCTCCGCCAGCCGGCGCCACTCCCGGTCGTTCTGCACCGACAGCAGCACCCGCCCGCCGTCCGCCGTCGGATAGGCGTCGTACGGCGCGATCACGGCGTGCGCCAGCCCGGTCCGGACGGGCGGCTCGCCCCCGTGCATAGTGTGGTGCAGCGGATGCCCCAGCCACTCGGCGAGCGCCTCCAGCATGGACACCTCCACCGGCCCGCCCCGCCCGGTCGTCCCGCGCCGCACGAGCGCGGCCAGCACCCCGGAGAACGCGTACATGGCCGCCGCGATGTCCGCCGCCGGGATGCCCGCCTTCACCGGCCGCTCCGGGGTCCCGGTCACGGACACCAGCCCCGCCTCGCACTGCACCAGCATGTCGTACGCCCGCTTGTCCGCGTACGGCCCCGAGCCGCCGTAGCCCGAGATGTCCACGGCGATCAGCCGCGGGTGCGCGGCGCACAGGGTGGCCGCGTCCAGGCCGAGCCGGGCCGCCGCCCCGTGCGCGAGGTTCTGCACGAACACGTCCGCGTCCGCGACCAGCCGCCGTACGACGTCCAGGCCCCGCGGGTCCTTCAGGTCCAGCGCGAGGGACTCCTTGCCGCGGTTGCACCACACGAAGTGCGAGGCGAGACCGCGGGCCGCGGTGTCGTAGCCGCGCGCGAAGTCGCCGCCGTCGATCCGCTCCACCTTGATGACCCGGGCGCCCAGGTCGGCGAGCTGCCGGGTGGCGAAGGGCGCGGACACGGCCTGCTCGACGGCGACGACGGTGATGCCCTCCAGGGGCAGGGGCTGTGCGTCCATGCCCCGGATCATGGCCCGCGGCCGGCGGGTTTGTCAGCAGCCCGGCACCGCCCGCCGGCCCGCGGACGTCCTCGCCGGCCGGCGGGGGCACTCACCGGCGAGCGGGCCTAGAGCAGGGCGAACTGCCCCTCGGGGCCCTCCTCGTGGTGGTCCAGGACCGAGGCGGGGCGGCGGGCCGGTCCGGGGACCGGCAGCACGCCCGCCGCGCGCAGGTCGGCCGCCGTGACCGCCGACGCCACCGGCAGGGCCGCCCGGGCCGGCCGCAGCTCCGCCAGCAGCGCGAGCACGGTGATCAGCTCCAGCAGTTCCGACGTCCGGGTCTGCGGCCAGCCGGCCGGCCGGATCGCGGCCAGCGTGCCCGGCTCCGCCGGGGCGGTGCGGGCCGCGAACCACGCCTCCAGCACCCGGACCCCGGCCACCTCGAAGTCCCAGGCCCCGGGGGGCACGGGGGAGATGCGGCCCTCCGCCACGTGCAGGGTCTGCGCGTCGCGGTCGTAGGCCAGGCCGGGCGGACGGCTCGGCAGGGGCGCGCGGACGTACGGCCGGCGCCCGCCCGGCAGCCTGGGGCGCTCGCCGTCGCGGCGCATCAGCCACAGGACCCGGCGGCCGAGCTCCACCCCGGACTCCCACAGCACGGGGTCGTCGGTGAGCGGCACGGTGAGGTCCGCGCGGACCGCCGCCAGGAACCAGGCCAGCACGTCGGGGGCCGCGGGACGGTGGCCCAGCCGGGCCGCCAGGTGGTCCAGCAGACCGGGGGCCAGATTGGGTTCGGTGCCGCCGGGCCGGCGGTAGAGCGGGCGGACCCGGCCGGTGCGCAGGACGGGCAGGAGCGCCGTGGCCAGCAGCGGGGTGCCGGCGTCGCCCGTCTCGACCGTGAAGACCTGGCGGGCGTCCGCCACCCGCCACAGCTCCGGGCGGGCCGTGTCGATCAGCCGGTGGTCCGGGATCAGCCACTGCTCGTCGAACGGGGCGGCCAGGACCCGCACCGGCTCGGCACAGGGGTCCTCGGCGTGCGCGAGCCGCCGGGTGCCGGTGGACTGGCCGGGCAACTGGCCGACCGCCGAGCGCAGCCCGCGGGCGCGGGTCGGCTCGAACAACGCCTCCCGGTCCGGGCCTTCGGCCGCCAGCAGGGCGTCCCAGCGGGCCCGGGGCGAGGCCGGATCGGGGGCCAGCGGCCAGGCGCGGCCCAGCCGCAGGGGGGCGACGGACCACGGCATGAGGTCCGCCAGCAGCGGAGCGTCGTCGCGCGTCACGCTGGGCATGGTACGGCAGCGCCCGCCGCCGGACGGCCCGGGGACGACCGGTGCCGGGCGCCCCGCGCGGCCGTGCCGGGGAGCCGTCAGGCGTCCAGCGTGACGGTGAACGAGAAGCGGTCCCCCCGGTAGTGGATGACCGCCACGTCCAGCACCCGGCCCGCGGAGTCGTACGTCACGCCCGTGTAGTGCAGGATCGGGCTGAGCAGCGGCACTTCGAGCAGCCGGGCCGTCTCCGGGTCGGCGAGCCGCGCCTCCACGGTGTCCGTGATCCGGCTGATGTCCGCCTTCACCACGTCCCGCAGCACCTTCGTCATCGGCCAGCGGACCAGGTCCTCCGGGTCGATGCGCTCGGCCAGGGCGGGACGCACGTGGTTGACGGCGTGGTTGGTCGGCTCGCCGGTCTTCTCGTCGCTGCGCAGGCGGTGGTACGCGGCCACCTCCGCGAGGTCCGGGAAGTGCTCGGCGAGCGCGGACGGCACCGGCACCCGGCCGTGGTCCAGCAGTTCGGTCGTCATCCCGGACTGCTGGGCCACGATCGCGTCCACCGAGCCCAGCAGCCGCACCGGGGCACCGCGCCGGGCCGCGGGCTCGATGAAGGTGCCCCGCCGCCGGTGCCGGCTGATCAGCCCCTCGTCCTCCAGCTCCTTCAGCGCCTGCCGCATGGTCAGCACGCTCACGCCGTAGTGCTCCGCCAGCCGCTCCTCGGTGGGCAGGCGCAGCGGGTCCTCGGCGGAGCGGCCCAGTATCGAGGCGCGCAGCGACTGCGACACCTGGTACCACAGCGGCAGCTTGCGGTTCAGGACGATCGAATCCGGAGCGAAGGAGGTCACGCGGCTATCCGTACCCGGCGGACGACGTCCGGCGCAACGGCTGCGGTCATCCCCGGTAGTGGCGCTCCAGCCCCTGCCACACGTCGTCGTAGCCCTGCTGGAGGTGATCGGCCCGGGCCGCCTGCGGGGTGAGGGTCACCGGCCAGCGGGTCTCGAACATGAAGGCCAGGCCGTCGTCGATCCGGTGCGGCTTCAGCTCGGCCGCGCTCGCCCGGTCGAAGGTCTCCCGGTCCGGGCCGTGCGCCGACATCATGTTGTGCAGCGAGCCGCCGCCGGGGACGAACCCTTCCGCCTTCGCGTCGTACGCGCCCTCGATCAGGCCCATGTACTCGCTCATCACGTTCCGGTGGAAGTACGGCGGGCGGAAGGTGTCCTCGCCCACCAGCCAGCGCGGCGCGAAGACCACGAAGTCCACGCCGGCCAGGCCTGGGGTGTCCGACGGGGAGGTCAGGACCGTGAAGATGGACGGGTCCGGGTGGTCGTACGAGATGGTGCCGATCACATTGAAGCGGCGCAGGTCATAGACGTACGGCACATAGTTGCCGTGCCAGGCCACCACGTCCAGGGGGCTGTGGTCGTAGGTCGCCGCCCAGAGGTTGCCGCAGAACTTGTTGACCACCTCCACTGGGCCCTCGACGTCCTCGTACGCGGCGACCGGTGCCTGGAAGTCCCGGGCGTTGGCGAGCCCGTTGGCGCCGATCGGCCCGAGGTCGGGCAGCCGGAACGGCGCCCCGTAGTTCTCGCACACATAACCCCGGGCGGACCCGTCCAGCAGCTCCACACGGAAGCGCACCCCACGCGGGATCAACGCCACCTGTGCCGGCTCCACATGCAGCCGGCCGAACTCGGTGTGCAGCAGCAGCCCGCCGCGCTCGGGCACGATCAGCAGCTCGCCGTCCGCGTCGGAGAAGACCCGCTCCATCGAGGCGTCGGCGTGGTACAGGTGCACGGCCATACCGGTGCGCTGCGTCACGTCGCCGTTGCCGCCCAGCGTCCACAGGCCGCCGAGGAAGTCGGTGCCGGCCGCCGGCTCGGGCAGCGGGTTCCAGCGCAGCCGGTTGGGGTCGGGTGCCGTCTGCGTGAACGGCCCCGTCCGCAGCGCGCCGTTGCCGGTGCGGGCGAAGGTCGGGTGCGCCGCCGAGGGGCGGATGCGGTACAGCCACGAACGCCGGTTGTGCGCCCGCGGTTCGGTGAACGCCGTACCGCTCAACTGCTCGGCGTACAGGCCGAGCGGCGCGCGCTGCGGTGAGTTGCGGCCCTCGGGCAGCGCGCCCGGCACCGCCTCCGAGGCGTGTTCGTTGCCGAAGCCGGTCAGGTACGACAGCCCCTCGGCGGTCTTCCGTGCGTCCCCGCTCATGTTCGCTCCTCGCGCTCCCGATTCCTATGCGACACCGTAGGAATGAGTGCCGGTCCGCGCAAGGGGGTTGCGGGGTCCTCCCGCGGAGGTAGGGCGGGAACCGGACTCCAGGTGGATCCGGGCCGCCGGGAAGCTGTTCTACGCTCCCGCCCATGTCATGGAGGAAGTGGATGCGGGGGCCGCTCGCCGCACTCGCGGCATGTGCCCTGCTGCCGTTCGGCGCGGTGGCCTGCACGACCGGTGAGGCGCACGGGGACACGGTCGCCCCCTCGCCCGTGGGGAAGGTCCTGGACAGCACCGACGAGGCCGGCCGCAAGCTGCGCGAGGTGTCCGGGAAGAACGCCCCCGGGGTCGCGGTCGAGGTGACCCCGGACGCGACGGCCGACGGCTGGGACGTCCGGCTGACCCTGCGCCGTTTCCGCTGCTCCGCGTCCGGCACCCGGCCGGCGGCGGCCATCGGCCGCGGGCTCGTCCACCTCTTCGTGGACGGCCGCCGGGTGGCCCGGCTGCGCACCCCCGCGTACCACCTGGCCGCGGACCGCGTACCGCGCGGCACCCACCAGGTGACCGCCCGGCTGTACGCCGACGACGGCACGGTGTGGGCCGTCCGCGGCGAACCGGTCCAGTCCACCGTCGACATCACGGTGTCCGGCACGCGCTGACGGCCGCCGTCCCGTGTCCGGAGGGGACCCCGTCCCGTGTCCGGAGGGGACCGGATACGGCCGAGGCCGCCGGGTACGTGCAGGGGGCACCCCGCTCCTTACTGCGGGGCGTGGTTCACCCGGCCCCGGCGGAAAGGCATCATGAAGCCCGTGCCCCACGCGACATCGCTCCGTCGCGCGCCCGTCCAGCGGCGCAGCGCCGAACGGCTGACCAGGATCCTGGACGCCTGCGCCGACCTCCTAGACGAGGCCGGCTACGAGGGCCTGAGCACCCGTGCGGTCGCCCAGCGCGCCGGGGTCCCGATCGGCTCCGTCTACCGGTTCTTCGGCAACAAGCGGGAGATGGCCGACGCCCTCGCCCAGCGCAACCTGGAGCGGTACGCCGAGCGGGTCACCGAGCGGCTGGCCGGAGCCCGCGAGGGGGACTGGCGGGCCGCCATGGACGCCGTCCTGGACGAGTACCTCGCCATGAAGCGCACCGCGCCCGGCTTCTCCCTCGTCGACTTCGGCAACCAGATCCCGGTGGGCTCGCGCCAGGCCCGGCCCAACACCCTGGTCGCCGACCGGCTCACCGACCTGCTCGCCGGGTACCTCGCCCGCACCCCCGACGCGGACCTGAGGCGGGCCTTCCTGGTCGCCGTGGAGAGCGCCGACACCCTCGTCCAACTGGCCTTCCGGGTCGACCCGGAGGGCGACGAGGCGATCATCGCCGAGACCCGGCTACTGCTGCGCTCCTACCTGGGGCGCCTGCTGGACTGACCGGCCCCGCGTCCCGCACTGCGCCGCACGGGTGAAATCCGGCGGCGTGCCGGGCGTCGTTGCCGGGTGTCGCGCGACCCGTGAAGCAGAGTCCAGGCGAAAGAGCGATTTGTATGAAAATCGTCTGAACCCGGAGGATTGCGCATGCCCACTCTGACACTTCCACGTGCAGTCGGCTCCCGCGCAGGCGCCACGGTCGTCCTCACCGCCCTCGCCGCGGCGGGCGCGTCATGGGTCGCGGCGCCGGGCGCGATGGCGCAGGGGGAGAACGGCGACATCAGGATCCACAACGCGCGTTCGGCCGGTGCGACGTCGCTCGTCGGCTCGGCCAAGGACGACCCGGTCGTCTGCAAGTTCTTCCTGGAGGCCGTCAACTTCGACGACCTGGGCAGCATCGCCTACACCATCACCCCCCAGCCCCCGCTGCCCACCCAGGCCACCGTGGCGGGGATCATCCAGCTCGCGGGCGGCGCCGGGCACACCGACCCGCTGGGCCTGGCGGACGGGCAGTACAAGATCAGCTGGACCGTGGGGACGCCGACCGCGGTCAAGGAGAAGGTCTTCCGCGTCAACTGCCGGGAGGGGCAGCACGAAGGCGCGCAGGGGCCGGGCGGAAAGGGCCCGGGCGGCCAGATCGAGGACCACCAGCAGGAGGGCGGCGGCTGGGGCCAGGGCGACCAACAGCCCCCCAAGGGCAGTGTGCACGCGGGCGGCGGCGGTCTCGTCGACACCGCGGCCGCGTACTCGCCGGTGGCCGCCGCGGCGGCCGTGGGCCTGGTCGCCGTCTGCGGTGCCGTGTACGTCCGGCTGATCCGCCGGCGGCCCCATGGCGCAGCGTAGGCGCCGACGCAGGCCCTGGTACCGGACCCGCGCCTACCGCCTGGCCAGGACGGCCGTGCTGGTCGTCGTCCTGACGACCACGTGGTCGAAGTGCGGGCCCGGCGGACCCGGCGGCCGGCACGCCGTGGCGGCCGCCGGGACGCACGCGGGGGAGGGGGCCGGCGCGGGCGGTACCGCGTCCGCCGGCCCGCCGCCCCGGCCGCTGCCCCGGTCCCGGCCCACCTCCTTCCGGGTGCCCTCCCTCGGGATCGCCGCCCCGGTCACCCCCCTCCGGCTGGAGGGCGACGGGCGGTTGGGGACGCCGCCCGTCGACCGGCCCCGGCTGGTCGGCTGGTACGAGGGCGGCCCCACGCCGGGCGAGGCCGGCACCGCGATCGCCGTCGGCCACCGCGACACCCGGACCGGGTCCGCCGTGTTCGCCGGGCTCGCCCAGGTCAAGCCCGGCAAGGCCGTCGAGGTCGGGCGCGCCGACGGGCGCACCGCCGTCTACTCCGTGGACCGGGTGCGGGTCTTCGACAAGGCCGGCTTCCCCGACCGGGAGGTGTACGGCCCGACCGGACGCCCGGAGCTGAGGATCATCACCTGCGGTGGCCTCTTCAGCCGGCGGACCGGTTACACCAGCAACGTGGTGGTCTTCGCCCATCTGACCGCCGCGAAATGACCGGTGGACCGGCCGGTGCGGACTCCGCGCGCGCATCGGCCGGTCCACCCGGGACGGCGTCCCGGCGCGTCCGGGGCCCGCGCACGTCTGGCGCACGAAAACTATCATCGCTAGTTTGTGTGCCGGACGACGCGGACCCGCCGGGAGGACACCAGCATGAAGGCGCACGACGGCCTGTACATCGACGGCGCCTGGCGCCCCGCCGGAAGCCGGGACGTGATCGAGGTCGTCAACCCGGCCGACGAGCGGGTCATCGGCCGGGTCCCGGCGGGCGGGGCGGCGGACGTCGACACCGCCGTCCGGGCCGCGCGCGCCGCCCTGCCCGCCTGGGCCGCCACGCCCCCGGCCGGGCGGGCCGGCCGGCTCGCCGCGCTCCGGGACGCCCTCACGGCCCGCAAGGACGAGCTCGCCGAGACGGTCACCGCCGAACTCGGCTCGCCGCCGCCGTTCTCCCAGGCCGTGCACGTGGGCATGCCGATCGCCGTCGCGGACTCCTACGCCCGCCTCGCCGCCGCCCACTCCTTCGAGGAGAAGGTCGGCAACTCCACCGTCCTGCACGAGCCGATCGGTGTGGTCGGCGCCATCACCCCCTGGAACTACCCCCTCCACCAGATCGTCGCCAAGGTCGCCCCGGCCCTCGCCGCCGGCTGCGCCGTCGTCCTCAAACCCGCCGAGGACACGCCGCTCACCGCCCGGCTCTTCGCCGAGGCGGTCCACGACGCGGGCGTCCCCGCCGGCGTGTTCAACCTGGTCACCGGCCTGGGCCCGGTCGCCGGGCAGGCACTCGCCGAGCACCCGGACGTGGACCTGGTCTCCTTCACCGGGTCCACCGCGGTCGGCCGGCGGATCGGCGCCGCGGCCGGCGCCGCCGTCAAGAAGGCGGCCCTGGAACTGGGCGGCAAGTCCGCCAACGTCATCCTGCCGAGCGCCGACCTCGCCCGGGCGGTCGGCGTCGGCGTGGCCAACGTGATGGCCAACTCCGGCCAGACGTGCAGCGCCTGGACCCGCATGCTGGTCCACCGCGACCGGTACGACGAGGCCGTCGGACTGGCCCGGACCGCCGCCGCCAGGTACGGCGACCGCATCGGACCGGTGGTCAGTGCCGCGCAGCGGGACCGGGTGCGGGGGTACATCGAGAAGGGCGTCGCCGAGGGCGCCCGGCTGGTCACCGGCGGCCCCGAAGCCCCGCGCGAACAGGGCTTCTACGTCAGCCCCACCGTCTTCGCCGACGTGACCCCCGAGATGACGATCGCCCAGGAGGAGATCTTCGGCCCGGTGCTGTCGATCCTGCGGTACGAGGACGAGGAGGACGCCCTGCGCATCGCCAACGGCACGGTGTACGGCCTCGCGGGCGCCGTCTGGGCCGCCGAGGAGGCCGAGGCGGTGGCCTTCGCGCGCCGCATGGACACCGGCCAGGTCGACATCAACGGCGGCCGGTTCAACCCCCTCGCCCCGTTCGGCGGCTACAAGCAGTCCGGCGTGGGCCGGGAACTCGGCGCGCACGGACTCGCCGAGTACCTCCAGACCAAGTCCCTCCAGTTCTGAGGAAGGCGAACCCATGGCCGTACGAGCCGCCGTCCTGCCCGCCGTCGGCGCACCCCTGGAGATCACCGGCATCGACCTCCCGGACCCGGGCCCCGGCCAGGTCCGGGTCCGCCTCGCCGCCGCCGGTGTCTGCCACTCCGACCTGTCCCTGGCCGACGGCACCATGCGGGTGCCGGTCCCGGCCGTGCTCGGCCACGAGGGGGCGGGGACCGTCGTCTCCGTCGGCGAGGGCGTCACCCACGTCTCGCCCGGCGCCCCCGTCGTCCTCAACTGGGCGCCCTCCTGCGGCACCTGCCGCGCCTGCGCGCTGGGCGAGGTGTGGCTGTGCGCCAACGCCCTGAACGGCGCCGCCGGCGTCCACGCCCGCTCGTCGGACGGCACCGACCTCCATCCCGGCCTGAACGTCGCCGCGTTCGCCGAGGAGACCGTGGTCCCCGCGTCCTGCGCGCTGCCGCTGCCCGACGGGGTGCCGCTGGTGGACGCCGCGCTGCTGGGCTGCGCGGTGCTCACCGGTTACGGCGCGGTCCACCACGCGGCGCGCGTGCGGCCCGGTGAGACGGTCGCCGTGTTCGGTGTCGGCGGGGTCGGCCTGGCCGCGCTCCAGGCGGCCCGGATCGCGGGCGCCTCCCGGATCGTCGCGGTCGACGTCACCCCCGGCAAGGAGGAGCTGGCCCGCGCGGCCGGCGCCACCGACTACGTCCTCGCCGACGGGAACACCCCCCGCGCGATCCGGGCCCTCACCGGCCGGCAGGGCGTCGACGTCTCCGTGGAGTGCGCGGGCCGCGCGGTCTCGATCCGCGCGGCCTGGGAGTCCACCCGCCGGGGGGGCCGCACGACGGTCGTCGGCATCGGCGGCAAGGACCAGCAGGTCACCTTCAACGCCCTGGAGATCTTCCACTGGGGCCGCACGCTGTCCGGCTGCGTCTACGGCAACAGCGACCCCGCCCGCGACGTGCCCGTGCTCGCCGAGCACGTCCGTGCGGGCCGCCTGGACCTGCCGGGCCTGGTCACCGAGCGCATCGGCCTGGAGGGGATCCCGGCGGCCTTCGGGAACATGCTGGCCGGCAAGGGCGGCCGGGCACTGGTGGTGTTCTGAGGACCCGGCACGCCCCGGCGGCGCTCCGGCGCCCGCCGGGGCGTGCTCACGTCCGCACCCGCTCGTACTGCTGCGCCAGCCCGTCCAGCAGCGCGCCGAGCCCCGCCTCGAAGGCACGCTCGTCGATCTTCTCCTGCTGCTCGGCGAGCAGGTGGGCCTGGCCGAGGTGCGGGTAGTCGGCCGGGTCGTAGGCGCTCGCGTCGTCCACGAAGCCGCCGGCGAACGAGCCGAGCGCCGAGCCCATGATGAAGTACCGCATCAGCGCGCCGATGGAGGTGGCCTGCGCCGGCGGCCAGCCCGCGTCGACCATGGCGCCGTAGACCGCGTCGGCCAGCCGGAGCGCGGCGGGGCGGCGGCCGGGGCCGCGGGCCAGGACCGGCACGATGTTCGGGTGCTCGCGCAGGGCGGCCCGGTAGGAGACGGCCCAGTCGTGCAGCGCGGTCCGCCAGTCCCGGCCGTCCTCGAACATCGACAGGTCGACCAGCGCGCTCACCGAGTCCGCGACCGCCTCCAGGATCTCGTCCTTGGTGCGGAAGTGGTTGTAGAGCGAGGGCCCGCTCACCCCCAGCTCGGCCGCGAGCCGGCGTGTGGAGAGGGTCGCGAGGCCCTCCCGGTCCACGAGGTCCCGGGCCGCCGCGACGATCCGGTCGGTGCTGAGGAGGGGCTTGCGCGGTCGGGCCATGGCGCACATAGTAGGGCTGCGGCTGGAAACTAGCAGTGCTAATTTAAATGTACGGTTTTCAAGATCCGTCGGCGGACCCGTTCGGTGTGAGGTGATCTCGTGGTGTACCTGGGGCTCAGCGAGGAGCAGGCGGCCGTGCGGCGGCTCGCCCGGGACTTCGTGGCACGCGAGGTCACCCCGCACGCGGTCGCCTGGGACCGCGCCGAGGAGGTCGACCGGGGGATCGTGCGCAAGCTCGGCGAGGTCGGGTTCCTCGGGCTGACCGTCGGCGAGGAGTACGGCGGTTCCGGCGGCGACCACCTCGCCTACTGCCTGGTCACCGAGGAGCTGGGGCGCGGGGACTCCTCGGTCCGCGGAATCGTCTCCGTCTCCCTCGGGCTCGTCGCCAAGACGATCGCCGCCTGGGGGAGCGAGGAGCAGAAGCGGCGCTGGCTGCCCGGCCTCACCGCCGGCGACCTCGTCGGCTGCTTCGGGCTCACCGAGCCCGGCACCGGCTCCGACGCGGGCAGCCTCACCACCCGGGCCGTGCGCGACGGCGACGACTACGTGGTCAACGGCACCAAGATGTTCATCACCAACGGGACCTGGGCGGACGTCGTCCTGCTCTTCGCCCGCTCCACCGGCGCCCCCGGCCACAAGGGCGTCTCCGCCTTCCTGGTCCCGGCGGACACCCCGGGCCTCACCCGCCGCGCCGTCCACGGCAAGCTCGGCCTGCGCGGCCAGGCCACCGCCGAGCTGGTGCTGGAGGACGTGCGCGTACCCGCCTCCGCGCTGCTCGGCGAGGAGGGCAAGGGCTTCTCCGTCGCCATGTCCGCCCTGGCCAAGGGGCGGATGTCGGTGGCCGCGGGCTGCGTCGGGATAGCCCAGGCCGCGCTGGACGCGGCCGTGCGGTACGCCGGCGAGCGCGAGCAGTTCGGCGGGCCCATCGCCCGCCACCAGCTCGTCCAGGAACTGATCAGCGACATCGCCGTCGACGTGGACGCGGCCCGGCTGCTGACCTGGCGGGTCGCCGACCTGATCGACCGCGGCGAGCCCTTCGCCGTCGAGTCCTCCAAGGCCAAGCTGTTCGCCTCCGAGGCCGCGGTCCGCGCCGCGAACAACGCCCTCCAGGTCTTCGGCGGCTACGGCTACATCGACGAGTACCCGGCCGGCAAACTCCTGCGCGACGCCCGCGTGATGACCCTCTACGAAGGCACCAGCCAGATCCAGAAGCTGCTCATCGGCCGAGCCCTGACCGGGGTCTCGGCGTTCTGAGTACGTGCCTGAGTACTCCGGCGGATGCCGTGCGGGCCGCACCCGCCGATGCTGGGGGACATGAGTGAGACACCGGTCAGACAGCAGAGCACGGCCGCCTTCTACGGCCAGTCCGTGGCCTCCTTCGCGCTGGCCCTGACGGCCACCGCCATCGGCATCCTCCGGCTGGACGCGAACGCCTGGGTCCGCGGCTTCCTGGGGATCGCCGTCCTCTACCTCGTCACCTCCGCCTTCACCCTCGCCAAGGTGATCCGCGACCGGCAGGAGGCCGGGCAGCTCGTCAGCCGGGTCGACCAGGCCCGGCTGGAGAAGCTGCTCGCCGACCACGACCCCTTCGAAAAGCTCTGAGCTGCTGCGCTAAGCGCTCGCTCACCACTCGCGGTATGGTGGTCGTCCTGACCGAGAGGGGTGAGCCGGCGATGGGTACGGCGGAGGAGACGACCGGCGGCGAACTGGAGCCGTGGGAAGAGGTCACCCCTGACGCGGCCCGGCGGCTGCTGGTCGCCGCGGTGGAGGCGTTCGCCGAGCGCGGCTACCACGCGACGACGACCCGGGACATCGCGGGCCGCGCCGGCATGAGCCCGGCGGCGCTCTACATCCACTACAAGACCAAGGAAGAACTGCTCCACCGGATCAGCCGGATCGGTCACGACAAGGCCCTGGACATCCTGCGCACCGCGGCCCGCGGCGAGGGCGGGGCGGCGCAGCGGCTGGCCGACGCGGTCAGCTCCTTCGTCCGCTGGCACGCCGGCCGGCGCACCACGGCGCGGATCGTGCAGTACGAACTCGACGCCCTCGGACCCGAGGCCCGCGCGGAGATCGTCGCGCTGCGCCGCCAGGTGGACGCCGAGGTGCGCGGGATCATCGAGGACGGCGTGGCCGCGGGCGAGTTCGACGTCCTGGACGTGCAGGGCACCACGCTCGCCGTGCTGTCGCTGTGCATCGACGTGGCCCGCTGGTTCACCATCGACGGGCCGCGCACCCCCGAGGAGGTCGGCGCCCTCTACGCCGACCTCGTGCTGCGTATGGTCGGGGCCTCGTAGGCGGCCGGGCCCGGCGCTACAGGTAGTACCGGGACACCGACTCCGCGACGCACACCGGCTTGTCGCCGCCCTCCCGCTCCACGGTGAAGACGACCGCCACCTGCACGCCGCCGGTGACATCCTCGACGCCGGAGACGCGCGCGGTGGCGCGCAGCCGGGAGCCGACGGGGACGGGAGCCGGGAAGCGGACCTTGTTCGTCCCGTAATTGACGCCCATCGTCACGCCCGCCACCCGGATGAGCTGCGGCCCGAAGAGCGGGAGCAGGGACAGGGTGAGGTAGCCGTGGGCGATGGTGGTCCCGAACGGCCCGGCGGCGGCCTTCTCCGGGTCCACGTGGATCCACTGGTGGTCCCCGGTCGCCTCGGCGAACAGGTCGATCCGCTTCTGGTCGATCTCCAGCCAGTCGGTGGGGCCCAGTTCCTCGCCCACGGCCGCCCGCAGCTCGTCGGGGGAGGTGAAGGTCCTCGGTTCTGCCATGTTCCCGGCCTCTCGCTCGCATCTCTAAGCAACTGCTTAGCATGGTCCGGTGGTGGGACGATGTCAACGGACGGCGGGCCGGACGGGCGCGGCGGTCTCTGTAGGCTCTGCGAGGTGCCCAAGATTCCCGAGACAATCCACGAGCTGACCGTCGGTCAGCTGGCCGCCCGCAGCGGGGCCGCGGTCTCCGCCCTGCACTTCTACGAGTCCAAGGGGCTGATCTCCAGTCGGCGCACCCCCGGCAACCAGCGGCGCTACACCCGCGACACCCTGCGCCGGGTCGCCTTCGTCCGCGCCGCCCAGCGAGTCGGCATACCGCTGGCCACGATCCGGGACGCCCTGGCCGAACTGCCCGAGGAGCGGACGCCGACCAGGGAGGACTGGGCCCGGCTGTCACAGAAGTGGCGCACGGAACTGGACGAGCGGATCAAGCAGCTCAACCGGTTGCGCGACCACCTGACCGACTGCATCCGGTGCGGGTGCCTGTCCCTGGAGACGTGCGTGCTGTCCAACCCGGACGACGTCGCCGGCGAACGGGCCGTCGGGTCGCGCCTGATGGTCGGGCGCTCCTGACGGCCGCCGGGGCCGGGTGCTCCCGGCGGCCGCCGGGAGCGGGCGCCGCCTACTCGAACTCCGTGCCGCCCTTGCGCGTCAGGTACGCCGGGCTCACGGCCTTGGCGATGGCCCGGCCCCCCGTCACCGGGCTGTACCGCTCCACCACGGGCCGGATCACCACACCCTCCCGCAGGTGCAGCCCGCGCCCCGACACCGTCTCCCGGCCGTCGGCGAGCCCCAGCACCCGTGCGATGTCGTACGGCCCGCGGAACAGCCGCGGTACCAGGGGCAGTTCGCCGTCCAGCACGTCGGCCGGATCCAGCCACCGGACGACCCCGTCCACCTCGGCGCAGACGTCGAACACCGCGTACCCCAGCGTGTCCCGCCGTCCGTCGGCGCCGTACGTCAGGTCCTGCACCCCCGCGCCGTACACCTCCCCGAAGACGCCGACCCGCGTGGCGCCCAGCCGCGCGCACAGCCGGGCCGCGGCCTCGGCCACCCCGTGCCCGCGCACCGCCCGCCAGTACAGGTTCCGCGGGTCCTCCCTCAGCGCGAGGGACCTGGCGCCGAAGCCCTTGGAGGAGACGAACACCCGCCCCCGGCCCGCGACGTACGTCAGCAGGCACGCCGAACCGTGCAGCTTCTCGGTCAGGACGACCGGCTCGCCCGGCGTGAAGACGTCCGGCAGGCGCCGCACGTTCTCGATGTCCACCCAGGGCAGCAGCGCGGGCGCCGCCTCCACGTCGCCGTCCATCATGGGCGGGACGGGCGGCACCCACTTGGTGATGCCCAGCCGCTCCGCGAAGTCGGTGCCCTCGGCCGCCGCCCGCGCCAGGTCGACGCCGGCGAGCGCCTTCGGCCGGCACACGATGCCCTGGGACAGCTCGCCGCGCAGCCGCACCGCCTTGACCCGGTCGGCCCCGCCGCCCGCCAGCCGCCCGGTCAGCCCCAGCTCCTCGATCAGCCCGGCCGGCAGGACGGCCTGCTCCGGGATGTAGACGGCGGCCTCACCGGTGCGGTAGGCGCCCTTGGCGACGACGGCCCGGTACAGGCCCACCTGGGCCAGCTCCAGCGCGTCGGCGTTCGGATGCGCGTGGACGGTGAGCACTTCGGCGGTGACGCGCAGCGTGGACATGGGAGTCCCCCGTTCGACGGTCCGGTCTCATCGCCCCCCACTGTCCGGACCGCAAAGCCGTGGAGCGACCGGATTACGCTCTGCTATGGGCCCCGGCGTCACCGTTGCGGGGGCCCGGCGTCACCGTGCTCCGTACCGGGCCAGGGCCTCCGTCACCAGGCGGGCGTTGGACCGGGCCGGCCGGCCGTCCGGGAGCAGCAGTGTGTCCTCCAGGCCGATCCGGGTGGCCAGGCCCAGCCGGCCCGCCAGCCGCAGCACCGGCCAGGCGCCGCCCTCCTCGCCGTGCAGCAGCACCGGACGGCCGTGCGCCGCGCCCAGGTCGGCCAGCAGCGCCCGCGCCGTCGCCCCGGCGGTCGCCGGGTCCACGTCGGTGACCTCGGCCAGCACCCGCAGCACCCGCGGTCCGAGCGGCGAGGCCGTGAACCGCCCGGCGGCCCCGGTGCCCGAGAAGACGCCCGCCTCCACGCCCACGCCCCGGGCGATCAGCTCGCCGGCGACCTCCTCGGCGCCCGGCTCGTGCCAGTTGACCGAGGCGAAGTCGGGCAGCACCGACCAGGAGCGGACCCGGGCGAGCCGGGCCGCGGGGTCGGGCTCCGCCCAGGCGCCCGTGGTCACCCCGACCGGCACCCGCACCCGGGCGCGGATCGCCTCCAGCACCGGCGCGAGCACGCGCGCGGACAGGCTGTCGTGACCGCACGGCGTCTTCGGATGGACGTGGACCGAGGTGGCGCCGGCCGCCACCGCCTCCGCCGCGCAGCGCGCCAGCTCCCCGGGGGACAGCGGCACCGCGGCGCCGTCGGCGGCCGTACGGGACCCGTTGAGACATACCTGCACCATGCCCCGATGGTGCCGGACGCCGCCGGCCGCGCCCAGGGTGCCCGCCGCTGCAGGGGCGCGGCATCCCCTGCGCAACGCGCACCGGCTCCGGCCGCCGTACGCGCCGTACCGGGCCGGTGCCGCGCCGGTCAGGCCGACATCAGCACGCGCTCGCGCCGGGCGTACTGCAGGACCCGCGGGCTGAGGACCGGCCGCGGCACCAGGATCCCGCAGTCCGCGCAGACCGGGCCGGACGAGGGCTCGTGGTCCAGGCCGTACCTCCACACCAGCCGCTCACCGTGGCACACCGGGCACGACGAACCCGGTTCCCGCTCCAGGGCGGCGATCAGCCGGCGCAGCACCACCGCGAGCGGCTCCCCTGGGTGGACCCGCGGGTCGTCGCACCAGGCGACGCCGAACCCGCCCCAGGTCAGCCGGTGCCAGTCGTCCACGCTGCCCGGCCGGCGCAGCCCGTCGTGCTTCTCCTTGCGCCGCCGCTTCGTGAAGCCGGTCTCGTAGGCGAGCCAGACGTCGCGCGCCTCCTCCAGCTCCTCCAGCGCGGCCACGAGCCGCGCCGGGTCGGGGGAGCGGTCCTCCGGGCCGAAGCCCGCCCGGGAGCACAGATGGTCCCAGGTCGCCCGGTGCCCGTAAGGGGCGAACTTCTCCAGGCACTTGCGCAGCGAGTACCGCCGTAGTGCCAGATCACATTCCGGGTCGCGGACCTGTCTCGCCAGACTCCGGAAACCTGCCATCAGCCTGCACCTCCGTCACACCTGCACCTGCACTCCGGTCACTTCGGCGTCGTCGCACGGCCGTCGCCGGATAGACGTATCGACAGGCGATTCGGCTCCATCTCTTCTCCGGTCTCCCCTTGCGGACTCCAGAAAGTGACGCATGTTCATCTTTTAACCGGGGGATACCGGCGGTAACGTTCGGCCACCCCAGTCGCTAGGAGCCGCCATGCCACGGCGAACCCCACGTACCGTCCTCGACAGACTGAGAACGTCTCGCTCTCCCTTCGGGTTCCTGAAGACAGCGTCCGTATGCATACTCGTCGCCGGTCTTCTCGCCCCCCTCACCCAGACAGCGACGGCGGCGGCCGGCGCGACGGCCGCCAACGACCACTGCGGCGGCCGGTGTTCGGACATCCTGCCGCCAGGTGAGAACGGCAACGCGACCCTCGCCCAGATCCTGCTCAACCAGGCCTTCGGCACCCAGCCGTCGCACGCCGAGGACCAGCTCGGCCCGTACGCCGGCCTGGCCACCGGCTACTCGGGCCTCACCGACGCGAAGATAAACACCTTCTTCAACGACGCGTCGTTCGGCGTCCCCGCCGACCAGGTCGCCTCCACCGAGAAACCGGCCGGCCGCGGCGACGTGAGCATCGTGCGCGACAAGAAGACCGGCGTACCGCACATCACGGGCACCACCCGGTACGGCACCGAGTTCGGCGCCGGGTACGCGGCGGCCGAGGACCGGCTCTGGCTGATGGACGTCTTCCGGCACGTGGGCCGCGGCCGGCTGACCGGCTTCGCGGGCGGCGCGCCCGCCAACCAGGGCCTGGAGCAGCAGTTCTACCGCAACGCGCCCTACACCGAGGCCGACCTCCAGGCGCAGATCGACAGCGCCGTGGCGAACAACGGCGCCCGCGGCCAGCAGGCGCTCGGCGACGTCAAGGCCTACCTCGACGGCATCAACGCCTACATCGACGCCTCCGACAGCGGCCGCTACTTCCCCGGCGAGTACGTCCTCACCGGCCACAAGGACTCCATCACCAACGCCGGCACCATCGAGCACTTCAAGGTCACCGACCTCGTGGCGCTGGCCTCCGTGATCGGCTCGCTGTTCGGCTCCGGCGGCGGCGGCGAGGTCGACAACGCCATGTCCCTGCTCGCCGCCCAGCAGAAGTACGGCGTCGAGGAGGGCACCCGGGTCTGGGAGTCGTTCCGCGAACGCAACGACCCCGAGGCCGTCCTCACCCTCCACGACGGCCGGAGCTTCCCCTACGGCGCCAAGCCCGCCGCCGCCCGCGGCGGGGCCCTGCCCGACGCCGGCTCGGTCACCGCGGAACCCCTCGTCTACGACCGCACGGGCAGCGCGGCCACCGCCGCCGCCCGCGACGGCTCCGCCGCGGCCGCCCGGGCGGTGACGGGTTCCGCCCGGCGCGGCATGTCCAACGCCCTCGTGGTCGGCGGCAAGTACACCGCCGGCGGCCATCCGATCGCCGTCTTCGGACCGCAGACCGGCTACTTCGCCCCGCAGCTCCTGCTGCTCCAGGAGATCCAGGGCCCGGGCATCAGCGCCCGCGGCGCCTCCTTCGCGGGCCTGAGCATGTACGTCGAACTCGGCCGCGGCCAGGACTACTCCTGGAGCGCCACCACCTCCGGCCAGGACATCATCGACACCTACGCGGTCGAGCTGTGCCAGGACGACTACCACTACCTGTACCGCGGCACCTGCACCGCCATGGAGAAGCTGGAGCAGAAGAACGCCTGGAAGCCGACCGTGGCCGACGGCACGGCCGCGGGCTCGTACACCATGCGCGTGTGGCGCACCGCGTACGGGCCGGTGGCCTACCGGGCGACCGTCGGCGGCAAGAAGGTCGCCTACGCCACCCTCCGCTCCTCCTACCTGCACGAGGCCGACTCGATCATCGGCTTCCAGATGCTCAACGACCCGGACTACGTCAAGGGCCCGCAGGACTTCCAGAACGCGGCCCAGCACATCAACTTCACCTTCAACTGGTTCTACGCCGACTCCGAGCACACCGCGTACTACAACAGCGGCGACAACCCGGTCCGGGCGAGCGGCGTCGACAGCGACTTCCCGGTGTGGGCGCAGCCCGCCTACGAGTGGCGGAACTGGGACCCCGCCACCAACACGGCCGACTACACCCCGGCGTCCGCCCACCCCAACTCGCTCGACCAGGACTACTACGTCTCCTGGAACAACAAGCAGGCCGAAGGGTACGCGGCCGCCTCCTGGGCGGACGGCTCCGTGCACCGCGGGAACCTGCTGGACGACCGGGTCAGGAAGCTCGTCGCGGCCGGCGGCGTGACCAGGGCGAAGCTGGTGCAGGCCATGGCCGAAGCCGGCGTCACCGACCTGCGCGCCGAGGACGTCCTGCCCAGACTGCTCAAGGTGGTCGGCTCCGCCGCGGTCACGGACCCCGCGGTCGCCGACGCGGTGAACAGGCTCCAGGCGTGGGCGACCGCGGGCGGCAGGCGCGCCGAGACCTCGGCGGGCTCGAAGACGTACGCCCACGCCGACGCGATCCGCATCCTGGACGCCTGGTGGCCGCTGCTGGTGAAGGCGGAGTTCGAACCCGGCCTGGGCAGCGACCTCTACCGGGCCTTCACCGCCAACGTGCCGATCGACGAGTCCCCGTCCGCCGGACACGGCCCGACCGGCTCGCACGCCGGCAGCGCCTTCCAGTACGGCTGGTGGAGCTATGTCGACAAGGACATCCGGGCGGTGCTCGGCGAGCCCGTGCGCGGCGGCCTGGCGCGCACCTACTGCGGCGGCGGCAGCCTCGGCTCCTGCCGCGACATCCTGGTCGCCACGCTCAAGCAGGCGGCCGGCCTGACCGCCGCCCAGGTCTACCCGGGCGACGACCAGTGCTCCGCCGGCGACCAGTGGTGCGCCGACTCCATCGCCCAGCGCGCCCTGGGCGGCATCAAGCACGGCCGGATCGGCTGGCAGAACCGGCCGACCTACCAGCAGGTCGTGGAGTTCACCTCACACCGCTGACGCCCAACCCGGCGGCGGGTCAGGCGATGCGGCCCGCCGCCAGCACCAGCCGCGCCAGTTCGGGGTGCACGATGTCGCTGTGCGCCCCGGACGGCGCGCCCCCCTGCCGGACCACGGCCGCGGCGTCCACGTTCACGCAGCCCGCCGCGGGCAGCGGACGGCTCAGGGCCGCGGCCAGGTCCAGGCGCACGGTGCCCGGCACCGCCTGCACCCCGTCGTGCCCCAGGGCGCCCCAGCGCGGACCCAGTACGGCCGCGATCTCGGCGCCCGCGCACGTCCGGTCGTCCCCGGCGAGCCGCGAGGCCAGCGGGTAGAACGTGCCGAGCGCCGCGTCGAACCGCGAATGGCAGCACACCAGGGGGCCGTCGACCCGCCCGGGCACGTCCTTGAGCACCCCGGTCCGGTCCGGGGCGTGCGGCAGCCGGTCCGCGAACGCGTGGTGCGAGAAGGCGCCCTGGAACAGGGTCACGGACTTCACCGCGCGCACCGGCCCGGGCAGCCCGCGCACCGCGAACGCCACCAGCCGGCCGCCGAAGCTGTGCCCGACCAGGTGCACCCGCACCCCGGGCGCCGCACCGGCCAGCCGTCCGAGCAGCGGCCCGAGCCCGTGCTCGCCGACCGTGCCGGCCCGCCGCTTCATCCGGTGGTACGTCACCTGCCGCAGCAGTTCCTTCGCGCCGTCCCACGGGTCCGGCAGGCTGAACCCGGCCCCGCCGCCCGCCGCGCCGAGCACGGTCAGCGCGTCGGCGAACCGCTCGCACACCGGCACCGGGTCCGCGGCCAGCAGGGCCGGATCACCGGGCTCGTCCGTGTCGCCCGGCCCCCGGTCGCCGTCCGCCAGCACCCGGGCCAGCCGGCCGAACTCGGCCGGCCCCGCGGCGCCCGCCGGCCGTTCGTCCAGCAGCCGGGCCAGCCGGTCCAGCACGTCCGCCCGGTCCGGGAAGGCCCGCAGCAGCGCGCGCCGGGTGTCCGCGTCCAGCGCCGGTCGCGGCGCCGCGGCCGCCCGCACGGCCGCGGCCCGCGCCGGGAAGTCCGGGATCGGCTCGTCGCTGAACCGCATGGACGGCCAGATCACCCCGGCGTACCCGAGCCGGGCGCCGGGGGCCAGCGCCGGGACGGGGGCGAGGAAGCGCCGGTACAGCGCGGTCGCGGTCGAGCGGTCGTTGTTCCAGCCGTGCGCGAAGACGATCAGGTCGCGGACGCCGCGCTCCGCGACCTGGGTCAGCAGCCGGTCGCGCGCGGCGCCGTCCACGTCCCCGTCCGCGTCGAAGACCAGCTCCCAGTAAGGGGCCACACCCGTTCCCGGATCCGCCATGCCGGCTCCCTCGATTCCCCGCGGCACGCTGCGCCGCGCCCGTATCGTCCTGCGGGGAGGGGGAGTTGGCCAGCCACCGCGGGCTACTTGTACAGCAGGTGCTCCCTGCGGATCCGCCGGAACGCGGCCAGCTCCTCCTGCCAGGCCCCCGTCACCTCGTCGGTGCCGGCGCCCGCGTCGATCATCGTGCGCACCCGGGTGGAACCGGTGAGCTTGTCGATCCAGCCGTCCGACCGCCAGGCGAAGCCGTCCCACGCCTTCCTCGCCGTCACCAGCAGCGCGATCCCGGTGCGCACGGGGTCGAAGGCGGCCCGGTCGGTCACGTGGATCTGCACCCCGCCGACGGTCCGGCCCTGGAACTTGGAGAACGTCGGCGCGAAGTACGCCTCCCGGAACCGCACGCCCGGCAGCCCGAGCCCGTTCACCGCGGCGGCCCAGCGGCCGTCGACGCCCTCGGCGCCGAGGAGTTCGAAGGGCCGGGTGGTACCGCGCCCCTCGGACAGGTTGGTGCCCTCGAACATGCAGGTGCCCGCGTACACCAGCGCCGTGTCCACGGTCGGCATGTTGGGGCTCGGCGGCACCCAGGGCAGCCCGGACTCCTCGTAGAACGCGTCGCGCCGCCAGCCCGACATCCGCACCGTCTCCAGCGGCACGGGCGTGTCCAGGAACTCGGCGTTGAACAGGCGGGCCAGCTCGGCGACGGTCATCCCGTGCGCCTGCGCGATGGGCTGCCTGCCGACGAAGGTGGCGAACTCCCGATGCAGCACCGGGCCCCGGGCCGCCCGGCCGGTGACCGGGTTCGGGCGGTCCAGGACGACGAAGCGCTTGCCGGCGAGCCCGGCCGCCTCCATGCAGTCGTACAGGGTCCAGATGTACGTGTAGAAGCGGGCGCCCACGTCCTGGATGTCGAAGACGACCGTGTCGACGCCGGAGGCGGTGAAGACGTCCGCGAGCGGCCGACCGCTCTTGAGGTACGTGTCGTACACCGGCAGCCCGGTCGCCGGGTCGTCGTAGCGGCCCTCGGAGCCGCCCGCCTGCGCGGTGCCGCGGAAGCCGTGCTCCGGGCCGAAGACCGCGGTCAGCCGCACCCGCGGGTCCTCGTGCATCACGTCGACGATGTGCCGGGCGTCCCTGGTGACGCCGGTGGGGTTGGTGACGATGCCGACGCGCCGGCCCGCCAGCGGCGCGTAGCCGCCGGCCACGAGTCTCTCGAAGCCGGTGCGCAGGCGCTCGGCGTGCCGGGGCGCCGCCGCCGGCAGGGCCGCGCCGCTCGCCGAGGCGAGAAGGGTCCGTCGGGACAGGTCCATGGGGTCCTCCGGTGAGTGGGCGCATGCGGACCGTTCGTGTCTCTCGCGCACGCGGGGCCGAGCCGTGCGGCGGCACCGTCCCACGCCCCTTGAGGTTGGCGCAGTCACCCTTCCTTTTACACATACCGACCGGTTAGTCTGACGCTCGCTGAGCCGAGTCGCGTCGTGGCGAAGGAGACCGGTGGTGGGAGCCGTACAGGATGCCGGAGTGGTCGTGACGGGGGCGGGCGGTGGGATCGGTGCCGCGCTCGCCCGGCGGTTCGCCGCCGAGGGCGCCCGGGTCGTGGTGAACGACCTGGACGCCGCGAAGGCCGAGGCGGTGGCCGGGGAGATCGGCGGGACCGCCGTGCCCGGCGACGCCTCCACCGTCGTCGCCGACGCCCGGGACGCGCTCGGCGGCACCGTGGACGTCTACTGCGCCAACGCGGGCGTCGCCTTCGAGGACGGCGACCTCGGCACCACCCTGGACGAGACCACCTGGGCGAGGTCCTGGGACGTCAACCTGATGGCCCACGTCCGCGCGGCCCACGCGCTGCTGCCCGGCTGGCTGGAGCGCGGCCACGGCCGGTTCGTCTCCACCGTCTCCGCCGCCGGCCTGCTCTCCATGATCGGCGCCCCCTCCTACAGCGTCACCAAGCACGGCGCCCTCGCCTTCGCCGAATGGCTGTCGCTGACCTACCGCCACCGGGGCGTCGAGGTCCACGCCATCTGCCCGCAGGGCGTCCGCACCGACATGCTGGCCGCCACCGGCACCGCGGGCGACCTGGTGCTCAGGCCGACCGCGATCGCACCGGAGGCGGTGGCCGACGCGCTGCTGAAGGGCATCGCGGAGGACCGCTTCCTGATCCTGCCGCACCCCGAGGTCGCCGGCTTCCACCAGGCACGCGCCGCCGAACCCGACCAGTGGCTCGCCCGCATGAACCACGTCCAGCAGAAGTGGGAGGCCGCCCGGTGACCGCCTCCCCCTACGCCGCCCGGCCCTGGCTCGCGCTGCTCGACGAGGCCCAGCGCGCCCCGGTCGACCCCGCCGACTCCCTCGTGCACGCCCTGCGCGACGCCGTCGCCGAGGCCCCCGACCGCACCTTCCTCGCCTACTTCGACGGCCGCCTGAGCTACCGCGAGGCCGACGAGCTGAGCGACTCCGTCGCCGCCCACCTCGCCGCGCGCGGCCTGGAGCCCGGCGACCGGGTGGCCGTCCTGCTCCAGAACTCCCCGCACTTCGTGCTGGCCGTCCTCGGCGCCTGGAAGGCGGGCGCGACCGTCGTCCCCGCCAACCCCATGTACAAGTCGGGCGAGATGACGCACGTCCTGCGGGACTCCGGCGCCGCCGCGCTGATCTGCTCCGACCGCGCCTGGGAGACGTACCTGCGGGACACGGCCGACGGCACCCCGGTGCGGATCGTCCTCACCGCCTGCGAGCGGGACTTCCAGACCCGCGACGACCCGCGCGTGCTCGCCTTCGAACGGCTGCCCGAGGCCCCGGACGCCGACGACCTGACGGCCGTCGCCCGGCAGGGCGGCCGGGCCCCCGCGGACCGGGCGCCGCGCCCGGACGGCATCGCGCTGATCAGCTACACCTCCGGCACGAGCGGCACCCCCAAGGGCGCCACCAACACGCACGCCAACATCATGCACAACGCCGTGCGCCAGGCCACCGGACTCGGCCTGCCCGAGGCGCCCGTCTACCACGCCCTCGCGCCCCTCTTCCACATCACCGGCATGGTCTGCCAGTTCGGCGCCTGCCTGACCGGCGCGGGCACCCTGGTGCTCACCTACCGCTTCGACCCCGGCGTCGTCCTCGCGGCCTTCGCCGAGCACCGCCCGCACTACACCGTCGGCCCCTCCACCGCCTACATGGCGCTCGCCGCCCACCCGGACGCCGGCCGCGAGCACTTCACCTCCTTCGTCCACATGTCCTCGGGCGGCGCCCCCGTGCCGCCCGCCCTGGTGGAGGGGTTCCGGGAGCGCTTCGGTCCGTACCTCCGCGTCGGCTACGGCCTCACCGAGTGCACCGCCCCCTGCGCCTCCGTCCCGCCCCACCTGGAGGCGCCCGTCGACCCGGCCTCCGGGACGCTGTCCGTCGGCCTGCCCGGCGCGGACACCGTCGTGCGCATCGTCGACGACCGCGGCGCGGAGGTGCCCCTCGGCCGGCAGGGCGAGATCGTCGTGCGCGGGCCGCAGGTGGTGCCCGGCTACTGGCGGCGCCCGGACGCCACCGCCGAGACCTTCCCGGACGGCGAGCTGCGCACCGGAGACATCGGCTTCATGGACGAGCAGGGCTGGCTGTACGTCGTGGACCGCAAGAAGGACATGATCAACGCGTCCGGCTTCAAGGTGTGGCCGCGCGAGGTCGAGGACGTGCTGTACACCCACCCGGCGGTCCGCGAGGCGGCCGTCGTCGGGGTGCCCGACGGGTACCGCGGCGAGACCGTCAAGGCGTACATCAGCCTGCGGCCGGGCGCCGAGGCGGACCCGGACGAACTCGCCGGGTACTGCAAGGAGAGACTGGCCGCCTACAAGTACCCGCGGCGGGTGGAGATCCTGCCCGACCTGCCCAAGACGGCGAGTGGGAAGATCCTCCGTCGGGAACTTCGTTCCCGGAGCGACGAGGGCTGACCGGCGGCGACCGGCGGCGACACGGAAAGGCAGGTGGCGGCAGTGCCCAGGACGACGGACGCGGACGGCACCCCCGTCCCGCAGCGGCTGCTGGCCGCCGCCACCCGGCTCTTCGCCGAGCGGGGCTACGACCGCACCTCCGTGCAGGAGATCGTGGAGGCGGCCGGCGTGACCAAGGGGGCGCTGTACCACTACTTCGGCTCCAAGGACGACCTGCTGCACGAGGTCTACGCGCGCGTGCTGCGCCTCCAGCAGGAGCGGCTGGACACCTTCGCCGACGCCGACGAGCCCGTGGAGCAGCGGCTGCGGGGCGCCGCCGCGGACGTCGTCGTCACGACGATCGAGAACCTCGACGACGCGATGATCTTCTTCCGCTCCATGCACCACCTGAGCCCGGAGAAGAACAAGCAGGTCCGCGCCGAGCGCCGGCGCTACCACGAACGCTTCCGCGCGCTCGTCGAGGAGGGCCAGCGCGAGGGGGTCTTCTCCACCGCGACCCCGGCCGACCTGGTCGTGGACTACCACTTCGGCTCCGTCCACCACCTGTCGACGTGGTACCGGCCCGACGGCCCCCTCACCCCCCAGCAGGTCGCCGACCACCTCGCCGACCTGCTGCTGCGTGCGCTGCGGCCGTAGGGCCCGCACCCGCGCCCCGCTAGCCGATGATCTGCTTGAAGAACAGGACGGCGGAGGCGGTGGTGCCGCCGCCCACGCTGACCGCCACCGGCCACGCACTGCCGGACAGGGTCGCGAGGACGCCGGCCCCGGCACCCGCCAGCACGGCCAGCAGGAAGACGATCGCGGCGCGCTGGGTCAGCAGCGGCCCGTCCGGTCCGGGCCGCTCCCGGTCCGTCCGGGACACCCCGGCGCTCCTCACCGCACGTCGCCGGCCCCGGCGGTCACCGGGTCCTCGGGGAGCACGCCCACGCCGTCCCGCTCCGTGAGGTGCCACGGGTCCTGCGCGGGCCGGATCAGGCTGAACCCGATCCGGCCGTCCGCGCCCGTCCGGACGCCGTACACGGCGGGCTCGGGCAGGGAGTTGTAGTGGAACGGCGTCGAGAAGTAGTAGGCACCGGTGTCCGGGACCACGATCAGATCGCCCGGCCGCAGCGGGGGCAGCGCCCGGTCCCGGGCCAGCAGGTCGCCCGCGAAGCACGCCGGGCCCGCGACGTCCTGGCGCACGGTCCCGCCCCGCCTGGCCGTGCCCTGCCCGTCGTGCGCCTCGATCCGCAGCGGCCAGGCGTCGGGACCGAACACCGTCCGGGTGGCGACCTGCACCCCCGCGTGGGTCACCGCGATCGGCCGGCCCCCCGCGCTCTTCGTGCACTCCACGTAGGCCGCCATGAAGCCGTTCTTCGCCAGGAGCGAGCGGCCGAACTCGGTGACGACCTCGTACCGCCCCTCGAAGAGCTTCGGCGCGTGCGTCCTCAACTGCTCGACGTACGTCGCGAACGTGGGCGTGACCTCGTCGTCGGCGAAGTTGACGGGCAGCCCGCCGCCGATGTCGATGCCCGGGACCCGGCCCTCGCCGAAGGCCGCCGTCACCTGGTCGGCGAAGTCCACCGCCTGGGCCACCCCGCGCGCCATCAGGTCCAGCGGGCAGCCCTGGGACCCGGTGTGCGTGTGCACCCAGGTCAGCCACGGGTGTTCGCCGAACGCCCGCAGCAGCCGCTCGCGGTTGCCGGGATCGGTCAGCGGGACACCGAACTTCGAGGTGCTGGTGGCGGTGCTCATCGCGGCGATGGCACCGCTGCCGACCTGGCAGTTCAGCCGCACCCCGATCCGCGACGCCGGGGTGCGGCCGCCGACCAGCCGGGCGATCCGCTCCAGTTCCTGGAAGTTGTCCGCGTTGACGGTCACCCCCAAGGACAGGGCCCGCTCCAGCTCCGTCCGGGTCTTGGCCGGGGCGTCGTAGACGATCCGGTCGGCCGGGAACCCGGCCGCCAGCGCCCGGGCCAGCTCGCCCGCGGTGGCGACCTCGCAGCCGAGGTCCAGCCGGCGCAGCTCCGCCAGGACGGGCACCAGGCAGTTGGCCTTCGCGGCGAACGAGTGGAGCACGCCGGGCAGTTCGGGCGCGCCGGGGAAGGCGTCGTGCAGGGACCGGGCCGTCGCCTCGACGCCGTCGAGGTCGACGAAGCCGGCCAGCAGCGACTGCTCCGGCTCCAGCAGCCGCCGGCGCACGGCCTCCTGCAGAATGCGTTCGCGCCGCGCGGCGGCGGGGGTCACAGCGGTCATGGGGCACCCTCCGGTGGGGAGACCAGGTGTTCGGGGTGGCTTCCCCGAGCACGTTCCCAGGCTGCCGGGCGCGCCCGGGCCGGTCATCGTCGGTTCGGCAAAGCCGCACGCGCCCCTACGGCGCCCAGGCCGGGCGACGGCGCACGCCGGCCGCGCCGTTGTGCCCGGCGCCGAAGACGGCACCGCGCTTTCGTGGGCGCGGACGAATCCGGGAGTCCGGGCGCGCCGGCGGAGGGGGCGCGTTCGTACGGGAAGACGAACGCGACGGGAAGCGCGGAGCGCCCCGGCGGCAGAGGCGCGCTCACCGCGCACCGGGCTCGGCCGCCCGGTTCCTGGCCCGGCCGGTCCGTCCGGGTGCCGCCAGACCGTCCCGGGTGGCGCAGGCCCGTCCTGGGCGGTGCCGGTTCCGTCCCGGGTGCTGCCGGCTGGTCCCGGGTTCTACCGCGCGGCCTCTGGTCCTACCGGCCCGTGTCGGGTCTTGCGGGTCCGTCTCGGGTTCTGCCGCACGGTCCCCGGTTCGGCTGCCCGGTTCCTGGTCCTGCCGGTCCGCCCCCGGGTGTTGTGGGCCCGGCCCGGATCCTGCCGGTCCGCCCTCGGGCTTCGCCGACCCGTCCCGGGGCACGCTGGCCGGCTCCGGGTCCTACCGACCCGCCTGTGGTCCTACCGGCCGGCCCTCCCAGGTCTCGCGGGTCCGTCGGGTCCCACCGCCCGGTCTCCGGCCGTGCCGGCCCGTCCGGGTTACGCCGGCCCACTCCCGGTCTTGCCGGTCCGTCGGGGTCTTGCCGGCCCGCCCTGTGCCTCACCGGCCTGCCCCGGGCTTCGTCGGCGCGCCCGCGGTCCCACCGCCCCGCCCCCGATCTCGTCGGCGCGCCCCGGGTCACCGCCCCGCCCCCACCCCTACCGCCCCGCCCCCGGATCGCCGCTCGCGTCGCGGAGTCGTAATTGCAGGTGGGCCAGGAGCCGGGCGTCCGGGCTGTCGAGGTCCAGTCCGGAGACGGCGGTGATCCGGCCCAGCCGGTACCGCAGGCTGTTGGGGTGCACCGACAGGCTGCGCGCGGCGGCGGAGACGTCGCCGAAGTGGTCGAGGTAGGCCCGCAGGGACTCCACGAGGCGGTTGCCGCCGTGCCCGGCGTCGAACGCGTCGAGCCGCGCGACCGAGGTCGCCGACGGCAGCTCCAGGTCGCGCAGCGCGTCGAGCACCTGGAGGACACCGATCGTGTCGGCCACGTCCGCCACCCGTGCGACCGTGCGCCCGTCCCCGGCCCGGGTGAGCGCGGTGAGCGCCTGCTCGGCGGTCCGGCGCGACTCGGCGGCCCGCGCCAGCGCCGGCACCACCTCGCCCAGCCCCGCCCGCACCGGCGTGCCCGCCGTGGCCGACAACTGCGCCGTCAGCGACGTGGCGAGCCGCGTCACCTGCTCCCGGGCCCGGTCCGGATCCCGGTCCAGCGCGGCGACCAGGACCAGCGCCCGGCCGCCCGCCGGCACCACCACGATCCGGTGGCCGAGCGCCGCGCAGTGCAGCGCCAGCAGCCCGTACAGACGCGCCGGGTCCCCGGGCGCGGCCGCGCCGGGCGAGCCGGGGCCGACGGCCACCGCGAGGACGGCGCACGGCTCCCGGGCCGGCAGGGACGCACGCTCGGCGAGCACCTCCGCGGACCCGCGGTCCGCCAGCAGCGCACGGGCCGCGTCCTCCGCGAGCCGGCCGTCCGCACCGCGCGTGCGGTGGTGCAGCAGGTGCCCGGCGGCCTCCCGGGACGCCGCGCGCAGGGCCTCCGCCGCGGCCGGGGCCAGCGGCCGGCCCCCGATCGCGGCCACCCACACCGACCCCAGCACCTCGCCGCCCGCGCGGACGGCGCACACCAGGCGCTCCGGGTTCTCGCCCTGCGCGCGCCGGTGCAGCACGTCGTCCGTGGTCCACAGGGCGTGGAAGAACCCCGCCTCCCGCATGGCGGCCACCCGCCACGGGGGGACCCGGCGCCCGAGGATGGTCAGCCGGCGCATCTCGTCGACGTTCTCCTCGGTCGAGGAGTACGCCAGCACCCGGGACTCGGTGTCCTCGATGGTCACCGAGCCGCCGACCAGCGCGGCCACCGCGTCCGCGAGCTGGTCGAGGTCGCCCAGGGCCGGGCCCCGGGTCGCGGGCGACGGCACCGCTCCCGCCGCCGTCAGCCCGGCCCGGAGCACCGCCACCAGTTCGTCCCACCGGTGCCAGGTGCGGAACAGGATCGCCGTACCGGTCTCCCGGGCGACCTCCCGCAGGGCACCGGTGGGCCCCTGCGGCCGGTCCGGCCCGAACACCACGCCGGCGGCCCCGGCCGCGCCGGCCCGCCGTACGACATCGGCGGCCTGCGCCGATCCGGCGCCGACCCCGACGGCGAGCACCAGCTCCCGCGGCCGGATCTCCGGGTCCAGCACGTCCAAGACCGTGATCCCGCCGACGGCCACCCCCAGCCCGCCGGGAGCCGTGTCCAGCTCCAGGGCCCCCGCCCCCACCACCGACAGCAGCCGCTCCAGAGTCACCCACGACTCCGCGGCCGTACCCCACCCCGCGTGCTCCAGCGCGTCGGCCACGCTTCCCCCTCGACACCCGCCGGCCGCGCCCGGCCGGTCCCCGGAGGGGTACGACACCACAATCGGGGCGCGACCTCAACGGCCGTTCCGGCGGACTTCTCCGCCAAGTGCCGCCGCCCTACAGGTACTTCTTCAGCTCCCGCCGGGCCAGCGACCGCTGGTGCACCTCGTCCGGGCCGTCGGCGAGCATCAGGGTGCGGGCACTCGCGTACAGCTCGGCCAGCGGGAAGTCCTGGCTCACCCCGCCCGCGCCGTGGAGCTGGATGGCGCGGTCCAGGATGCCGGCCACCGCGCGCGGAGTGGCGATCTTGATGGCCTGGATCTCCGTGTGCGCGCCCTTGTTGCCGACCGTGTCCATCAGCCAGGCCGTCTTCAGCACCAGCAGCCGGAGCTGCTCGACGGTGACCCGGGCGTCCGCGATCCAGTTCCGGACCACGCCCTGCCGGGCCAGCTCCTGGCCGAAGGCCGTACGGGACACCGCCCGCCGGCACATCAGCTCGATCGCCCGCTCGGCCATGCCGATCAGCCGCATGCAGTGGTGGATCCGGCCGGGCCCGAGCCGGGCCTGCGCGATGGCGAAGCCGCCGCCCTCCGCGCCGATCAGGTTCGCCGCCGGCACGCGCGCGTGGTCGAAGACGACCTCGGCGTGGCCGCCGTGGGCGTGGTCCTCGTAGCCGAAGACCCGCATGGCCCGGCTGACGGTGACGCCGGGGGTGTCCCGCGGGACCAGGACCATGGACTGCTGGCGGCGGATGTCCGTCCCGCCGGGGTCGGTCTTGCCCATCACGATGAAGATCCGGCAGTCGGGGTTCATCGCCCCGGAGATGTACCACTTGCGGCCGGTGACGACGTACTCGTCGCCGTCCCGCTCGATGTGCGTGGTGATGTTGGTGGCGTCCGAGGAGGCCACCTCCGGCTCGGTCATCGCGAACGCCGAGCGGATCTCGCCGGCCAGCAGCGGCTCCAGCCACCGCTTGCGCTGCTCCTCGGTGCCGAACTGCGCCAGCACCTCCATGTTCCCGGTGTCCGGTGCCGCGCAGTTGGTCGCGGTGGGCGCGAGGTGCGGGGAGCGGCCGGTGATCTCGGCGAGCGGCGCGTACTGGAGGTTCGTCAGCCCGGCCCCGAGCCCTTCGTCGGGGAGGAACAGGTTCCACAGCCCCTGCCTGCGGGCCTCGGCCTTCAGCTCCCCGACCACGGCCGGGGTGTCCCATGGCGAGGCGAGCGCGGCCCGCTGCTCCTCGGCGACCGTCTCGGCCGGGTACACGTACTCGTCCATGAAGGCGAGGAGCCTGGCGCGCAGTTCCTCGGTGCGTGCGTCGAACGCGAAGTCCATGTCCGGTCAGCCTTCCTGGAGCGTGGTCAGTCCGTGGTCGATGAAGACGGGCACGAGGTCGCCGATCCGGTCGAAGCCGCGGCCGACGGTCTGGCCGAGCGTGTACCGGTAGTGGATGCCCTCCAGGATCACGGCGAGCTTGAACCAGGCGAACGCCGTGTACCAGGGGACGGCCGTGACGTCCCGGCCGGAGCGGGCCGCGTACCGCTCGATCAGCTCCCGCGGGTCGGGGTGGCCCGGGGCCTCGGCGGTGGTGGAGACGGGCGAGTCGGCCATGCCGAGCGGCCGGCTGTACATCACCAGCAGGCCGAGGTCGGTCAGTGGGTCGCCGAGCGTGGACATCTCCCAGTCCAGGACCGCCTTGATCTCGTCGTCGTCACCGATCAGGACGTTGTCCAGCCGGTAGTCGCCGTGCACGACCGCCGGGGCGGGGGAGACGGGCAGGGCCCGGCCGAGCGCCGTGTGCAGCTCGTCGATGCCAGGCAGTTCGCGGTCGCGGGAGGCGTCGAGCTGCTTGCCCCAGCGGCGCAGCTGCCGCTCCAGGAAGCCCTCCGGGCGCCCGAAGTCGGCGAGGCCGGCCTCGGCGGGGTCCACGGAGTGCAGTTCGACCAGGGTGTCCACCAGGCCGAGCACCGCGTCGCGGGTGCGCCCGGCGCCGAGCGGGGCCAGCTCCGCGGCGGTGCGGTACGGCGTGCCCTCGACGAACTCCATGACGTAGAACGGCGCTCCGAGCACCTCCTCGTCCTCGCACAGCAGCACCGGGCGGGGGACCGGCACCCGGGTCGGGTGCAGGGCGCTGATGACGCGGTGTTCGCGCCTCATGTCGTGCGCGGTGGCCAGCACATGACCGAGCGGGGGCCGGCGGACGACCCACTTCGAGGTGCCGTCGGTGAGCGCGTAGGTGAGGTTCGACCGTCCGCCCTCGATCAGCCGTCCGGTGAGCGGGCCGTCGACCAGGCCGGGGCGCTCGCGGTCGAGCACGGCGCGCAGCCGGTGCGGGTCGAGACCGGGCGGGTGGTCGGCGCTCATGCATCACTCCCAGGGACGGGTGAACCGGACCCGACTCATGATGCCGACCGGTCGGTATGCCGTCCAGGGGGTGACGCGAAGATCGGCGCGAACGTGACGGGGGCCACGAGGGTCCCGCCGGGTCAGTGGTCGTCCCGGTGGTCCCCGTGCTCGGCGTGCAGGTGCCCGTCGTGCAGGTGGCCGACGCGGCCGCCGTGCGCCACCTGCGCGTGCCCGCACGCGTCGTGGTGCACGGGCTCGTGGCCCTCGTGCACGAGCCAGCCGGACGGCTCGCACCCGTCCCAGCGGCCCGGGTGCTCGCGGTGCAGACGGCCGTCGCGGGCGTGGTCGCCGTGGGGCGCGGCGCTGTGCCCGCGGCCCGGCCCGTGGCCGTGCGTCCCGTGCCCGGCGTGTTCCTGGTGGACGGTGGTCATGGCGCGCACCTTCGAAGGGTTCCGGCGTACATACAGGTGCCGCGCGCGGGGCCGGGCACACCGGCGTACCACTCGCGCGGCGTACGAGGACCCCGGGCACACCGCCTGCTCGGCGCACGAGTACGCCGGGCGAATCTGAAGGGCACCGGCCCGCGCCGCCCCACCGCTCGCCGGGGCGCCGGACGCCGTCGCCGCCCCCGCACGCGGATACCGGGGCCCCCCAGGGCGACGGCGCAGGGCGCGACACACCGCGGGACGCCCCCTAGACCACGAGCGCGACCGCGCACACCGCCACCGCCACCGCGCACAGCGCCGCCGCCGTCGCCTGCCGGGGCGCGAGCGCGGGCGGGCGGGCGGCCGAGGCCAGGGCGCGGATCCGGCGGTGGGCCACGCACAGGAAGCCCAGCCACAGGGCGCAGCACACCGCGCACGCGACGATCCCGCGCGCCGTCGCGCCCCCGTGCAGCGTCGCCCGCACGGCCAGCACGGCGGCCACGGCGGCCGACAGCGTCGTACGCCGCCAGGCCAGCCGGGTGCGCTCCGGCTGGAGCCCGGGGTCCCGGGCCACCGCGGACGCCCCGGCCGTCACCTCTCCCACCCGACCAGCACCACCACGACCATCGCGACGGCCACGACCGCCACGACCAGGCTCAGCAGCACCGGGAACCGCGACGCCGGCAGGTCCTCGCCGCGCCTGATCGCCCGCTCGCAGCGCACCCAGTGGTTCACCGCGCGCAGCGAGCACAGCACACCGGCCCCGAGCAGCGCGAGCGCGAGCCCCACCCGCCAGGTCCAGCCCAGGTCCGGCAGGAACTGGTCCACCGCGAACCCGCCGCCGATCAGCGCCAGCGCCGTGCGCAGCCAGGCCAGGAAGGTGCGCTCGTTGGCCAGCGAGAACCGGTAGTCGGGCGTGTCTCCCTCGTCCCGCACCCGCTCCGGCGCGAACCACAGCCGGATGTTCCGTTCGAACTCACTCACCCGGCCGACCCTACCCGCCGGTCACCGGGCCGCCCGGAACGCCCGCAGCCGCTCGTACGCCGCCAGCCCGTCCGGCACCCACTCCCACGTGCCGAGCCGCCGCCCGACCTCCTCCTCGGGCAGGAAGGCGTGCCACTGCACCTCCTCCGGCTGCGGGCGCACGGGCAGCTCGCAGCGCACCTCGTACACCGCGGACCACCAGCTGTTCCCGGCGCCGTCCTCGTACAGGAACTTGAACAGGTACGCCGGACGGGGGAGCCCGGTCACGCCCAGCTCCTCCTCGGCCTCCCGCAGCGCCGCCTCGTCGTAGGACTCGCCCGCGCCGACGACCCCGCCGACGAACATGTCGTACAGCGCGGGGAACACCAGCTTCGTCGCCGTGCGCCGGTGCACGAAGAGGCGCCCGGCCGCGTCCCGGGCCTGGACGAACACGCAGCGGTGGCGCAGTCCGCGGGCGTACGCCTCGCCGCGCGGGCACTGGTCGACGACCCGGTCGTGCTCGTCGACGATGTCGAGGATCTCGTCAGCAGGGTTCATGGCCTCATCCAAGCAAAGCCGCGGCCCGGGGCTCAGCGCCGCTGGAGGTCCGGGGCCGACGCCCGCGCCTCACCCGTGCCGCACGGCATGGCCGGGTGCAGCCCGAGCAGGACGATGCCGCCCATCACGGCCGCGAGCCCGGCCGCCTCCCAGGCCAGCGCCCCGGTGTCGGTGCGCAGCCGGTCGCCGAGGAAGCCCACCCCGCACAGGATCCCGGCGAGCGGCTCGGCGGCGGTGAGCGCGGGCAGCGACATCCGCAGCGGTGCCGTCTCGAACGCGCTCTGCACCAGGACGAGCCCCGTCACCCCGCAGGCCACCACGCCGTAGGGCTGCCAGCCGGTGAACAGCTCGGCGAAGCCCCCGTCGGCGAACAGCGTCCCGCTCACCCGGGTCAGCGCGTCCTGCACGCCGTACAGCAGCCCGGCCGCCAGGGCCAGCAGCACCGGACCCCAGTTCATCCGGGACCGCTTGGCGTACGCCGTCAGGGCGACGGCCACGCCCACCACGGTCCCCATGATCAGCCAGTGCCGCAGCGGATCGGCGACGGCCGTGCCGCCGCGCGGCTCGCCCGCGGTGATGAACGCGCTCACCCCGCCCGCGAGCAGCAGCAGCCCCGCCCAGCCCTGGCGGCCCAGGGGCTGCCCGGTCTGGTACCGGGAGAGGGCGAGGGCGAACAGCAGGTTGGTCGCGAGCAGCGGCTCCACCAGCGAGATCTCACCCCTGCCGAGGGCGATCGCGCCCAGCACCATGCCGGCCACCATCAGCCCCAGGCCGCCGAGCCAGCGCGGCATCCGCATCAGGTCCAGCAGCAGCCGGAAGGAGAGGAAGTCGCCGAGCGGCGCCTTCTGCGCCGCGTCCTGCTGGAGCACGAACCCGAAGCCCAGACAGCAGGCCGCGCTCACGGCGAGGAGGAGAACCAGAACGGACACGCTGCGTACCTCGATCATCCGGCCGGACCACGGGCGCGTAGTGGCCGACTGTAGCGCTCCGGGGGCGGGATTGCCCCGGAAGGACCCGGAAGCGGGCGGTTGACTCGCCATGCTCCGCAAGCGGACCGCGGGACGCCATGGCGTACGCCACAGAAAGCCCGGGTGTACCGCCGGTGACGCCATGGCGTACGCCACAGGCGAAATCCCGGCGCCGGACCCCCGCGAGGCGGCCCACCTGCACCGGAGCACTCAAGTGCCGCCCCGCACGCGGTGGTTGGCGCCGCCGACGGCGCCGCCCGGCTTGACGCGGTCCCTGGCTGCGGGTTTGCTGTGCGTGATCGGTCGATGGCAGCCCGAGAAACAGGAAGCTCCGCGGTGCCCTCTTACCCGCCTCTGCTCGGCACGGCCCGGGCCGCGACGAAACCTCCCGGCGACACCCCCCGCGACGGCCACGGCGCCTTCGACGCCGCGCTGGACGACGCCGAACTGCGCACCGCCCGCGCCGCGCCGGCCCGGGGCCGGCGGCAGGCCGTCCGCGCCCTGCTGGTGCACACCGGCGACGACTGGGACCGCCGCGGCCACCGCGTCACCGTGCTCGCCCGCGACCCCGGCGCCGTCTCCTGGGCGGGCGACTGGCTGGCCGCCGAACCCGGCTCCGCCGACGCCGCCACACTGCTCGCCCTGGCCCGGGTACGGCGGGCCCTGCGCGGGAGGGAAAAGCCCGGCGGGGCCCGGGATGCCTGCCACGCGGCCGCCGGCCTCGCCCCGGCCGACCCCACCCCCTGGCTCGGCCTGCTGCTGCTCGCCCGCACCTTCGGCTCGGACGGCGCGCTCCACGGCGCGTTCGCCGAGCTGCGCCGCCGCCACCCCGAGCACCACCACGCCCACCACCTGCTGATCGCGGCCCTCGCCGAACGCGCCGGCGGCCGGGCCGAGCAGCACGAGGCCTACGACACCGCCGAACTGGCCGCGGCCGAGGCCCCCGCGGACTCCCCGCTGGCCGTCCTGCCGGTCGTCGCCTACGCCGAGCGGTACCGGGTCCTCGCCGCCACCGGGCTCGCCCCCGCCGACCCGGCGGCCTCCCGGCACTGGTCCGGACCGCGGGCCCGGCGCATCCTGCGCGCCACCTTCGACTGGTGGCTGGAGTGGGAGCACGACGAGCACCCGCGCCGTCTCATCGACCTCAACCACCTCGCGTTCGCCCTGTCCTGCGCGGGCCGCCCGGCCGAGGCGGCGGCCCTGTTCCAGCGCATCGGCGACCACCCCACCCCGGTCCCCTGGGCCTACGCCCACCCCGATCCCCGCGCGGCCTTCCACGCGGCCCGCACCCGCGCGCTCCGCCGCTGAAGCCACCCCCGGCGGCCGGCGCAGGCCTCCTCCACGCCGTATCTCCCGGGAGGGAAGGCGTGCGAGCCGACGCGGGAACCGGGTTGAGCGCCCCGACTCCCTGGCCGTCCGCGGCCCCGGGTGTTCGAATGGGAACGTGCACCCCGGACAACCCGACGAGTCGGACGGCCGGCCCATCGGCCGGCGCGTGTTCCTCGGCACCCTCGGCCTCGGCGCGCTCGGCGTCCTCGCCGCGCCGACGCTGCAACGCGGTGTCGAAGACGTCCTCGGCGGCATCGCCGGCAAGGACCCCACCGGCCTGACCGGCCTGCTGCCCAACGGCGGCGGCTTCCGCTACTACTCCGTCGCCGCCTCCGTCCCGCACCGCACGGCCGCCGACTACCGCCTCACCGTCGACGGCCTGGTGGACCGCCCCCGCGCCTACGACCTCGCCGGGCTGCGCGCCCTGCCGCGGACCCGACTGGTCCGGGACGTCCAGTGCGTCACCGGCTGGCGGGTCCCGCGCACCTCCTTCGAGGGCGTGCGCCTGTCCCGGCTGCTGGACGCGGCAGGCGTGCGGCCCACCGCGCGGGCCGTCCGCTTCACCTGCTTCGACGGCACCTACACCGAGAGCCTCACCCTCGACCAGGCCCGCCGCCCCGACGTCCTGGTCGCCCTGCGCATGCAGGACGCGGACATCGGCCACGACCACGGCGGCCCGGTCCGCCTCTACGTCGCCCCCATGTACTTCTACAAGTCAGCGAAATGGCTCTCCGGCATCACGGTCACCGACCGGGTCGAGCCCGGCTACTGGGAGCACCTCGGCTACGACGTCGACGCCTGGGTCGGCCGCTCGAACGGACGGACGGATGAGCCCACGAGCTGAGGCCCCGGCCCCGCCGCGCGCCCGCGTCCACCGCTTCACCCGGGCCGAGCGGTGGGTGCACCGCGGCACCGCGGCGCTGATGGGGGTGTGCGTGGTGACCGCCGCGTGCCTGTACATCCCCCAGCTCGCGGTCATGGTGGGCCGACGGGAACTGGTCGTCCGGATCCACGAGTGCGCGGGCGCCGCCCTGCCGGTGCCGGTGCTGCTGGGACTGGCCTCCCGCGCCTTCCGCCGCGACCTGCGCTTCCTCAACCGCTACGGCACCCACGACCGGGTCTGGCTGGGCGCCGCCCTGCGCCGCGACAGACGGCGGGCCGCCCGCCCGGCCGGCAAGTTCAACGCCGGCCAGAAGCTCTACGCCGCCTGGATCGCCGGCGCGACCCTGGTCATGCTCGGCACCGGGCTGATGATGTGGTTCACCCACCTCACCCCGCTGATGTGGCGGACCTCGGCGACCTTCGTGCACGACTGGCTGGCCCTGACCGTCGGTGTGGTGCTGGCCGGCCACATCGGCATGGCGCTCGGGGACCCGGAGGCGAGGCGGGGGCTGCGCACGGGCACGGTGGCGCGGGAGTGGGCCGAACGCGAACACCCGCTGTGGCGCCACACCCCGGCCCGCCGCCCGGCCCCCGCCCCCGCTAGACGACCAGGGACAGCAGCAGCACCAGGCCGCCGCCGACCACCGAGAGGATCGTCTCCATGATCGACCAGGTCTTGACGGTCTGCCCGACGCTCAGCCCGAAGTACTCCTTCACCAGCCAGAAGCCGGCGTCGTTGACGAAGCTGAAGAAGAGCGAACCGGCGCCGATCGCCAGGACGAGCAGCGACGTGTGGGTGGTGGACATGTCGGCCGCGAGGGGCGCGACCAGACCGGCCGCCGAGACCGTCGCCACCGTCGCCGAACCGGTCGCCAGCCGGATCACCACCGCGATCAGCCAGGCCAGCAGCAGCGCCGGTATCGACCAGTCCTTGGAGACGTCCAGGATCATCTGACCCACACCGGAGTCGATCAGCGTCTGCTTGAAGCCGCCGCCCGCGCCGACGATCAGCAGGATGCCCGCGATGGGCGTCAGGCCCTTCTCGACCGTCCCCCGGAGCCGTTCCCTGCTGAAGCCGGCGGGCCGGCCCAGGGTGAAGAAGCCGACGATCACGGCGGCGAGCAGGGCGATCAGCGGCGAGCCGACGACGTCGAAGACCCGCTGCGTCCGGTTGGCGGGGTCGTCGACGACGATGTCCACCAGCGCCTTGGCCAGCATCAGCACCACCGGCAGCAGCACGGTGGCGAGCGTGGCGCCGAAGCCCGGACGGCGCTCCAGCTCCTCGGAGGGCCGCTGCGGGATCATGCGGTCCGGGGCCGGGACGTCCACCCAGCGGGCGGCGACCTTCGAGAACAGCGGACCGCCGATGATCACGGTCGGCACGGCGACGAGGATGCCGAACGCCAGCGTCACGCCCAGGTTGGCGTGCAGCGCGTCGATCGCGACCAGCGGGCCGGGGTGCGGCGGGATCAGCCCGTGCATCACCGACAGGCCTGCCAGCGCCGGGATGCCGATGCGCATCAGGGAGTAGTTGCCGCGCTTGGCGACCATCAGCACGACCGGGATCAGCAGCACGATGCCGACCTCGAAGAAGAGCGGCAGGCCGATCACCGAGGCGATGAGCACCATCGCCCACGGCATGGCCCGCCCGCCCGCCTTGGCCAGGATCGTGTCGACGATCTGGTCGGCGCCGCCGGAGTCGGCGAGCAGCTTGCCCAGGATCGCCCCGAGCGCGATCAGGACCCCCACGCCGGCCACGGTGCTGCCGAGCCCGGTGGTGAAGCTGGTGATGGCCTTGTCGAGCGGCGCTCCCGCGGCCGCCCCGAGCGCCAGCGACCCGATGGTCAGCGCCAGGAAGGCGTGGAGTTTGAACTTGGTGATGAGCAGGACGATGACGGCGATGCCCACCAGGACGGCGATGCCCAGCTGGGCGTGTCCGGCGGAGGTGATCGGCGGAGGCGCGTCCGCTGCCAGCATCTCGACGCTGAGTCTGGTCACGGGGGTTCCTTGCGGTTACGAGGTGGTCTGACGGGTGCTACTGCGAGCTGCCCGCGGGGTCGGGAAGCGCCGCGAGGGCCTGCACGGCACGCTCGGTGATCTCCTGGGGGCCGCCGCTGACGTCCACGGCGACGCCCGCCTCGTCCGGCTGGAGCGGCTGGAGGGTGGCGAACTGGGAGTCCAGCAGCGCGGTCGGCATGAAGTGCCCCTGCCGCTGCGTCATCCGCTCCTCGATCAGCCGCCGGTCACCCGTGAGGTGCAGGAACACGACCCCCGGGGCCACGGCCCGCAGGCGGTCGCGGTACACCCGCTTCAGGGCGGAGCTGCTGACCACCCCGCCCAGTCCGGCCCGGCCGTGCGCCCAGTGCCCGATGGCCTCCAGCCACGGCCACCGGTCGGCGTCGTCGAGCGGGACGCCGGCCGACATCTTGTCGATGTTGGCCTGCGGGTGGAAGTCGTCGCCCTCGGCGTACGGGACGCCCAGCCGCGCGGCGAGCAAGGGACCGATCGTCGTCTTGCCCGTCCCCGCGACGCCCATCACGACGACGACCTGGGGGGTTCGCATTGCTGCCTCGCTGTCTTCCTCGACATCCGACGCCACTGCGGCGTCGCCACACTGAAACCTATTAGGTACGACTAATTCAAGAGTGTGTGACATATAAGTCTGACTTTTTGGCTCTGTGACACAGGCCGTACGCTGAGTGCATGAGCACACCGGGCCGAGGGCTGCACGGCCGCGTACTGGACACCCTCGGGCCCGCGATCACCGCCGGCGAGTACCCGCCCGGCAGCGTTCTGCGCACGGACGAACTCGCCCAGCACTTCGAGGTGTCACGCTCCGTCATGCGCGAGGCGGTACGGGTGCTCGAATCCATGCACCTGGTCGAGTCCCGCCGCCGGGTCGGCGTCACCGTCCGCCCCAAGGCCGAGTGGAACGTCTACGACCCGCAGGTCATCCGCTGGCGCCTGGCCGGCGCCGACCGCCCGCACCAGTTGCGCTCGCTCACCGTGCTGCGCTCCGCGATCGAACCCGTCGCCGCCGGCCTCGCCGCCCGGCACGCCACGGCCGAGCAGTGCGCGGAACTCACCGAGTGCGCCCTCGGCATGGTCGCCAACTCCCGCGGCCACAGGCTGGAGCAGTACCTGTTCCACGACGTCGCCTTCCACCGGGTCGTCCTCGACGCGTCGGGCAACGAGATGTTCGCCCGCCTCGGCGACGTCGTCGCGGAGGTCCTGACCGGCCGCACCCAGCACGAGGTCATGTTCGAGGACCCCGACCCGGCGGCCGTGACCCTGCACGTGCGGGTGGCCGAGGCGGTCCGCGCCCGCGACGCCGCCCGCGCCGAGCAGCTCACCCGCCGCATCACCGAGGGCGCCCTGCGCGAACTGGACATCCTGGCCCCCTGAACCACCCGCCCGCCCGGACGGGAGGCGCCGGCTAGTCGTCGAGGAACTCCCCGTCCACGTACACCCACGCCCCGGCCACCCGCTCGAACCGGCTCCGCTCGTGCAGCGAACCGCCCCGGTAGGAGGCGCGGAAGGTGACCGTCCCCGTCGTGTGGAAGGCGGACCCCTCCGCGGTGTCCAGGATCTCCAGCCCCGTCCACCGCATCCGCGGGTCGAGATCCAGCCGCCCGGGCCGGGTCCGCGGATGCCAGGTGCGCAGCAGGTAACCCGCGTCCCCCCGCACGAACGCGCTGTACCGCGACCGCATCAGCAGCTCGGCGGTCGGCGCGCTCGCGGAGCCCGTGAGGAAACGGCCGCAGCAGGCGTCGTAGGGCCGGGGGGTCCCACAGGGACAGGTGCGCGAGGTCATGGCCCACATTCTGCCCGCACCAGCGGAGGCGACCGACCCGGCCCGGGTGCACAGTGGAAGGGCCCGAACGGGTGAGCCCGCCGGGCCCAGACGCTGGGAGGCGAGACGGACGATGACCCGACCCGTGAGCAGCCGTCCTCCGGCGGCCGTCAAGGAGTGGCGGCTCAACCTGTACCTGTGCGAGCACGACCCCGACACCACGGCCCGGATCGTCCTGGACACCGGGGACAACGTTCTGGAGAGCCACGCGGAGGCCCGCAGGAACCCCTACGACCGGGCCATGCCGGAGATCGGCGACGAACTCGCCGCCGGCCGCGCCCTCATCGCCATGGGCCGCGTCCTGCTGCGCGCCGCCGACGGCGACATGAAGGCGACGGGCGCCACCGGCACGGACGGACCGGCGCCGCTCTGGCTGCCGCGCGAGTGAGGGGGCCCGCCGTGCACTTCAGCAACCGCCTCGAAGCGGGCCGGCGGCTCGGCGACCGCCTCGGGTACCTCCGGGACCGGGACGTGGTGGTCCTCGCCCTGCCCAGGGGAGGGGTGCCGGTCGGCGCCGAGGTCGCCGAGGCCCTCGACGCGCCGCTCGACGTCTGCCTGGTACGGAAGCTGGGCGTGCCGTACCAGCCCGAACTGGGGATGGGCGCGATCGGCGAGGACGGCGTACGCGTCATCAACCAGGAGGTGCTGCGCGGCACCGGCGTCGGCGACGAGGAACTCGCCCGCGTCGAGGAGCGCGAGCGCCGCGTCCTGTTGGAGCGCGCCGCGCGCTACCGCGGCGAGACGCCCCCCGTCCCCCTGGCCGGCCGGACCGCCCTGGTGGTCGACGACGGCGTGGCCACCGGCTCCACCGCCCGGGTCGCCTGCCGCATCGCCCGCGCCCGCGGCGCGGCCCGCATCGTGCTCGCGGTCCCCGTCGCCCCGCGGGACTTCGCCCGGCGGCTGGGCGGGGACGCCGACGAACTGGTCTGCCTGGAAACCCCCCGGGACTTCGCCGCGGTCGGCCAGTTCTACGCCGACTTCACCCAGGTCGAGGACGACGAGGTCACCGCCTGCCTGCGCCGCGCCGGGCGCCGTCACCCGCGCGCGGCCGGCGCCGGAGCCGTCGACCGGGAGGTGACGGTGGCGGCGGGCGCCGTACGGCTCGGCGGCCGGCTCACCCTGCCCGCCGGCGCCACCGGCGTCATCGTCTTCGCGCACGGCAGCGGCAGCAGCCGGCACAGCCCGCGCAACCGGTTCGTCGCCCGGGGACTGCACCGGGCCGGCCTCGGCACCCTGCTGTTCGACCTGCTCACCGACGAGGAGGAGGCCGACCGCGGCAACGTGTTCGACATCGCGCTGCTGGCCGGCCGGCTCCTGGACGCCACCCGCCGGCTGCGCGAGGAACCCGGCGCGCGGGACCTCCCCGTCGGCTGGTTCGGCGCCAGCACCGGGGCGGCCGCCGCCCTGTGGGCCGCCGCCGACCCCGCCGCACGGCCCGCCGCGATCGTCTCCCGCGGCGGCCGGCCCGACCTCGCGGGACCCCGGCTGCCCGAGGTGACGGCGCCCACCCTGCTCGTCGTCGGCGGCGCCGACCCGCTGGTGCTCGACCTCAACCGGGAGGCGCAGGCACGGCTCCGGTGCGAGAACCGGCTGACGGTGGTCCCCGGCGCCACCCACCTCTTCGAGGAGCCCGGCACCCTGGAGAAGGTGACCGAGCTGGCCGGCGACTGGTTCACGGACCACATGGCCCCCGCGCACGCGCGGCACGGGCGGACCGCGCCCGGACACGTGAAAGGCCCCTGCTGAGCAGGGGCCTCACTGGTGTCCGAGGGGGGACTTGAACCCCCACGCCCGATAAAGGGCACTAGCACCTCAAGCTAGCGCGTCTGCCATTCCGCCACCCGGACAAGGTGTCTGTCGTGCGGGGCCCTCCCTCTCGGTGAGGTCTTCCTCGCGGCGACGAAGGAAACATTACCAGGCTTTCCGGGGTGCCTGATCACCCCCCCCGGCGCCGGTCCGGAGGGCGTGAACGGTGTGTGACGGGCCGGGACCGGTCTTGGGCCCCGGACCGGACCGGGGAGAGGATGGGGGGACCACCAGCAGTGACAGCGGGAGGAAGCACCGTGAGCGAGACGGACACGGCCAGGGGCGTGACCGGCGAGGACGAGGTCGTGGACCTCTGCCGCGAGCTGATCCGGTTCGACACCAGCAACTACGGCGACCACTCCGGGCCGGGCGAGCGCAAGGCCGCCGAGTGGACCGCCGAGAAGCTCGCCGAGGTCGGGCTGGAACCGAAGATCTACGAGTCGCATCCCGGCCGCGCCTCCACCGTGGCCCGCATCGAGGGCGAGGACCCGTCCCGGCCCGCCCTGCTGATCCACGGCCACCTGGACGTCGTACCGGCCAACGCCGCCGACTGGACCCACGACCCGTTCTCCGGCGAGGTCGCCGACGGGTGCGTGTGGGGGCGCGGGGCCGTCGACATGAAGGACATGGACGCGATGACCCTCGCGGTCGTCCGCGACCGGCTGCGCAGCGGGCGCCGGCCCCCGCGGGACATCGTGGTCGCCTTCCTCGCCGACGAGGAGGCAGGCGGCACGTACGGCGCCCGGCACCTCGTAGACAACCACCCCGAGCTGTTCGAGGGCGTCACCGAGGCGATCAGCGAGGTCGGCGGCTTCTCCTTCACCGTGAACGACCAGCGGCGGCTCTACCTGATCCAGACGGCCGAGAAAGGCATGCACTGGATGAAGCTCACCGTGGCCGGCACCGCCGGGCACGGCTCGATGATCCACCGCGACAACGCCATCACCGAGCTGTCGGAGGCCGTCGCCCGGGTCGGCCGGCACACCTTCCCGGTACGGGTGACCAAGACCACCCGGGCCTTCCTCGACGAACTGGGCGACGCGCTCGGCACCGAGCTGGACCCGGAGGACATGCAGGCCACCATCGCCAAGCTCGGCGGCATCGCCAAGCTGATCGGCGCGACCCTGAGCAACACCGCCAACCCCACCCAGCTGAACGCCGGCTACAAGGTCAACGTCATCCCCGGCGAGGCCACCGCCCACCTCGACGGACGGTTCCTGCCGGGGCACGAGGAGGAGTTCCTCACCGACCTCGACCGGCTGCTCGGCCCGCACGTCCGCCGCGAGGACGTGCACACCGACAAGGCGCTGGAGACCAGCTTCGACGGCGCCCTGGTGGAGGCCATGCAGTCCGCGCTGCTCGCCGAGGACCCCACCGCCAAGGCGATCCCGTACATGCTCTCCGGCGGCACCGACGCCAAGTCCTTCGACGACCTCGGCATCCGCGGCTTCGGCTTCGCCCCGCTGAAGCTGCCGCCGGATCTGGACTTCGCCGGCATGTTCCACGGCGTGGACGAGCGGGTGCCGGTGGACGGGCTCCGGTTCGGGGTGCGGGTGCTCGACCGCTTCATCGACGCCTCGTGAGACCGCGCCCCACCCGGGGCGCGCCACCTAATCGGCCAGCCGTGCGAGACCGACTGGGAAGGGTGAATACGACGATAGGTTCGTAGCCTCATTGGTTCCTCCTCGTTGCAGCTGATGTGATCCCGCGCCTTGGGGTCGCATTGCCAACTAGGAGGAAGAATGATCAAGAAGGTCGTCGCTGCTGCGGCCGCCACCGGCGGTCTGGTTCTCGCGGGCGCGGGCCTCGCCGTCGCCGACTCCGGTGCCCAGGGTGCCGCCGTGCACTCCCCGGGTGTCGTCTCCGGCAACGTGGTCCAGGTGCCCGTGCACGTCCCGGTGAACGTGTGCGGCAACACGATCAACGTGATCGGGCTCCTGAACCCCGCCTTCGGCAACGCCTGCGTCAACAGGTGACGCCGGCTCCCTGAGGGGCGTCCTCTTACGAGCCGCCGGCCCCGGAGCGCGCGCCGCGCGCTCCGGGGCCGGCCGGTCTTCCGAGAACCGAAGGCAGTGAAGGCAGGGGGGAATTCCACCATGCGACAGGGCACGCGCAAGGGCCTGATGACCATGGCCGCCGCGACCGGCGTGATCGCCGCCGCGAGCGGCTACGCACACGCCGGCTCCGCGGCGGCGGGCGCCGCCGGGGGCTCACCCGGCGTACTGTCCGGCAACACGGTGCAGGTACCGGTGCACGCGCCGGTGAACGTCTGCGGCAACACCGTGAACGTCGTCGGACTGCTCAACCCGTCGGCGGGCAACGCGTGCGCCGGCCTCGGCGGCACGCCGGGGGGCCGTCACCACGGCTCCGGCGGCTCGCACGCGGACGGCGGCACGGGCGGTTCGCCGGGTGTCGGATCCGGCAACACCGTGCAGGTGCCGATCGACGTCCCGGTGAACGTGTGCGGCAACAGCGTCGACGTGATCGGCCTGGGCAACGCCACCACGGGCAACCGCTGCGCCGACGACGGCGGGTACGGCAACCAGCCGGGCAAGCCGGGTCACCCGGGCAAGCCTGGCAAGCCGGGACAACCGGGCAAGCCAGGGCACCCGGGCAACCCCGGTCAGCCGGGAGAGCCGAACAGCCCCGGCCGGCCGGGCAACCCGGGGCACCCCGGTCACCCCGGCAACCCGGGCAACCCCGGCACCCCGCACCGGCCGGGTGGCGGCGGCCACGGCACGGGCGGTTCCCCGTCCGACCACGGGGCGACCCAGGCCGCGGCGCACACGGGCCGCTCCGACCGGCCGCTCGCCACGGGCGAACTCGCCCACACCGGCGGCGGGACGCCGCTCGGCATCGCCCTCCCGGCCGCCGCGGGCGCGCTGCTCGCGGGCGCGGTGCTGTACCGCAAGGCCCGGGCCGCGGCGTAGCGGCAGCGCGGACCCGGCGGCGGTACGGCCCGGCGACGGGGCCGGAAGGCCACCGGACGGAAACGGGCCGCCGGACGGAAGCGGGCCCCGCCATCCCGGCGGGGCCCGCTTCCGTTCACAAGTCCGGACTCACCACGTGGCACGCACCTGGCGGATGATCCGCCGGCGCAACCGCACCCTGCGGCTGCCGTCGCGCAGCAGGCTCAGTCGGTCCAACTCCCAGTGTCCGTACTCGGCATGGTCCGTCAGCAGACGCGTCGCCTCCTTGCGGGAGACCCCGCGAGGCACGTACACGTCGACAAATTCGTATTCCGGCATCGCATCTATTGTGCGGGCTGGTGCCCGGTACGGATAGCGTCTGCACTATGTCTGATGCTGCGCAGCCCACCGCTGCCGAGGTACGCGCCGCCGCCGAGGCGGTCAAGACCGCGCTCGACCGTCATCTGGCTGCGATCGAACGCAGGTCCGGGGAGGACGATCCGGCCGTCTCCGAGGCGTTCAACCAGCTGGCCGCTGCCGCCGAGGCGTACGACGAACTGCTCTACGACCGCTTCGACGAGGTCACCCCCTTCGAGATCCCGGGCGCGGAGGACGCGCTGCCGCCGTACGCGGGACCAGAGGAACCGCACGCGATCAGTGTGCTCATCCGCCGCGACTACACGGTGGCGGAACCCCAGCGGCTGCTGGCGCAGGCACAGCGGGTCGAGGCGGCGGAGTACGAGGACGGCGTGGCGAACGACGACGTCTCCGGGACCGTCCCGGGGGCGCTGGGCGTGCTCTTCGGCGAGTTCGAGCCGGACGAGATCGCCTCCCGCCACAAGGAGTTCGGTCTGGAGGAGGGCGACTCCACACTCTGGGTCACGGCGGCGGAGGAGCCGCCCGAGGCCGGCGAGTGGCTGGAGGCGCCCTTCGAGCACGCCGACCCGCAGGCGGTGGTGTGCCGGTTCGACGTGAGCGCGGTGTTCGACGACGAGGACTCCGACGACGACGAGGACCCCGCCGACGAGGACGACTCCGACGACGAGATCGACTTCGTCGACGAGGACGACGAGGAGCTGGAACCGCTCGACGCCGAGAGGTGAACCGCGCCCGGCGGTGCCGCGGGCCCGGCGGCCCGTACGGCACCGCCCCCGCCCGGCAGGGGCGGGAGCGGCCCCGCCGGGATCAGGTCGCCTGCGGGCGCAACAGGGTCTGCAGGCGGGTCGTACGGTCCTTGGCCGGGACCTCCGCGACCGCCCTCGGCAGCGCCTGCTCCACACCGTGGACCACGGACAGGTGCCGTTCCGCCCGGCCGAACGCCGTGTACACCCAGGGGCGGCTGAGCACCTGGGCGGCGTCGCCCGGCAGCACCACGACCGCCGCCGGCCAGCGGGCGCCCACCGCCTGGTGCGCGGTGACCGCCCAGCCGTGCCGGACGGCGCCCTCCACCCGCTCCCGGGGCACGACGACGGGGACACCGGCGCACGACAGGTGCAGCCCCTCGCCGTCGGCCTTCACCACCACGCCCGGCACCGTACGACCCGGCGCGGGGGCGTAGGCGATCCGGTCACCGGGGTCGAAGCCGCCGAACCGGCCCGGACCCGGGTTGAGACGCTCCTTCAGGGCGGAGTTGAGGGCACGGGTGCCCGCGGCGCCGCCGTGGCCCGGGGTGATCACCACGGTCTCGTCGGCCGGCACGCCGATCGCGCGCGGCACCGAGTCCGCGACCAGCTGCACCGTGCGGTGCACGGCCTCGCCGGCGTCCCGCACCGGCACGATGACGATCTCCTTGCCGGGGGCCGCCACCTGGTTCAGCTCGCCGATGCCGACGCCCGAGACCAGCTCGCCCAGCGGACCGGGATCCGGCACGCGGGAGGCGGTCTGCGGACAGACCCGGGCCGCGAGCAGGTCGGCGAAGACCCGGCCCGGACCGGCCGACCACAGCACCCCGGGGTCGCCGCTGAGCACCAGCCGCGCCCCGTCGGGCAGCGACTCCACCAGCATCGCGGCGGCCTCCACGTCGAGCTGGGGCGCGTCCAGCACGATCAGCAGGTCGAGCTCCAGCGCGCCGTCCGCGTCCCGGCCCGGCCCCTCCGCGCCGGACAGCAGCCCGGCGACCGTGACCGCGACCGCGTCCCGCTCCGCGACCTCGTCACCGAGGCGCGCGGCCAGCCGGCGGCGCCCGTCCGGTGTGTGGCAGGCGCCGAAGGCCCGCAGCCCCGCGGCCCGGGCGGCGGCGAGCAGCGCGGCCGGTTCGGCACGGGCCGCCTCCCCGCCCGTGTGCAGCACCAGGCCGCGCCCGGCGACCGCCCGGGCCAGCTCCGCCGCGCCGCCGGACACCCCGGCTGCGGCCGTCGCCCACGCCTCCTCGGCCTCCTCGGCCGGGGAGGCGGCCAGCCGGGCCAGGCCGTCGGCGAGGCTCTCCTCGGCCAGCGCGTACCGCTCCAGGCCGACGAGGACCCGGACCGGCCGCTCCCGCTCCCCGTCCTCCTCCTCGCCGTCGGCGTCCCCGGCCGCGGGGGCGCCGCCCGGCTCCTCCAGTGCGTCCTGGAACACCAGCGCCTCGCCCTCGGCCAGGGTGTCCTGCACCGCCGCGTCCGGGTCGGGCACGCCCTGCCGGCCCAGCGCCGCGGTGAGCGCGGTCAGCTCCAGGACGGTGTGCCCGGCCACGGCGGCCTGCTCCAGCAGCCAGACGGTCAGTCCGCGGCCCCGCCGCTCGTCGCCCGGGCCGCAGTCGGCGCCGAGCAGCGCCCGCGCGAAGCCGTCGGCCTGCTCCGGCCGCACCCCGCCGACCCGGAGCAGCCGCCAGGGGTCCTCGCGCAGCGCGGCGCCGACGCCCTCGCCGAGGGCCGCGGCGACCTGCGGGGCGAGGGTGTCGGGGGCGCCGCCCTCGGTCAGCACGCGGCGCGCGGCCTCCACGGCCTCCGGCGCGGGACCACCGGGCGCCGCGGGAGCCGCGGGCCGGGGCGTGCGCGCCGGTTCCGGTGCGGGGCGGCGCGGTGCGGGCGCGGGCTCCGGTTCGGGCGCGGCGAAGACCGTGGTGGCCGGTTTCCCGCCGCTCTCCACCGCCCGGACCGCGGCGAGCAGGTCCGCGGCCGTGCCGCTCAGCCTGGCGCCGCTGTCGATCGGGCCGTGCCGCTCGGCCTTGCGCCGCTCGATCCGCTCCCGCTCGATCCGCTGCGCGGCCAGCTCGGCCTCCGCCTCGGACTTCCCGGCCCCCCCGGCCTCCTCCGGTTTCCCGGCCGCCCCGGCACTCTCCGCCTCCTCGGCCGCCGCTTCGACGTCCTCCGGATCCCCGGCCCCCTCGGCACCCACAGGCTCCCCGGCCGCCGCTTCGGCCTCCTCCGGTTTCCCGGCCTCCTCGGCGTCTTCAGGGCTTACCGGCTCCCCGGCCGTCCCGGGCCCGTCCCCGTCCTGTCCGGTGCCGGCGTCTGCCGCCCGCCCGGGTTCCGCCGCCGTGGTCTCGCCCGGTCCGCCCGCCGCCGTTCCCCCGGAGCCCTCCGCCGGGCCGCCGGCGTCCGCGGGGGCCGCCCCGCCGCCCGCTCCCGGTTCTTCCGCCGTGGTCCGAGGTGTGTCCGGCGTCCCCGGCCCGGCTTCCTCCGTGGTCTCCGGCTCCGTGCTCACAGCGTGCTCCAGTCGTGATCGGGATAGCGGTGCACGGGCGCCGACACATCGTCCAGCGCCCGGCAGATCTCGTCAGGAAGACTAAGCGCCTCCACTGACAACGCCGCCGTGAGCTGCTGCGCGGTGCGCGCGCCGACGATCGGCGCGACCACCCCGGGCCGGTCCCGCACCCAGGCGAGCGCGACCTGGAGCGGGGTGACCGCGAGTCCGTCGGCCGCCGTCGTCACCGCGTCCACGATGCGGGTCGCCGTGTCGTCCAGGTACGGCTCGACGAACGGCGCGAGGTGGCCGGAGGCGCCGCGCGAGTCCGGGGGAGTGGTGTGCCGGTACTTCCCGGTCAGCACGCCCCGGCCGAGCGGGGAGGAGGGCAGCAGGCCCACCCCGAGGTCGAGCGCGGCCGGCAGCACCTCACGCTCCACGCCCCGCTGGAGCAGCGAGTACTCCATCTGGGTGCTGGCCAGCCGGGTGCGGGCGCCGGGGGCGGCGAGCTGCCAGGTGGCGGCCTTGGCCAGCTGCCAGCCGCAGAAGTTCGAGACGCCGGCGTACCGGGCGCGGCCGCTGCTCACCGCGAGGTCGAGCGCCTGGAGCGTCTCCTCCAGCGGTGTGCCGGGGTCGTAGGCGTGGACGTGCCACAGGTCGACGTGGTCGGTACCGAGGCGGGCCAGGGAGGCGTCGAGCGCGGCGAGCAGATGGCCGCGGGAACCGTCGAAGCGGCGGTCGGGGTCGGGCACGCTGCCCGCCTTGGTGGCGACGACCAGGTCCCGGCGCGGCACCAGGCCGTCCATGAGCTGTCCGAGCAGGTACTCCGCCTCCCCGTCGCCGTACACGTCCGCCGTGTCGACGAGGGTGCCGCCGGCCTCCCAGAACGCCTTCAGCATGCCAGCGGCGTCGTGCTCGTCGGTGTCCCGGCCCCAGGTGAGGGTGCCGAGCCCGATCCGGGACACACGCAGGCCGGTACGGCCGAGATGCCTCTGCTCCATGCGGGCGAGATTACTGGCCGGAACCGGTGCGGTGGGTGGCCTGTGGACAACCGGGACGATCACCGGGCGCCAGGGGTCGCCGGGCCGTCGCGGGGCGGGGCGAGTGACCGCCCGCGTCCGGTCCCGTGCGCCGGCCTCCCCGGCGGCCTGCCGTCCGCCCGCGCCCCGCGCTAAGGTCGGCCCGACAAGACGTTACTGATCGGTAAGGGGATGCGGCCATGCAGCTCGGGATCAACCTCGGCTACTGGGGTGCCGGAATGGACGGCGACAACCTGGCCGTGGCGCAGGAGGCCGACCGGCTGGGCTACGCGGTGTGCTGGGCCGCCGAGGCCTACGGCTCGGACGCCGCCACCGTGCTCAGCTGGGTCGCCGCGCAGACCGAGCGCATCGACGTCGGCTCGGCCATCTTCCAGATCCCGGCCCGCCAGCCCGCGATGACCGCGATGACCGCGGCCACGCTCGACTCGCTGTCCGGCGGCCGGTTCCGGCTCGGCCTCGGCGTCTCCGGCCCGCAGGTCTCCGAGGGCTGGTACGGCGTCCGGTTCGACAAGCCGCTGGCCCGCACCCGCGAGTACGTGGAGATCGTCCGCAGGGCGATGACCCGGGAGCGGCTGACCTACGAGGGCGAGCACTGGACGCTGCCGCTGCCCGGCGGCCCGGGCAAGCCGCTCAAGCTGACCGTGCACCCCCAGCGCGAGCACATCCCGCTCTACATCGCCGCGATCGGCCCGAAGAACCTGGAGCAGACCGGCGAGATCGCCGACGGCGCGCTGCTCATCTTCCCCTCCGCCGAGCACCTGGAGGAGACCACGGTCAGGCACCTGCGGGCGGGCCGGGAGAAGGCGGGCCTGACGCTCGACGGGTTCGACGTGTGCCCGACCCTGCCGCTCGCCGTCGGCGACGACCGGGACGTGGCCCGCCTCGCCGACACCTTCCGCCCGTACACCGCGCTGTACGTCGGCGGCATGGGCAGCGCCAAGCAGAACTTCTACAACCGGCTCGCCCAGCGCATGGGGTACGAGAAGGAGGCCGCCGAGATCCAGCGGAAGTACCTGTCCGGGGACAAGCAGGGCGCCGCCGCCGCGATCCCGCAGGACCTCATCGACAAGACCGCGCTGCTCGGCTCGGTCGACCGGATCGCCGACCGGATGAAGGCGTACGCCGCCGCCGGTGTCACCACGCTCAGCCTGGCCCCGGCCGGCTTCACGCTGGAGGAGCGGCTCGCCTCGCTGCGGGCCGGCGCCGACGCCCTGGAGCGGGCCGGCCTCGCCTGAGGAAGTCAGCGGCCGTGGTGGGGGCTCGGGGGTCTTCCCCGCCACGGCCGTCACCGAGGACAACGCGCCCGGCCCCGCCCGGTTACGACTCGCGCGGCCTTTCTTTCCCGGTCCGCTCCCGGCCCGGAAAGGTCCGCGCCGCCCGCACGGCCGTCCGGGCCGCCCTCACAGCCACCCGCGCCGTTTGAACAGCCGGTGCAGCAGGATCTCCAGCACGATCATCAGCGTGATCACCACCGGGTACGACCACAGCCAGTGCAGCTCGGGCATGTGGTCGAAGTTCATGCCGTAGATCCCGGCGATCATCGTCGGCACCGCCGCCATCGCCGCCCACGCGGAGATCTTCCGCATGTCGTCGTTCTGCCGGACGCTCATCTGGGCCAGGTAGGCCGACAGGATGTCCGAGACCAGCCGGTCCAGGGACTCCACGGACTCGTTCACGCGCGCGAGGTGGTCGCCCACGTCCCGGAAGAAGGGCCGCGCCTTGTCGTGCACGAACGGCACCGCGTTCCCGAGCGGACCGCCGCCGGCCAGCCGGGTCAGCGGCAGCGCCAGCGGCCCGGTGGCCCGGCGGAACTCCAGGACCTGCCGTTTGAAGGTGTAGATCCGCGACGCGGTGTTGCGCGAACCGCCGATGTCCGGCTGGAAGACTTCCGCCTCCAGTTCGTCCAGGTCGGTCTGCAGCTCGGTCGCCACCTCCAGGTAGTGGTCCACGGTGGCGTCCGCGATCGCGTACAGCACGGCGGTGGGGCCCTTGTCGAGCAGCTCCGGCTCCTCCTCCAGCCGGTGCCGCACCGCCGCCAGCGGCGCACCCTCGCCGTGCCGGACGGTCACCACGAAGCTCTCCCCGACGAAGACCATCACCTCGCCGGCCGAGACGGCATCGCTCGCGGGCTCGTACACGACCGGTTTCAGCACCACGAACAGCGAGTCGTCGTACACCTCCAGCTTGGGCCGCTGGTGCGCCTTCAGCGCGTCCTCCACAGCGAGCGGGTGCAGCCCGAACTCCTGCGTGACCAGGTCGAACTCCTGCTCGGACGGCTCGTGCAGCCCGATCCACACGAAACCGCCGGCCGCCCGGGCCCCGGCGAGCGCGTCCGACAGATCCTCCGGCCCCTCGGCACGGTGCCCGTGCCGGTAGATGGCGCAGTCCACGATCACTCCGCGCATTCTCCCTTCGCCCGCCCACCACCTCCCGGCGGTGTATGCCTACCCTTGCCGCATGCCCACGCTGATCCTCGTAAGGCACGGACGCTCCACCGCCAACACCTCGGGCCTGCTCGCCGGGCGGACACCCGGGGTCGCCCTCGACGAGCGCGGCGCCGCGCAGGCCGCCGCGCTGCCCGGCAGACTCGCCGGCCTGCCGATCTCGGAGGTCGTCACCAGCCCGCTCCAGCGCTGCCGGGAAACCGTACGCCCGCTGCTGGAGTCCCGCCCCGGTCTGCGCGTCCACACCGAGGAGCGGATCGAGGAGTGCGACTACGGCGACTGGTCCGGCCGCAAGCTCGCCGAGCTGACGGACGAGCCGCTCATGGAGGTCGTCCAGGCCCACCCGTCCGCCGCCGCCTTCCCCGGCGGCGAGTCGATGCGGGCCATGCAGACCCGTGCCGCCGAGGCGGTACGCGAGTGGAACGCGCGCGTGGAGCGCGACCACGGCGCCGACGCGCTCTACCTGATGTGCTCCCACGGCGACATCATCAAGTCCCTCGTCGCCGACGCCCTCGGGCTGCACCTCGACCTCTTCCAGCGGATCTCCGTGGAGCCGTGTTCCGTCACCGCGATCCGCTACACCCGGCTCAGGCCGTTCCTCGTACGCCTCGGCGAGACCGGGGACCTCGCTTCGCTCGCGCCGCGCGAGGAACCCGGCGAGGGCGACGCACCGGTCGGGGGCGGTGCGGGCGCACCGTGATCGCCGCCCGCAGTAGGGTGAACCGATCCACCCGGTCGGCCTCCCCCACGGCACGCACCGCTGAACCGCTCGAAACCACGAACTCAATGGAGACAGGACGTGTCCCGTCAGGTGTTCCTCTACGACCAGCCGGACCGCTTCGTGGCCGGCACGGTCGGACTGCCCGGGCGCCGTACGTTCTTCCTCCAGGCCACCGCGGGCCCCCGGGTGACCAGCGTGATCCTGGAGAAGACGCAGGTCGCCGCGCTCGCCGAGCGCATGGACGAGCTGCTCGACGAGGTCGTACGGCGTAGCGGCGGAAGCGCCGCCGTCCCCGCCGTGGCACCCAGCGAGGTCGGCGACACCGCCCCCCTCGACACCCCCGTCGACGAGGAGTTCCGCGTCGGCACCATGGCCCTGGCCTGGGACGGCGAGGACCAGCGCATGATCGTCGAGGCGCAGGCGCTGGTCGAACTGGACGCCGACACCGAGGAGGACCTCGCCGAGGCCGAGGAGCGACTGCTCCAGGACGAGGAGAACGGACCCCCGATGCTGCGGGTCCGGCTGACCGGCGCGCAGGCCCGGGCCTTCGCCAAGCGCGCCCTCGACGTCGTCAACGCCGGGCGGCCGCCGTGCCCGCTGTGCAGCCTCCCGCTCGATCCGGAAGGACACGTATGTCCGCGCCAGAACGGATACCGCCGCGGAGCGTGACGGCGGACCCCGACCCCGCCGAACTGCTCGCGCGGGGTGAGCTGACCGTACGCGGCCGGATCCGCGAGGCGTCCAACGCGGCCCTGTTCTGCACGGTCGCCCTCGACGGCCGGAAAGCCTCCTGCATATACAAGCCGGTGGCCGGCGAACGCCCCCTGTGGGACTTCCCCGACGGCACGCTCGCGGGCCGCGAGGTGGCCGCCTACGAGGTCTCCGAGGCCACCGGCTGGGAGCTGGTGCCGCCGACCGTGCTGCGCGACGGCCCCTACGGCGAGGGCATGTGCCAGCTCTGGATCGACGTGCACGCCGAGGCCGAGCTGCTCGCCCTGGTCGACGCCGAGGAGCCCGGGCCCGGCTGGAAGGCCGTCGGGCTCGCCGACGTCGGCGAGGGCCGCACCGCCCTGCTGGTGCACGCCGACGACGAGCGCCTGCGCCGGCTCGCCGTCCTGGACGCCGTGATCAACAACGCCGACCGCAAGGGCGGCCACCTGCTGCCCACCGCCGACGGCCGCCTCTACGGCATCGACCACGGCGTCACCTTCAACGCCGAGAACAAGCTGCGCACCCTCCTGTGGGGCTGGGCCGGGGAACCCCTCACCGCCGAGGCCGTCGACGTCCTGAAACGGCTGCGCGACGCCCTGGACGGCCGGCTGGGCGAACGGCTGGCCCCCCTGATCACCGCGGCCGAGACCGACGCCACGCGCGCGCGTGTCGACGCGCTGCTCGCCGCCGGGGCGCACCCGGAACCGACCGGGGAGTGGCCGGCCATCCCCTGGCCACCCGTGTGAGCACAGTCGGCGCCGAGTTTCAAGAGTGCGGATCCGGTCATCCGGCCCGATCCCGTTCGTATCCGCCGCTCGGCGCCGGTTAGGCTCATGTACATGCATGCCTGGCCCGCTTCCGAGGTCCCCGCCCTGCCTGGTCAGGGCCGCGACCTGAGGATCCACGACACCGCGACCGGCGGCCTCGTCACCCTCGACCCCGGTCCCGTCGCCCGTATCTACGTCTGCGGCATCACCCCGTACGACGCGACCCACATGGGTCACGCGGCGACCTACAACGCGTTCGACCTCGTGCAGCGCGTGTGGCTCGACACCAAGCGGCAGGTCCACTACGTCCAGAACGTCACCGACGTCGACGATCCGCTGCTGGAGCGCGCGGACCGGGACGGCGTCGACTGGGTCGCCCTCGCCGAGAAGGAGACGGCCCTCTTCCGTGAGGACATGACCGCCCTGCGGATGCTGCCCCCGCGGCACTACATAGGAGCCGTCGAGGCCATACCCGGCATCGTCCCGCTCGTGGAGCGGCTGCGCGAACTCGGCGCGGCCTACGAGCTGGAGGGTGACGTCTACTTCTCCGTCGAGTCGGACCCGCACTTCGGCCAGGTGTCCCGCCTCGACGCCGCCGCCATGCGGCTGCTGTCCGCCGAGCGCGGCGGCGACCCGGACCGCCAGGGCAAGAAGAACCCGCTGGACCCGATGCTGTGGATGGCGGCCCGCGAGGGCGAGCCGAGCTGGGACGGCGGCTCGCTCGGCCGGGGCCGCCCGGGCTGGCACATCGAGTGCGTAGCCATCGCCCTCGACCACCTCGGCATGGGCTTCGACGTCCAGGGCGGCGGCTCCGACCTCGCCTTCCCGCACCACGAGATGGGCGCCTCGCACGCCCAGGTGCTCACCGGCGAGTTCCCCATGGCCAAGGCGTACGTGCACGCCGGCATGGTCGCCCTCGACGGCGAGAAGATGTCCAAGTCCAAGGGCAACCTCGTCTTCGTCTCGCGGCTGCGCCGCGACGGCGTCGACCCCGCCGCCGTCCGCCTGACCCTGCTGGCCCACCACTACCGGGCCGACTGGGAGTGGACCGACCAGGTCCTCGCGGACGCCGTGGCCCGCCTCGACCGCTGGCGCGCGGCCGTCTCCCGGCCGGACGGCCCGTCCGCCGACGCCCTCGTGGAGGAGATCCGCGAGGCCCTGGCGAACGACCTGGACGCCCCCGCGGCCCTCGCGGCCGTGGACCGCTGGGCGGCCGCGCAGGAGCGGGAGGGCGGCACGGACACGGGCGCCCCCGGCGTGGTCAGCCGGGCCGTGGACGCGCTGCTGGGCGTGGCGCTCTAGGCACCGCCGGGACCGCCCCGGAGCCCCGGGGCGGTCCCGCCGCACAGCCGGTGCGTACGCGCGAGAGGGGGCGCTTCCGCACGCGGGAAGCGCCCCCTCTCCGTACGTCGGCCGGGCCCGGAACGCTCAGTCGTCCGGGCTCTCCTCGCCCTCCTCCTTGGCACCCCCGCCGCCGGCCGGGGGCCTCGGCTTCCCGCCCGGCGGGCCCACGTCCCGGCGCCGCAGGTACCGCTCGAACTCGCGGGCGATCGCCTCACCGGACGCCTCCGGCAGCTCGGCGGTGTCGCGGGCCTCCTCCAGCGTCTGCACGTACTCGGCGACCTCGCTGTCCTCCGCGGCCAGCTGGTCCACGCCCACCTGCCAGGCACGCGCGTCCTCGGGCAGCTCGCCCTGCGGGACCCGCAGGTCCAGCAGGTCCTCCAAGCGGTTGAGCAGCGCCAGGGTGGCCTTCGGGTTCGGCGGCTGGGAGACGTAGTGCGGCACGGCCGCCCACAGCGACACCGCCGGGACCCCGGCGTGCGTGCACGCCTCCTGGAGGACGCCGACGATGCCCGTCGGACCCTCGTACTTGGTCTCCTCCAGATCCATCCGGCGGGCCAGGTCCGCGTCGGACGTGACCCCGCTGACCGGCACCGGACGCGTGTGCGGGGTGTCCCCGAGCAGGGCGCCCAGGATGACCACCAGCTCCACGCCCAGCTCGTGGGCGAAGCCCAGCAGCTCGTTGCAGAAGGAGCGCCAGCGCATGGACGGCTCGATCCCGCGGACCAGCACCAGGTCGCGCGGTTTGTCCCCGCCGACCCGGACCACCGACAGTCTCGTCGTCGGCCAGGTGATCTTGCGGACCCCGTCCTCCATGAACACCGTGGGGCGGTTCACCTGGAAGTCGTAGTAGTCCTCGGCGTCCAGCGCCGCGAACACCTCGCCCTTCCATTCGCGCTCCAGATGCGCGACCGCCGTGGAGGCGGCGTCGCCGGCATCGTTCCAGCCCTCGAACGCGGCCACCATGACTGGGTCGATCAGCTCGGGAACCCCCTCCAGCTCGATCACCCAGTTCCTCCTTCCGACGTGCCCTCGCCTGACCCACCAACCTTACGGCGTCCGGCGGGGGCTCCCGCAGCCCCCTTGCGTGGGGGAGTGAACGGATCACTGCCCCGATCACCGTCGTGGAACACCAGGCGCTCCCCGACGGCACCGCGCCCGGCACCCGGCGCACGCGAACGGGGCGGCTCCACCGGCGTGGAGCCGCCCCGCCCGCGTCCCGCGGCCCTCCGCGCGAAGGACGCCGCACCGCGTCCGTTCCGGCCCGGCCCGGCCGGGGGAGGGGCCGGCCGAACCTACTTCTTGTCGAGCAGCTCCTGGACCTTGCCGCGGACCTCGTCCGTGGCCAGGCCCCGGATGGTCAGCGTGGTCCGGCGTCGCAGCACGTCGTCCGCCGTCTCGGCCCACTCGTGGTCACGGGCCCAGACCACCTGTGCCCAGATCTCGGGGGCGTCGGGGTGGACGCGCCCGCCCAGCTCCGGGTGCTCGTTCGCCAGGCGGGCGATGTCGAACGCCAGGGAGCCGTAGTGGGTGGCCAGGTGCCGGGCGGTGTCGGCGGCCATGCGGGATCCGGGCACCGGGTTGTCCACCAGCAGCCGGTGGGCGACCGCGCGCGGGTTGGCGACACCGGGCAGCGGCAGCTTCTTCGGCAGCGCGGAGATCGGCTCGAAGTCGTCGCCGAGCGGGTGGCCCGGCAGCGCCTCCAGCTTCTTCATGACCGTCCGGCCGATGTGGCGGAACGTCGTCCACTTGCCGCCCGCGACGGACAGCATGCCGCCCTTGCCCTCGGTCACCACCGTCTCGCGCTTGGCCTTGGCGGTGTCGCCCGGGCCGCCGGGCAGCACCCGCAGGCCGGCGAACGCGTAGGTGATGAGGTCACGCCGGAGCTGCTGGTCCCGGACGGAGAACGCGGCCTCGTCCAGGATCTGGGCTATGTCGCCGTCGTTGACGGACACGTCCGCCGGGTCGCCCTCGTACTGCTCGTCGGTGGTGCCGAGCAGCAGCATGTCCTCCCAGGGGAGGGCGAAGGTGATGCGGTACTTGTCGATCGGGGTCGCGAGCGCCGCCTTCCACGGCGAGGTGCGCTTCAGCACCAGGTGCGCGCCCTTGGACAGGCGGATCGACGGCGCCGCCTGCGGGTCCTCCATGCGGCGCAGGTGGTCGACCCAGGGGCCGGTCGCGTTCAGCACCAGGCGGGCGTCGACCCCGAACTCGGTGCCGGACATCCGGTCCCGCAGCTCGGCGCCGGTGACCCGGCCCCGGGTGAAGCGCAGCCCGGTGACCTCGGCGTGGTTGAGCACGACCGCGCCCGCCTCGACGGCCGCGCGGACCGTCATCAGCGCCATGCGCGCGTCGTTCATCTGGTCGTCGCCGTACACGGCCACGGCCTTGAGGTTGTCGGTGCGCAGCTCGGGCACGTCCTGCGCCGCCTTGGCGGGGGAGAGCAGGTGGCCGACGCCGTCGCCGAACGCGGAGAGCGCGGAGTAGGCGAAGACGCCCGCGCCCAGCTTCGCCGCGCCGTGCGGGCCGCCCTTGTACACGGGGAGGTAGAAGGTGAGCGGGTTCGCCAGGTGGGGGGCCACCTGGCGGGAGACCGCGCGGCGTTCGAAGTGGTTCTCCGCCACCAGCTTCACCGCGCCGGTCTGCAGGTAGCGCAGACCGCCGTGGAGCAGCTTGGAGGAGGCCGAGGAGGTGGCCCCGGCGAAGTCGCCGGCGTCGACCAGCGCCACCCTGAGCCCGGACTGGGCGGCGTGCCAGGCGGTGGAGATGCCCAGGATGCCGCCGCCGATCACAAGAAGGTCGTACGACGCCTTGGCGAGCTGCTCCCTGGTCTCGGCGCGGCTCGGGTTGGAGCCGGAGGCCGGGTGCGTCCCCAGGGCAGGCACGGACTGCAGGGTGGATGGACTGGTCATGTCGGGTACTTACTCCTCGTCAGAGCTGAACCGGGCCGGGGGACGGCTCAGTTCTCGTCTTCGAGCCAGCCCATGGTCCGGTCGACGGCCTTGAGCCAGTTCTTGTACTCACGGTCGCGGGTCTCCGCGTCCATGCGGGGGGTCCACTCGGCGGCCCGGCGCCAGTTGGCGCGCAGCTCGTCGGTGCTGGACCAGAAGCCGACGGCGAGACCGGCGGCGTAGGCGGCGCCGAGGCAGGTGGTCTCGGCGACCATCGGGCGCACCACCGGCGCGTCCAGGACGTCGGCCAGGGTCTGCATCAGCAGGTTGTTGGCGGTCATGCCGCCGTCCACCTTGAGGGTCACCAGCTCGTCGCCGGAGTCCTTGACCATGGCGTCGGCGATCTCCCGCGTCTGCCAGGCGGTGGCCTCCAGGACGGCGCGCGCGAGGTGCGCCTTGGTGACGTACCGGGTCAGGCCGGCGATCACACCGCGGGCGTCGGAGCGCCAGTGCGGGGCGAACAGGCCGGAGAAGGCCGGCACGAAGTAGGCGCCGCCGTTGTCCTCGACCGAGAGCGCGAGCGTCTCGATCTCGGCGGCGGTGGAGATCAGGCCCATCTGGTCGCGCATCCACTGCACCAGCGAGCCGGTGACGGCGATCGAGCCCTCCAGGGCGTACACGGTCGGCTGGTCGCCGATCTTGTAGCCGACGGTGGTGAGCAGACCGGCGTAGGAGTTGATGATCTTGGAGCCGGTGTTCATCACCATGAAGGTGCCGGTGCCGTAGGTCGACTTCGTCTCGCCCTCGGAGAAGCAGGTCTGGCCGAACAGGGCCGCCTGCTGGTCGCCGAGCGCGGAGGCGACCGGGATGCCGCCGAGCAGGTCGCCGAGCTTGCCGCCGGTGACCTCGCCGTAGACCTCGGCGGAGGACCGGATCTCGGGCAGGATCCGCAGCGGCACGCCGATGGACTCGGCGATCTTCTCGTCCCACCGCATCGTGTGCAGGTTCATGAGCATGGTGCGGGAGGCGTTGGTGACGTCGGTGACGTGCTTGCCGCCGTTGACACCGCCGGTCAGGTTCCAGATGACCCAGGTGTCCATGGTGCCGAAGAGGAGGTCGCCCGCCTCGGCGCGCTCCTTCAGGCCGTCGACGTTGTCGAGCAGCCAGCGGGCCTTGGGGCCGGCGAAGTAGGAGGCGAGCGGTAGACCCGTCTCGCGGCGGAAGCGGTCCTGGCCCACGTTGCGGGCGAGCTCCCGGCAGAGGGCGTCGGTGCGGGTGTCCTGCCAGACGATGGCGTTGTGGACCGGCTCACCGGTGTTCTTGTCCCACAGCACGGTGGTCTCGCGCTGGTTGGTGATGCCGATGGCCTTGATGTCGTCCCGGGTGATGCCGGCCTTCTCGACGGCTCCGGCGACGACCTCCTGGACGTTGGCCCAGATCTCGTTGGCGTCGTGTTCGACCCAGCCCGGCTTGGGGAAGATCTGCTCGTGCTCCTTCTGGTCGACGGAGACGATCCGGCCGTCACGGTCGAAGACGATGCAGCGCGACGAGGTGGTGCCCTGGTCGATCGCCGCGATGAAGGGGCCTGCGGTGTGGGCGTCGGTCACTGTGTGCTCCTGAGAGGTCCGTGGTGATGGGGGCTGCGCGGTACGGCACGTGCCCGAAGGCTCGGTGCTCGTCCCGCGCGCTCTAGGCGAAGGCGACGTTGTAGATGCCTGCCGCGATCGCGCCGCCGATCAGCGGACCGACCACCGGGATCCAGGCGTAGCTCCAGTCGGAACCGCCCTTGTTGGGCAGCGGCAGCAGGGCGTGCACGATGCGCGGGCCCAGGTCGCGGGCCGGGTTGATCGCGTAGCCCGTCGGGCCGCCGAGGGAGAGGCCGACCGCCACCACCACGAGCGCGGTGATCAGGCCGCCGAGGACGCCGAGGCCGTTGCCCTGGTCGTTCAGCCCCTGGGTGAGGACGGCGAGGATGAGCACGATGGTGCCGACGATCTCCGTGGCGAGGTTCTGCGCCACGTTCCGGATCTCCGGACCGGTGGAGAAGACGCCGAGGACCGGTCCGGCGCCCGTCTCCTGGGCCTCGACCGCCTTGGCGGTGGTGGCCTGCGCGCCCGGACCGCCGACGATCTCCTTGTCGGTCAGGTGGGCCTTGAACTGGCCCAGGTAGGCGACCCACACCAGGGTCGCGCCGATCATCGCGCCGAGCAGCTGGCCGGCGAGGTAGGTCGGGACGTTGGCCCACCCGCCGTCCTTGATGGCGAGGGCCACGGTGACGGCCGGGTTGAGATGCGCCCCGGACAGCGGCCCGGAGATGTACACGGCCGTCATGACGGCGAAGCCCCACCCGAAGGCGATGGCGAGCCAGCCGGCGTTGCGGGCCTTGGAGGCCTTCAGCGTGACGGCGGCACAGACGCCGCCGCCGAGCAGGATGAGTACGGCGGTACCGATGGTCTCGCCGATGAAGATGTCGGAGCTGGACACCCGCGACTCCTTTGTCCTTCGTCCAGGGAAGCCGAACCCCGGTTCCCGCCGGGGGTTCTGGCGCCCTCAGGGGTGAGAGCGATGCCGGCCCTTGGCGTTGTCACACTCTAGCGCTTATTGCCGGTAGGTGTTCGACAATGCCGACCGATGGACGGGAGTCTTGCTCCGGCCTCACGCGCCAGTCAAGAGTTCTGTTATCGGAAACAGGATCGTTATTGATCGCTGTGGGTTATCGGCTTTCGAGGGTGGACGTCCGATCGGTCCCTTTTTCCCTTTTTTCCATCAAGGGTAGATCGACAACCGGGACGCCGCCTGGCGTCCCGGTCGTCGATGCGCGCCGCGGCCCCGGCCGCTCAGAAGCGCGCGGCGCCCAGGTCCCGTGACACCGCGCGGGCGCAGTCCCGCACCGCCGCGATCAGCTCGGGCCGCGGCTCGCCCTCCCGGCACAGCCGCTCCACGGCCCCGGTGATGCCGACGGCGCCCACCGGCATCCGGCGCCGGTCGTGGATGGGCGCCGCGATCGACGCCACGCCCTCCCAGGTCTCCTCCATGTCGGCGGCGTACCCCCGCGCGCGCGTGACGTCGAGGAGGTGCTCGAAGTCGCCGGGCTCGCACACCGTGCGCTCCGTGAACGGCTTGCGCTCCGCCTCCAGCGCCTCGCTGTGCGCCACCGGGTCGTACGCCGAGAGCACCTTGCCCAGGGCCGTGGAGTGCAGCGGCTGCATGGCGCCGATCTCCAGCACCTGCCGGCTGTCGTCGGGCCGGAAGACGTGGTGCACGATCAGCACGCCCTGCTGGTGCAGGACGCCCAGGTGCACGCTCTCCCCGCTGGAGCGGGCCAGGTCGTCGGTCCACACCAGGGCCCGCGCGCGCAGTTCGTGCACGTCCAGGTAGGTCGTGCCCAGGCGCAGCAGCTCGGCGCCCAGCTGGTAGCGGCCCGAGGCGTCGTCCTGCTCCACGAACCCCTCCTGCTGGAGGGTGCGCAGGATGCCGTGCGCGGTGCCCTTGGCGAGGCCCAGCGACGAGGCGATGTCCGAGAGGCCGAGCCGCCGCTCGCCGCCCGCGAGCAGCCGCAGCATCGCCGCCGCCCGTTCGAGCGACTGGATGTTCCGTGCCATCGCCGTTCTGCCTCCGTCCCTTCGACCGCCTACGGCGACACCGCCGTTCGGCAATGTCGAACACTACCGGTCCATGTCGACCTCCCGCTAATGGTCGGTCGCCACCTGTTACATCACACGCGACCGGAGCAGCACACCGGGGCCACCGTCCGGACCGTGGACGCGGGTGCCCATCCAAGCCGACTCCCGGCTACTCTGACGCCGTGCGGCAACCCTGCCCGGCAGGGAAACCGCATAGCCGACAGCCGTCGCATCCCAGGGAGCCCTTACATGGCCGCGTCGCCGACGTCCCCTTCCGCCGACAGCCGGACCCGTGTGTCCGCGCTCCGTGAGGCACTCGCCACCCGCGTGGTGGTCGCCGACGGAGCCATGGGCACGATGCTCCAGGCGCAGGACCCGACCCTCGAGGACTTCCAGCAGCTGGAGGGCTGCAACGAGATCCTCAACCTCACCCGCCCCGACATCGTGCGCTCCGTCCACGAGGCGTACTTCGCCGTGGGCGTCGACTGCGTCGAGACCAACACCTTCGGGGCCAACCACTCCGCCCTCGGCGAGTACGACATCCCCGAGCGCGTCCACGAACTGTCCGAGGCCGGCGCCCGCGTCGCCCGCGAGACCGCCGACGAGTTCACCGCGCGCGACGGCCGGCCCCGCTGGGTCCTCGGCTCCATCGGCCCCGGCACCAAGCTGCCCACCCTCGGCCACGCGCCCTACACCACCCTCCGCGACGCCTACCAGCGCAACGCCGAGGGCCTCGCCGCCGGCGGCGCCGACGCGCTGCTGATCGAGACCACCCAGGATCTCCTGCAGACCAAGGCCGCCGTGCTCGGCGCCCGGCGCGCCCTGACCGCCCTCGGCCTCGACCTGCCGGTCATCGTGTCCGTGACCGTCGAGACCACCGGCACCATGCTCCTCGGCTCCGAGATCGGCGCGGCCCTGACCGCCCTGGAGCCGCTCGGCATCGACATGATCGGCCTGAACTGCGCCACCGGCCCCGCCGAGATGAGCGAGCACCTGCGCCACCTCGCCCGCAACGCCCGCGTCCCGCTGTCCTGCATGCCCAACGCCGGCCTGCCGGTGCTGGGCAAGGACGGCGCCCACTACCCGCTGTCCCCGCCGGAGCTGGCCGACGCCCAGGAGACCTTCGTCCGCGAGTACGGCCTGTCCCTCGTCGGCGGCTGCTGCGGCACCACACCCGAACACCTGCGCCGCGTGGTGGAACGCGTCCAGGGCCTGACCCCGCCCGCCCGCGACCCGCGCCCCGAGCCCGGCGCCGCCTCCCTCTACCAGGCGGTCCCCTTCCGGCAGGACACCTCCTACCTGGCCATCGGCGAGCGCACCAACGCCAACGGCTCCAAGAAGTTCCGCGAGGCCATGCTGGCGGGCCGCTGGGACGACTGCGTCGAGATGGCCCGGGACCAGATCCGCGAGGGCGCGCACATGCTCGACCTGTGCGTGGACTACGTCGGCCGCGACGGCGTCGCCGACATGGAGGAACTCGCCGGCCGCTTCGCCACCGCCTCCACGCTGCCCATCGTGCTGGACTCCACCGAGGTCGACGTCCTGCGCGCGGGCCTGGAGAAGCTCGGCGGGCGCGCCGTCATCAACTCGGTGAACTACGAGGACGGCGCCGGCCCCGACTCCCGCTTCGCCAAGGTCAGCGAGCTGGCCCGGGAGCACGGCGCCGCGCTGATCGCGCTCACCATCGACGAGGAGGGCCAGGCCCGCACCCCCGAGAAGAAGGTCGAGATCGCCGAACGGCTCATCGGCGACCTGACGGGGAACTGGGGCATCCGCGAGGAGGACATCCTCATCGACACCCTGACCTTCACCATCTGCACCGGCCAGGAGGAGTCCCGCAAGGACGGCATCGCCACCATCGAGGCGATCCGCGAACTCAAGCGCCGCCACCCGGCCGTCCAGACCACCCTCGGCCTGTCCAACATCTCCTTCGGCCTCAACCCGGCCGCCCGCATCCTGCTGAACTCCGTCTTCCTCGACGAGTGCGTCAAGGCGGGCCTGGACTCGGCCATCGTGCACGCCTCCAAGATCCTGCCGATCGCCCGCTTCGACGAGGAGCAGGTCCGCACCGCCCTCGACCTCATCCACGACCGCCGCGCCGAGGGGTACGACCCCCTCCAGAAGCTCATGCAGCTCTTCGAGGGCGCCACCGCCAAGTCCCTCAAGGCCGGCAAGGCCGAGGAACTGGCCGCGCTGCCGCTGGAGGAGCGGCTCAAGCGGCGCATCATCGACGGCGAGCGCAACGGCCTGGAGGCCGACCTCGACGAGGCACTCACCGAGCGCCCCGCCCTGGACATCGTCAACGACACCCTCCTCGACGGCATGAAGGTCGTCGGCGAACTGTTCGGCTCCGGCCAGATGCAGCTTCCGTTCGTGCTGCAGTCCGCCGAGGTCATGAAGACGGCGGTGGCCCACCTCGAACCGCACATGGAGAAGTCGGACGCCGAGGGCAAGGGCACGATCGTGCTGGCTACCGTGCGCGGCGACGTGCACGACATCGGCAAGAACCTCGTCGACATCATCCTGTCCAACAACGGCTACAACGTCGTCAACCTCGGCATCAAGCAGCCGGTCTCGGCGATCCTGGAAGCCGCCGAGGAACACCGGGCCGACGTGATCGGCATGTCCGGCCTGCTGGTCAAGTCCACGGTGATCATGAAGGAGAACCTGGAGGAGCTGAACCAGCGCGGCCTGGCCGCCCGCTTCCCGGTCATCCTCGGCGGCGCCGCCCTGACCCGCGCCTACGTCGAACAGGACCTCCACGAGGTCTACGACGGCGAGGTCCGCTACGCCCGCGACGCCTTCGAGGGCCTGCGCCTGATGGACGCCCTGATCGGCGTCAAGCGGGGCGTGCCCGGCGCACAGCTCCCCGAGCTGCGCCGGCGCCGGGTCCGCGCCACGGCCACCGCGGAGGTCGAGGAACGCCCCCAGGAAGGACACGTCCGCTCCGACGTGGCCACCGACAACCCCGTCCCCGCCCCGCCGTTCTGGGACACCCGCGTCGTCAAGGGCATCCAGCTCAAGGAGTACGCGAGCTGGCTCGACGAGGGCGCGCTGTTCAAGGGCCAGTGGGGACTCAAGCAGGCCCGCACCGGCGAAGGACCCTCCTACGAGGACCTGGTGGAGAGCGAGGGCCGGCCCCGGCTGCGCGGCCTGCTCGACCGGCTCCAGACCGAGAACCTGCTGGAGGCGGCCGTGGTCTACGGCTACTTCCCCTGCGTCTCCAAGGACGACGACCTCATCGTCCTGGACGAGAGCGGCAACGAGCGCACCCGCTTCACCTTCCCCCGCCAGCGCCGCGGCCGCCGACTGTGCCTGGCCGACTTCTTCCGCCCCGAGGAAGCGGGGGAGACGGACGTCGTCGGCTTCCAGGTCGTCACCGTCGGCTCCCGCATCGGCGAGGAGACCGCGAAGCTGTTCGAGGCCAACGCCTACCGCGACTACCTCGAACTGCACGGCCTGTCGGTGCAGCTCGCCGAGGCCCTGGCCGAGTACTGGCACGCCCGCGTCCGCTCCGAACTCGGCTTCGCCGGCGAGGACCCCGCCGCCATGGAGGACATGTTCGCCCTGAAGTACCGGGGCGCCCGCTTCTCCCTCGGCTACGGTGCCTGCCCCGACCTGGAGGACCGCGCCAAGATCGCCGACCTGCTCCGGCCCGAGCGGATCGGCGTCCACCTCTCCGAGGAGTTCCAGCTCCACCCCGAGCAGTCCACGGACGCGATCGTCATCCACCACCCCGAGGCGAAGTACTTCAACGCACGGTGATGCGGTTTTCACCCGGCACACTGATCGGACGAGTCGTACACTGGTCGGTCCACTGCAGGCCGGTTCCCAGCCCGGGAACCGGCCTGGTCGTCCCATGAGGAGGTGCGCCCGGATGACCAGTACGGTCCCCGCGCCAGAGACCCGTACGGCCGAAGGCTCCGCCCTGCAGGCGGTCCTGCTGGACATGGACGGCACCCTGGTGGACACCGAAGGCTTCTGGTGGGACGTCGAGGTGGAGGTCTTCGCCTCCCTCGGGCACGTCCTCGACGAGACCTGGCGCCACGTCGTGGTCGGCGGGCCCATGACCCGCAGCGCCGGCTTCCTCATCGAGGCGACCGGCGCCGACATCGCCCTCGCCGAACTCAGCGTGCTGCTCAACGAGGGCTTCGAGAGCCGTATCGGCCAGGCCCTGCCGCTGATGCCGGGCGCCGCCAGGCTCCTCGCCGAGCTGTCCGAGCACGAGATCCCCACCGCCCTGGTCTCCGCCTCCCACCGGCGCATCATCGACCGCGTCCTCACCGTGCTGGGCCCGCACCACTTCACGCTCTCCATCGCCGGCGACGAGGTCTCCCGCACCAAGCCCTTCCCGGACCCCTACCTGCTCGCCGCCGCGGGCCTCGGCGCCGACCCCGCCAGATGCGCCGTGATCGAGGACACCGCGACCGGGATCGCCGCCGCCGAGGCCGCCGGCTGCCGGGTGGTCGCCGTCCCCTCCGTCGCCCCCATCGGCCCGTCCGCCGGGCGCACCGTCGTCTCCTCCCTGGAAGAGGTCGACCTGCCCTTCCTGCGGGGTCTGATGACGCGGACGCACTAGCCGCACCGGCCGGTCGGCCGCACCGGCCGGCCGCCCCGGGGAAAGCGCGTTTCCAAGCGGAATGGCGGGGCACCCCGATGGCATGGCGGCCCGGATCGCGCCGGCCGGCCCCACAGCCGTAAGTGTGACGTTCCCCACCACCCTGGGCCTCGACAACGTTGCCAAACTGTGCAGACCGGCCCAGGGTGAGCGCTTTCCGCAGAACCTTGTGTCCCGATTGGGGGGACGCTGCACTAATCCTGCCGCTGTCGGGTTTTCGGTGCGTCCTCGCCCGGTTCCCCTCCGTGATGGGGGGTCAACTCAGGCGGCTGTTAACCCCCGTGCGGGCGCGGACTAATCTCATCGCGAGAACATCGCCGAGAACCCTCACGATCCGCCGCACCACCCATGCATGCCGGATACAGGGACCCGAACAGCTCTGGAGAAACTCCCGCATGAACCGCAAGACTCTGGTGCTGCCGGCGGTGGCCGGCCTGCTCACCCCGGTTCTCGCCGCGTGCGGCGGATCCGGCAGCGGGAGCAAGAGCGGTGACGCCATCGTCGTCGGTACGACGGACCAGTTCACGGCCACCAAGGAGGCCCCGGCGCCCCTCGACCCGGCCTACGCCTACGACGTCGGCACCTGGAACATCCTGCGCCAGTCCGTGCAGACCCTGATGGCACAGCCCAAGGGCGAGGGCGACCCCGTCCCGGACGCCGCCGAGAGCTGCTCCTTCACCGACAGCGGCAGCGAGCGCTACGCCTGCAAGCTGCGCGAGGGCCTGAAGTTCGCCAGCGGCGCCCCGGTGACCGCCGCGGACGTCAAGTACTCCATCGAGCGCGCCCTGCGCATCAACGCCAGCAGCGGCGTCTCCTCCCTGCTGAACACCGTCGACACCATCGAGACGCAGGGCGACCGCGAGGTCGTCTTCCACCTCAAGACGGCCGACGCCACCTTCCCGTACAAGCTGTCCACCCCGGTCGCGGGCATCATCAACCCCGACGACTACGCGAAGGACAAGCTGCGCGACGGCTTCGACCTCGACGGCTCCGGCCCCTACACCTTCCACGCCGACGTCAAGAACGACGCCATCGTCAGCGCCACCTTCACCAAGAACCCGTCCTACAAGGGCATCGCGGCGGTCAAGAACGAGAAGGTCGAACTGCGCGCCTTCGCCGACGCCGACAGCATGGGCAAGGCCATCGACAAGGGCGACGTCGACGTCATGACCCGCACCATGTCCCCGGCCCAGATCCAGAAGCTGGACTCCGGCGCCGACGCCGACGTCGACCTGGTCGACATGCCCGGCCTGGAGATCCGCTACCTGGCCTTCAACACCAACGCGCCCAGCGTCAAGACCAAGGCCGTGCGCCAGGCCATGGCCCAGATCATCAACCGCGGCGAGCTGGTCTCCAAGGTCTACGGCACCCAGGCCGAGCCGCTGTACTCGCTGGTCCCGGCCACCATCACGGGCCACTCCAACTCGTTCTTCAACAAGTACGGCAACCCCAGCGTCGACAAGGCCGAGAACCTGCTGTCCAAGGCCGGCATCACCACCCCGGTGAAGCTGACCCTGCACTACACGATCGACCACTACGGCTCGGCCACCAAGCAGGAGTTCGAGATCCTGCAGAAGCAGCTCAACGACAGCGGCCTGTTCGACGCCTCCATCGAGGGCCACCCCTGGAAGGCGTTCCGCCCCGCCGAGCAGAAGGGCGACTACGACGTCTACGGCATGGGCTGGTTCCCCGACTTCCCCGACGCCGACAGCTTCCTCGCGCCCTTCCTCGACAAGAACAACTTCCTCGGCTCGCCGTACAACAACACCACCATCCAGCGCACGCTGATCCCGCAGTCCCGCCGCGAGGCCGACCGGCTCGGCGCGACCAAGAGCCTGACCGAGATCCAGGACACCGTCGCCGAGGACGTCCCGATCCTGCCGCTGTGGCAGGGCAAGCAGTACGTCGCCGCACGGGACGACATCACGGGCGTCGCCTACGCCCTCAACTCCTCCTCGGTGCTCCAGCTCTGGGAGCTCGGCCGCGGTGTGAGCGGCTGACCTCCCGCCGCACCCCGGGGCCCGGTACGACACGGCCCCGGGACCACCACGGCACCACCGCACCTGAACACGCGCGACCAGTGGCCGGCCCCGTCCCCGCGGCGGAGCCGGCCACCGGCACGCCGGGCCGGACCCGGACGCGCATACGGACGGGGCGCCCCTCCCGCGCGGGCAGGGCGCCCCGTCCTCCCGCGGCCCGGGCCGCGGCACCGCCGCCTACTGCGCGCCGGGACGCACCAGACCGCTCTCGTACGCGTACACGGCCGCCTGCACCCGGTCCCGGAGACCCAACTTGGTCAGGACGTGCCCCACATGCGTCTTCACCGTCGTCTCGCTGACGAACAGATCGGCCGCGATCTCGGCGTTCGACAGCCCGCGCGCCACCAGCTTCAGCACCTCCACCTCACGGTCGGTGAGGGTGTGCAGCGTGTCCGGCACCGGCTCCTCGCCCGACGGCAGATGCGTGGCGTACTTGTCCAGCAGCCGCCGCGTGATGCTCGGCGCCAGCATGGCCTCCCCGGCCGCCACCACCCGGATCGCCTGCACCAGCTCGTTGGCGGGCGCGTCCTTGAGCAGGAAGCCGCTGGCCCCCGCCCGCAGCGCCTCCACCACGTACTCGTCCAGGTCGAACGTGGTCAGCACCAGCACCTTGGCCGGACCGTCCCGGCCCGGCCCGGTGATCTGCCGCGTGGCCTCCACACCGTCCATCCGCGGCATCCGGATGTCCATCAGCACGACATCCGGCTGGAGTGCTCGCACCTGATCGAGGGCCTGCAGGCCGTCACCGGCCTCGCCGACGACCGCGAGATCCTGCTCGGCCTCCAGGATCATCCGGAAACCCGTACGCAGCAGCGGCTGGTCGTCGACCAGTAGGACGCGGATGGCCACGTGACACTCCTTCGCTAGTCCGGCCCCATTCTGCCCTGCTCCGCCGGCAGCGGTCCGGGCGCCCTCACGGGCAGCGGATAGGGCGGGGGAGTGCCGCCGAACTCGGGGCAGTGCGCCCGGTGGTCGCACCAGCCGCACAGCTTGGTCGGCCGGGGCCGCCACTCACCGGTCTCCGTCGCCTGCCGGATCGCCTCCCACAGGGCGAGCAGCTTGCGCTCCACCCGTTCGAGGTCGGCGAGGACCGGGTCGTAGGTCAGCACGTCCCCGCTGCCGAGGTAGACGAGCTGGAGCCGGCGCGGCACCACGTTCTTCAGCCGCCACACCACCAGCGCGTAGAACTTCATCTGGAACAGCGCGCCCTCCGCGTACTCCGGCCGCGGCGCCTTGCCCGTCTTGTAGTCGACGATCCGCACCTCACCCGTCGGCGCCACGTCGACCCGGTCGATGATCCCGCGCAGCCGCAGCCCCGAGTCCAGCTCGGCCTCCACGAACAGCTCCCGCTCGGCCGGCTCCAGCCGCGTCGGGTCCTCCAGCGTGAACCAGCGCTCCACGAGCCGCTCCGCCTCGGCCAGCCACCCGGCCAGCCGCTCCCCGTCCGGGTCGTCGGCGAACAGCTCCACCACCTCCGGACGGCTCTCCCGCAGCCGCTCCCACTGCCCCGGCACCAGCGACTTGGCCCGCGGCGCGGTCCGCTCCCCGGCGGGCGCGTCGAACAGCCGCTCCAGCACCGCGTGCACCAGCGTGCCCCGCGTCGCCGCGGCGCTCGGCTTCTCCGGCAGCCGGTCGATCACCCGGAACCGGTACAGCAGCGGACACTGCATGAAGTCACCGGCCCGGGACGGCGACAGCGAACTCGGCGCGACAGCGCTCCGCGCACCGCCACCCGACGCGGCACCCCCGGCGGGCCCCTCGCGGCCGGCGGGGCCGCTGACCACCGGGCCCGCGTCCCCTGTCGCGCCGTCGCCCGCCGGGCCGTCGCCCCCGGCCGGGGCCCCGCCCGGGAGAGGGCCCGGCACGGCCACCGCCTCGTCGATGCTGCTGTCCATGCCCACAGACCTTACGGCCCACCACCGACAGCGCCCCACACACGGCCCGCCCGGCAGTGGGTACTCGGGGCGAACACAAGGGGTGCCGGGGCGGAACGTGCCACCACGGCCGCATACCATCGACCAGAGACCCTTCCGCCCGGCAGGCGCGGAAGACGCTTCGAGCGAGGGGACACCGTGGACGTGAGCGGCGGGAGCGGGCAGCCGCGGTCCGGCAACGACGAGCCGGCCGAGCACCCCGCGGACCCTACGGCCCCGGCGGCCGGACGCACCGACCGCCCCGTACCCGAGCCCGGAACCACGGCACCCCGGCAGCACGCCCCTTCCTCGGACCGGACGGGGCAGCACGCGCGGCCGGACGCGGCGGAGCGGACCGCGCCGCCCGGACCGCCCGCCGACCAGGCCGCCGGCACACCGGCCCGCCCGGCCGCCGCACCCGGCACCCCCGACGCCGACGGCCCGCCCGCGAAGGCCGGCCCGGACCGGCCGACCGGCCCCGACGACCGCGGGGCCGCCGACCACCCCGCCGAAGCCCCCCGCACGGACCGCCCCGCCCCCGCCGAACCGGGCCACCACGCCCACGACCACCGCACCCTCGCCCACTCCGGCATCGCCAGAGGACGGCCCCCCGAGCCGCGGCCCAAGGAACCCGGCGGCGGCATCCTCATGGGCCGCCCCTTCGGCGTGCCCGTCTACGTCGCACCGAGCTGGTTCCTCGTCGCCGCCCTGATCACCTGGGTCTTCGGCGGACAGCTCGACCGCGTCCTGCCCGAGCTGGGCGCCGCCCGCTACCTCGTCTCCCTCTTCTTCGCGGTCGCCTTCTACGCCTCCGTCCTCGTCCACGAACTGGCCCACACCGTCGCCGCGATCCGCTTCAAGCTCCCGGTCCGCCGCATCCAGCTCCAGTTCTTCGGCGGCGTCTCCGAGATCGAGAAGGAGGCCGAGACCCCGGGCCGCGAATTCGTCCTGGCCTTCGTCGGCCCCCTGCTCTCCCTCGCCCTGGCCGGCCTCTTCTACCTCGCCATGAAACCCGTCGAGCCCGGCACCGTCCCCGGCGTGCTGCTCGCCGGGCTCATGATCTCCAACCTCATCGTCGCGTTCTTCAACCTCCTGCCCGGCCTCCCCCTCGACGGCGGCCGCATGCTCCGCGCCGTCGTCTGGAAGATCAGCGGCAAACCGATGACCGGCACCGTCGCCGCCGCCTGGGTCGGCCGCGCCCTCGCCATCTCCGTCCTCGTCGGCCTCCCCCTGCTCAACTCCTCCGGCGTCCTCGGCGGCGGCGAGGACGTCGGCGGCATGGACACCGTCACCGACGCCCTGCTCGCCGCCATCCTCGCCGCGATCATCTGGACCGGCGCGGGCAACAGCCTGCGCATGGCCCGGCTGCGCGAACACCTCCCCGACCTGCGTGCCCGCACCCTCACCCGGCGAGCCGTCCCCGTCGAGAGCGACACCCCCCTCTCCGAGGGACTCCGCCGCGCCAACGCCGCCGGCGCCCGCGCCCTGGTCGTGGTCGACCCCGACGGCAACCCGCTCTCCCTCGTCCGCGAGGCCGCCATCGTCGGCGTACCCGAACACCGCCGCCCCTGGGTCGCCGTCAGCGGCCTCGCCCAGGACCTCACCGACGGCATGCGCGTCTCCGCCGAGCTCGCCGGGGAGGAACTGCTCGACGTCCTGCGCGCCACCCCCGCCACCGAGTACCTCGTCGTCGAGGAGACCGGCGAGATCTACGGCGTCCTGTCGGCCGCCGACGTCGAACGCGCCTTCGTCCGGGCGATGGCCAGGCCCGCCTGAGACCGGCCCCGGCGGCACGGCCGGCCGCCACCGGCCCCCACCACCGATCACCCCCCCCGCCACCGTCCCGCCCCTGCGGTGGTCCGGGACGCCCACCCGGACCCGGTAGTCTGTTCACATGTCCGAACCGACCGGTGCCGCCCGCAGGCGCGGGCCCTTCAAGGTCGGGGACCAGGTACAGCTGACCGACCCCAAGGGCCGCCACTACACGTTCACGCTCGAAGCCGGGAAGAACTTCCACACCCACAAGGGCTCCTTCCCGCACGACGAACTGATCGGCGCTCCCGAGGGCAGCGTTGTCCGCACCACCGGCAACGTCGCCTACCTCGCGCTGCGCCCCCTGCTCCCCGACTACGTCCTGTCCATGCCCCGCGGGGCAGCCGTCGTCTACCCGAAGGACGCGGGGCAGATCCTCGCCTTCGCCGACATCTTCCCCGGCGCCCGCGTCGTCGAGGCCGGCGTCGGCTCCGGCTCGCTCAGCAGCTTCCTGCTGCGCGCCATCGGCGACCAGGGCATGCTGCACTCCTACGAGCGCCGCGAGGACTTCGCCGACATCGCCCGGCAGAACGTGGAACGCTACTTCGGCGGCCCGCACCCCGCCTGGCAGCTCACCGTCGGCGACCTCCAGGACAACCTGTCCGACGCCGACGTCGACCGCGTCATCCTCGACATGCTCGCCCCCTGGGAGTGCCTGGAGGCCGTCTCCAAGGCGCTCGTCCCCGGCGGCATCCTGTGCTGCTACGTGGCGACCACCACCCAGCTCGCCCGGACCGTCGAGTCCATCCGGGAGATCGGCTGCTTCAACGAGCCGACCGCCTGGGAGACCATGATCCGCAACTGGCACATCGAGGGCCTGGCCGTCCGCCCCGACCACCGCATGATCGGCCACACCGGCTTCCTGCTCACCGCCCGCCGCCTCGCCGACGGCGTCGAGCCGCCCATGCGCCGCCGCCGCCCCGCCAAGGGCGCCTACGGCGAGGACTACGCCGGACCCAACGCCGACGGCGGCGCCGGCCGCTGACCGGCCGCCCGCACCCAACACGACGGCGCCGTGCCCGAGTTCCCCCTCACCGACGGGAACCCGGCCACGGCGCCCCCGCGTTGACAGGGCACCAGGCCCCCCACGCACCCCGCCCGCACGGCGACGCACGCGAGCGGACCGCCCGCGGGAATCCCGGCCCCCGCCGTTCCACCGCACCGTGACGTGTGGCAGCATGCAGGCCACCCCACCGGCACAGCCCTCACAGGAGACACTCCTCGTGCAGCAATCCGCCGTTCCGGAGCTCGCCCACACGCAGACCCGGCCCATCCACTGGGTCGCCACCGCCGCGGCCGTCGCCGCCGTCGTGGCCCTCTCCGCCGTCGCCCGCCCCGGATCGGCCACGGCCGCCCCGACCACCCCGGCCGGCACCCGGCCCGTCACCGCGGCGGCCCCCGGCACGGCCGGCGTCGCCTTCCCTCTGGAATGCGGACCCGTGAAACCCGTCGTCGTCAAGAAGGCCACCGGCGACCTCGACGGCGACGGCAGGCCGGAAACCGTCGCCGTGGTCCACTGCGACGCCCCCATGGGCACCCCGCCCGACGGCGTGTACGTCCTCACCCACGGCACCGGCGGCACCGCCCGCGTGGTCGCCACCCTCGTACGGCCCGCGGAACGCCTCACGGTCACCGGCCTCACCGTCCGGGCCCGCGCCGTCTCCGCCACGCTCCTCGGCTACTCCACGGATGCCGTGCCCAGTTGCTGCCCCGACACCAGGACCCCGGCCGGCTGGCGGTGGGACGGCAAAGCCTTCCTCCGCTCCACCCCGGCCGGGGCCCACAGCGTCTGAACCGGGCTCACTGCGCCCCGGGGCCGTACACCTCGATCCCGTCCGCGACCCGGCGCACGTGGATGCACTCGCCGGGACACTCCTTCGCCGAGTCCACCACGTCCGTCAGCAACGGCAGCGGCACCGGCACCGTCGCGCCGGGAGCCTGCAACAGCTCGTCGTCCGCACCCTTCACATAGGCCAGCCCGTCGATGTCCAGCTCGAACACCTCCGGGGCGTACTGGGCACAGATCCCGTCGCCGGTACACAGGTCCTGGTCGATCCAGACCTCCAGCGACTCCCCGCCCGGGGCCTCCTGCTGCACGGTCACCTCTCCTGCCGTCGGTTCGCCGGACGCACCCGGACCACGTGGGCCGGCCCGGTCAGCTCCGGCGGCTGTTCCACACCGACCCTACCTCCGCCCCCGGCACGGCCGACCGCGACCGCCCGGGGTTTCCCGCCCCGCCCCCTCGGGTAACAGCGCCGGACCGGGAGAACCGGGGAAACCCGGAGAAGGGGACGCCCCAGGGGCGGGGCCGGACACTTCAGGCCACCACGGCGGTCACACCGCCCACCTGTTCCGTCGCTCAGCGTGAGAACCGCGCGGGCGCTCACAGTGCTGCCCGCGAACGGGCCGAACGGACCGCAACGGACAACTCCGGCCCGTGACGAAGGGTTTCGACCACGCCAAGCATGGAACAAGCTGCTTTCCCCTCACGTTCAGTGGGTATCCCCTCCGTGCGAGGGAGTGTGCAGCGGGTGACCGACGACACACCTTGACAGTCTTTGTGATCTAGGGGTTTCAATCGACACCCACCCAGGTAGGGTCTGGAAGCGTCCAGCTCCCCTTGGAGGAGGTGAGGACCGTGGCAGCCCACGACGACGACATGAACCGCGGCATCCGCCCGGGACGCGGGTCCGACGACCCGGCCGGGCAGATCGCCTACCTTGAGCAGGAGATCGCCGTCCTGCGCCGCAAGCTCGCCGACTCTCCGCGCCACACGAGGATTCTCGAAGAGCGGATCGTCGAGTTGCAGACCAATCTGGCCGGCGTGTCCGCCCAGAACGAGAGACTGGCCAACACGCTCCGCGAGGCCCGCGACCAGATCGTGGCCCTCAAGGAGGAAGTCGACCGGCTCGCCCAGCCGCCGGCCGGCTTCGGCGTCTTCCTGCAAGCCAACGAGGACGGCACCGCCGACATCTTCACCGGAGGGCGCAAGCTCCGCGTGAACGTCAGCCCCGGCGTCGAACTCGACGACATGCGGCGCGGCCAGGAAGTCATGCTCAACGAAGCGCTCAACGTGGTCGAGGCCATGGAGTTCGAGCGCGTCGGCGACATCGTCACCCTCAAGGAGATCCTCGAGGACGGCGAGCGCGCCCTCGTGCTGGGGCACACCGACGAGGAACGGGTGGTGCGGCTCGCCGAGCCGCTGCTGGACGTCACCATCCGCCCCGGCGACGCCCTGCTCCTCGAACCCCGCTCCGGCTACGTCTACGAGGTCGTGCCCAAGAGCGAGGTCGAGGAACTCGTCCTCGAAGAGGTCCCCGACATCGGCTACGAGCAGATCGGCGGCCTCGGCAACCAGATCGAGGCCATCCGCGACGCGGTCGAGCTGCCCTACCTCTACCCCGACCTCTTCAAGGAGCACGAGCTGCGCCCGCCCAAGGGCGTCCTGCTCTACGGCCCGCCCGGCTGCGGCAAGACACTCATCGCCAAGGCCGTCGCCAACTCGCTCGCCAAGAAGGTCGCCGAGGTCACCGGCCAGGCCGCCGGCAAGAGCTTCTTCCTCAACATCAAGGGACCCGAGCTCCTCAACAAGTACGTCGGCGAGACCGAGCGCCAGATCCGCCTGGTCTTCCAGCGAGCCCGCGAGAAGGCCAGCGAAGGCACCCCCGTCATCGTCTTCTTCGACGAGATGGAGTCCCTCTTCCGCACCCGCGGCTCCGGCGTCAGCTCCGACGTGGAGAACACCATCGTCCCCCAGCTCCTCGCCGAGATCGACGGCGTGGAGGGCCTGCAGAACGTGGTCGTGATCGGCGCCTCCAACCGCGAGGACATGATCGACCCCGCCATCCTGCGCCCCGGCCGCCTCGACGTGAAGATCAAGATCGAGCGTCCGGACGCCGAAGCGGCCAAGGACATCTTCGGCAAGTACCTCACCGAACGCCTCCCGCTGCACACCGACGACCTCGACGAGCACGGCGGCGACCGGACCACCACCGTCCAGAGCATGATCCAGACGGCCGTGGAGCAGATGTACGCCGAATCCGAGGAGAACCGCTTCCTGGAAGTCACCTACGCCAACGGCGACAAGGAAGTCCTCTACTTCAAGGACTTCAATTCCGGCGCAATGATCGAGAACATCGTCGGCCGCGCCAAGAAAATGGCGATCAAGGACTTCCTCGAAAAGACCCAGAAGGGCCTCCGCGTCTCCCACCTGCTCCAGGCATGCGTGGACGAGTTCAAGGAGAACGAGGACCTGCCCAACACCACCAACCCGGACGACTGGGCCCGGATCTCCGGAAAGAAGGGCGAGCGGATCGTCTACATCCGCACCCTCATCACCGGAAAGCAGGGCGCCGACACCGGACGCTCCATCGACACGGTGGCGAACACCGGTCAATACCTGTAAAAGCAGGGCGGCTGCGGGTGCCCTCACCGGGTACCCGCAGCCGACTGTTTTTCCGGCCACGACCGGAGCAGCCAATGACGCAAATGATCTCCCCACCAGCGCAAAGCCGTTCTAGGCTCGTTCCTACCGCCGAGTCGCGCAGTGTGGGGACGGGCACCGCACACGCACCGGAGCGCCAGCGGTACGTGAGCGGCACCCACGACCGAGGGCGCCGCCGGGCAAGGAGGGCCGCATGACTGTACGGCGAGTAATGGGCATCGAGACGGAATACGGGATCTCCGTCCCCGGCCACCCCAACGCCAATGCCATGCTCACCTCGTCCCAGATCGTCAACGCCTACGCGGCGGCGATGCACCGGGCCCGCCGGGCCCGCTGGGACTTCGAGGAGGAGAACCCGCTCCGGGACGCGCGAGGCTTCGACCTCGCCCGGGAGGCCGCCGACGCCAGCCAGCTCACCGACGAGGACATCGGCCTCGCCAACGTGATCCTGACCAACGGCGCCCGCCTCTACGTCGACCACGCCCACCCCGAATACAGCGCCCCCGAGGTCACCAACCCCCGCGACGCCGTCCTCTGGGACAAGGCCGGCGAACGCATCATGGCCGAGGCCGCCGAACGGGCCGCCCAGCTGCCCGGCGCCCAGCCCATCCACCTCTACAAGAACAACACCGACAACAAGGGCGCCAGCTACGGCACGCACGAGAACTACCTGATGAAGCGGGAGACCCCCTTCTCGGACATCGTGCGCCACCTCACGCCCTTCTTCGTCTCCCGCCAGGTCTTCGCCGGCGCCGGCCGCGTCGGCATCGGCCAGGACGGCCACGAACACGGCTTCCAGCTCAGCCAGCGCGCGGACTACTTCGAGGTCGAGGTCGGCCTGGAGACCACCCTCAAGCGCCCCATCATCAACACCCGCGACGAGCCCCACGCCGACGCCGAGAAGTACCGCCGCCTGCACGTGATCATCGGCGACGCCAACCTCTCCGAGATCTCGACCTACCTCAAGCTGGGCACCACCGCGCTGGTCCTCTCCATGATCGAGGACGGCTTCATCGCCGTCGACCTCGCCGTCGACCAGCCCGTCCGCACCCTCCACCAGGTCTCCCACGACCCCGGCCTCAAGCGGCTCGTCACCCTGCGCAGCGGACGCACGCTCACCGCGGTCCAGCTCCAGATGGAGTACTACGAACTGGCCCGCAAGTACGTCGAGGAACGTCACGGCACCGACGCCGACGACCAGACCAGGGACGTCCTCAGCCGCTGGGAGGACACCCTCACCCGGCTGGAGAACGACCCCATGAGCCTGGCCGGCGAGCTGGACTGGGTCGCCAAGCGGGAACTCATGGAGGGCTACCGACGCCGCGACGGCCTCGACTGGGACGCGGCCAAGCTCCACCTCCTCGACCTCCAGTACGCCGACGTGCGCGCCGAGAAGGGCCTGTACAACCGGCTGGCGGCCCGCGGACGCATCAAGCGCCTCCTGGACGAGTCCGAGGTCGACAAGGCCCGCAGGAAGCCCCCGGAGGACACCCGCGCCTACTTCCGCGGCCGCTGCCTGGAGCAGTACGCCGACGACGTCGCCGCGGCCAGCTGGGACTCGGTCATCTTCGACCTCCCCGGCCGGGACAGCCTCCAGCGGGTCCCAACCCTGGAACCGCTACGCGGAACGCGAAATCACGTCAAGGAGCTGCTGGACCGCTGCCGCACCGCGGAAGACCTGGTCAGGGTCCTGTCCGGCGGCTGAGCGGGATCGGCGCGGAGATCAGCGGGTACTCGTACCGTCCCGGGCGGCGGGTGGAAGACCCCCCGCCCGGGAATCATCGAGATGGCCCCCGCACGTTGTGGAAACTGCGGGGCTGATGTCGGACCCGGCCTATAGGGTCTGATCATCACCGATCGGCAGGCGAACTGAGCGGGGTGAGGGACATGGCGACCAAGGACACCGGCGGCGGCCAGCAGAAGGCGACGCACTCGACCGAGGAGGTCGAGGAGCAGACCCAGGACGCGCAGGCCTCGGAGGACCTGAAGGAACGGCACGAGAAGCTGTCCGACGACGTGGACTCCGTACTCGACGAAATCGACGACGTACTCGAAGAGAACGCCGAGGATTTCGTGAGGTCCTTTGTTCAAAAGGGTGGAGAGTAATTTCACCTTTGATTCAAAGGTGAAGGCGGGGGAATCTCGGGGTGAGCGAAGAGTCGGCTTCGAGGCGCTGCTCGCGGTGCAAGCAACAGCTGCCGCGTGCGGCCTTCGCGAACAACAAGTCCATGTCCAGTGGCCTCCAGGCGTACTGCCGGGATTGTTCTGCCAGGTACTACCGGCAGCGTCAGGAGGCCAAGGGCAGGAAGGTGCGGGAGAAGGCGCCGGTCCCGCAGGGGCACAAGCGCTGTCCACGGTGCGAAGTGGTGAAGCCGCACTCCGACTGGGAGCGCAACAAGTCCTCGTCGGACGGCTGGGCGAGCTACTGCCGCGCGTGCCGGGCGGAGCGGAACAGGGCCAGCTACTTCAAGCGCGAGTACGGCCTCACCGAGGCCGAGCGTGACGCGATGGTCGCCTCTCAGCGGGGGCTGTGTGTGATCTGCCTGGACGCCCCGCCCGCGCATGTGGATCACTGCCATGAGACGGGTAGGGTCCGTGGCGTACTGTGCTTCAGCTGCAACGCCGCGCTGGGGCAGTTCAAGGATCAGCCCGAAGCCATCAGGCGGGCTGCTGCATACGTGGAAGGAAACGCGTGGAAGCCAACACTCGTAGCACCGGGCGTCTACCAGCTGCCTTCCTGACGCCAGGGTCCTCCTCGTTCATGGACTTCCTCTCCGAGCACCAGCCCGAGCTGCTGCCCGGCAAGCGGCAGCTGCCGCCCACGCAGGGTGTGATCGAGGCGCCGCACGGGACCACGATCGTCGCGGTCACGTTCCCGGGGGGCGTCGTGCTCGCCGGTGACCGCCGGGCGACGATGGGCAACGTCATCGCCCAGCGGGACATCGAGAAGGTCTTCCCGGCCGACGAGTACTCGGCGGTGGGCATCGCCGGCACCGCCGGTCTGGCCGTGGAGATGGTCAAGCTCTTCCAGCTGGAGCTGGAGCACTTCGAGAAGGTCGAGGGCGCCCAGCTGTCGCTGGAGGGCAAGGCGAACCGGCTGTCGACCATGATCCGGTCCAACCTCGGCATGGCCATGCAGGGCCTGGCGGTGGTGCCGCTGTTCGCCGGGTACGACGTGGACCGGGAGAAGGGCCGCATCTTCTCGTACGACGTCACGGGCGGTCGTTCGGAGGAGCACAACTTCGCGGCGACGGGGTCGGGCTCGGTCTTCGCGCGGGGCGCGATGAAGAAGCTGTTCCGTGCCGGCCTGACCGAGGAGCAGGCGACCACACTGGTGGTGCAGGCCCTCTACGACGCGGCTGACGACGACTCGGCGACCGGTGGTCCCGATGTCGCCCGCCGGATCTACCCGATCATCACCGTGATCACCGAGGACGGCTTCCGGCGGCTCACCGAGGAGGAGTCGTCGCAGCTCGCCCGCGCGGTGCTGCAGAAGCGCCTGGAGGAGCCGGACGGCCCGAAGGCCGCCCTGCTCTGAGCGCGGGCCCGGATCTTGTCAAGGTGATCCAGTGACCATCACAGAAAGGGACGGATAACCGGTGTCGACGCCGTTCTATGTCTCACCCCAGCAGGCGATGGCCGACCGGGCGGAGTACGCCCGCAAGGGCATCGCCCGCGGTCGCAGCCTGGTCGTGCTGCAGTACGCCGACGGCATCGTGTTCGTCGGTGAGAACCCGTCCCGCGCGCTGCACAAGTTCAGCGAGATCTACGACCGGATCGGCTTCGCGGCCGCCGGCAAGTACAACGAGTACGAGAACCTGCGGATCGGCGGTGTGCGCTACGCCGACCTGCGGGGTTACACCTACGACCGTGACGATGTGACGGCGCGCGGGCTGGCGAACGTGTACGCCCAGACGCTGGGCACGATCTTCTCGTCGGCGGCGGAGAAGCCGTACGAGGTGGAGCTGGTGGTGGCCGAGGTGGGGGAGACCCCCGAGGGCGACCAGATCTACCGGCTGCCGCACGACGGCTCGATCGTGGACGAGCACGGTTCGGTGGCGGTGGGCGGCAACGCGGAGCAGATCAGCGGGTTCCTGGACCAGCGGCACCGGGACGGCATGTCGCTGGCGGAGGCGCTGAAGCTGGCGGTGCAGGCGTTGTCGCGGGACACCAACGGCAGTGAGCGGGAGATCCCCGCGGAGCGGCTGGAGGTGGCGGTGCTGGACCGTACGCGGCCGCAGAAGCGCAAGTTCAAGCGGATCGTCGGCCGGCAGCTCGTGCGGCTGCTGGAGGCGGAGGGCGCGGGGACGGAGGCGGAGACCTCCGAGGAGGAGTGATCCGTCGTCGTCCCGTGGTGCCCCGGCCGGTTCTCCGGCCGGGGCACCGGTGTTTTCAGGCGGGGGCGGGCGGCGGGGCCGTGGAGCCGCGGACGACGAGGCGGACGGGGATGTCGCCGCCTTCCGGTTCGCGGCCGTCGAGGACGGCGAGGAGGGCGAGCATGCCGCGTTCCCCGAAGAGTTCGGCGTCGAGGCGCACGGTGGTCAGTTCGGGGTCGAGGGCGGTGGCCAGGGCGAGGTCGTCGAGGCCGGTGACGGAGATGTCGTCGGGGACGCGCAGGCCGAGGCGGCGGACGGCCTTGTAGGCGCCGGCGGCGAGTTTGTCGTCGTCGCAGACGACGGCCGTGGGGCGGGGGCCGGGTGCGGTGAGCGCGGTCTCGGTGGCGGCGCGTGCTCCGTCGATGGAGATGGGGGCGCGGGCGGTGCGGAGGCGGGTGCCGGGTGCGGCGGCGAGGCGGGCGGCGAGTTCCCTGGCGCGGACCTCGAAGGTCCAGGAGGGGACGTCGGCGGCGAGGTGGAGGACGTGGCGGTGGCCGAGGCCGAGGAGGTGGGCGGCGACCTGGCGGACGCCGTCGGCGATGTCGAGGTTGACGGTGGCGGCGCCGAGGCTGCCTGCGGGGTCGCTGTCGAGCATGACGAGGGGGAGCTGGTCGCCGCGGATGGCGGTGAGGGCGTCGGCGGCCATGGAGGAGGCGAGGACGCCGTCGAGCGCGGCCTGTGCGGAGGCGAAGGGGTCGCGGGCGGGGCCGATGCCCTCGGGGGAGGGGTAGAGGACGACGCCGAAGCCGTGTGCGGCGGCGACGCGGGCGGCGCCGGTGTAGACGCCGGCGAAGAACTCGGTGGTGAGGGCGGGGACGACGAGCAGGACGGTGCGGGTGCGGCCGAGGCGGAGGTTGCGGGCGGCGAGGTTGGGGCGGTAGCCGAGGTCGCGGGCGGCGGCGCGGACGCGTTCGGCGGTGGCCTGGGAGACGCGGCCGCGCCATTTGTCGCCGAGTACGAGGGAGACGGCCGCCTGGGAGACCCCGGCGGCCTGGGCGACGTCCCGGCTGGTCGGGCGCGTGCTGCTGCGTGGCACCGTGGGCCTGCTCCTGTTCGTCTGGGGGTCGCCGGTGGCTCGGGGGCCGGTGGCGGGGTGTCGGTCGTCTGGACGTGCGAACAGCGCACATGGTACGTATGGGCGCGGACGTTATACGTAACACTTGGAGGCGGTCATGGCGACGGGGTACCTGGAGATCCTCCGGGCGAGACACGCGCTCCGGCTGCTCACGGGCACGCTGGTGGGCCGGCTGCCCAACGCGACCGCCGCCATCGCCCTGGTGCTCTTCGTGCGCGCGGAGGGCGGCACGTACAGCCTGGCCGGCGGCCTCGCGGCGGTGTACGGCGTGGCCAACGCGGTCGGCCAGCCGGTGCTGGGCCGGCTGGTGGACCTGCACGGGCAGCCGCGGGTCCAGCTCCCGGCGGCCGTGCTGGCGGCCCTGGCCATGACGGTGTTCGCGTTCACCGGCACCGGCACGCCGGCGGCGGCCTACGCGTCCGTGGCGGCGGCCGGCCTGTTCGCGCCGCCCCTGGAGGGCGGTCTGCGGGCCCTGTGGCCGTCGGTGCTGCGCCGGGAGGAGCAGGTGCACACCGCGTACGCGATGGACGCGATCGCTCAGGAGGTCATGTTCACCGTCGGGCCGCTGCTGGTGACCGTGTGCGTGTCCGTATGGGACGAGCGGGCCGCACTGCTGGTGCTGAACGCGCTGGGGGTGCTCGGCGCGCTCTCGGTGGTGGTGTCGCCGCCCTCGCGGGCGTGGCGGTCGGCCCCGCGCGAGGCGCACTGGCTGGGCGCGCTGCGTTCGCCGGGGCTGCTCGCCCTGCTCGCCGCGTTCCTGTTCGTCGGCATCGCCCTGGGCTCCATCACGGTCGCCGCGCTGTCGTACGCCGACGGCCACGGCGGGGACGCGGTGTACGGCTGGCTGATGGCCGGGCTGGGCCTGGGGGCCCTGGCGGGCGGCGCGGTGTACGGGGCCCGCCGGTGGGCGGGGTCCCCGGAGGGGCGACTGCGGGTGCTCGTGCTGCTTCTGGCGGTGTGTTACCTGCCGCTGACGCTGACGCCGGGCGTGGTCGCCATGGTGCTGCTGAGCGTGGTCTCCGGGGTGTTCCTCGCGCCGTGCATCGCGTGTGCGTTCATCATCGTCGACCGGCACGCGCCGGGCGGGACCGTCACCGAGGCGTTCTCCTGGCTCGTGACCACGTTCACCGTGGGCGCGTCGGTGGGAACGGGCCTGGCCGGGCCGGTGGTCCAGGCCGGTGGCACGGTGTGGGGGTTCGCGCTGCCGGGTGCGGCGGGGGCCGTGTCGCTGCTGGTCCTGCTCGCCACTCAGGGGGTCCTCGCAGCTCCCGCGCGGGGTGGGGTCGTTGCGGCTTCATCGGAAAATGATCCAAATCGTGCCGTCGAACCTCGTTTCAGTTCGGGGGATCGGGCGTAATGTTCCCTCATGGACCGCCGCATTTTCGGGCTGGAGAACGAGTACGGCGTCACGTGCACGTTCAGGGGACAGCGGCGCCTGTCTCCTGACGAGGTGGCGCGGTACCTCTTCCGCCGTGTCGTGTCATGGGGCCGCAGCAGCAATGTCTTTCTGCGAAACGGCGCCCGGCTCTATCTCGACGTGGGCTCACATCCGGAATACGCGACACCCGAATGTGACAACGTGACCGAACTGGTCACCCACGACAAGGCCGGCGAGCGCATTCTCGAGGGACTCCTGGTGGACGCGGAACGACGCCTGCACGAGGAGGGGATCGCGGGCGACGTCTACCTTTTCAAGAACAACACCGACTCGGCGGGCAACTCCTACGGTTGCCACGAGAACTACCTGGTGGCGCGGCACGGGGAGTTCTCCCGGCTCGCGGACATCCTCATCCCCTTCCTGGTCACCCGGCAGCTGCTGTGCGGCGCGGGCAAGGTGCTGCAGACTCCGCGCGGAGCCGTGTACTGCGTGAGCCAGCGGGCCGAGCACATCTGGGAGGGCGTCTCCTCGGCGACGACGCGTTCCCGGCCGATCATCAACACCCGCGACGAGCCGCACGCGGACGCCGAGCGCTACCGCAGGCTGCACGTCATCGTCGGCGACTCGAACATGTCCGAGACGACGATGCTGCTCAAGGTGGGCGCCACGGACCTGGTGCTGCGCATGATCGAGGCGGGCACCGTGATGCGCGACCTGACCCTGGAGAACCCGATCCGGGCGATCCGGGAGGTCAGCCACGACATCACCGGCCGGCGCAAGGTGCGCCTGGCCAGCGGCCGGGAGGCGTCGGCGCTGGAGGTGCAGCGCGAGTACTTCGACAAGGCCGTGGACTTCTGCGACCGGCGGGGCATCCGCACGGGTACGGTCGCGCAGGTCCTGGAGCTGTGGGGGCGCACGCTCGAGGCGATCGAGAACGAGGAACTGGACCGCATCGAGACCGAGATCGACTGGGTCATGAAGTACAAGCTCATCGAGCGGTACCGGGCGAAGCACAACATGACGATGTCGCACCCGCGGGTCGCGCAGATAGACCTCGCGTACCACGACATCCACCGGCGTCGTGGTCTGTACTACCTGCTGGAGAGGAAGGGCCAAGCAGCCCGGGTCTGCAACGACTTGAAGATCTTCGAGGGCAAGTCGGTGCCGCCGCAGACCACTCGGGCGCGGCTGCGCGGCGACTTCATCCGGCGGGCGCAGGAGCAGCGCAGGGACTTCACGGTCGACTGGGTGCACCTCAAGCTCAACGACCAGGCGCAGCGCACGGTGCTGTGCAAGGACCCATTCCGTTCGGTGGACGACCGGGTGGAGAAGCTGATCGCCGGCATGTAGGGGAGGACGCTCGCACCGGGCGTCTCGCCGCCGCGATGCCGGAACGCCACACGGGCGCCGTACGTTTCCGTACGGCGCCCTTGTCGCGTCGTAGAGTTGCGCGCACGCCATCCGCCAGACCGACCGATTACGAGGCTCTTCCGTGCGCCGACGCTCACTCCTCCTCGCCGCCGTTCCCGCTGGACTGGTCACGCTCGCCGGGTGCGGTGACGGCACGTCCGACTCCGGCGGGAGTGCCTCGCCGTCGCCGTCCGCGTCCTCCTCGCCGCCGCCGAAGATCGTGTCGGGGCCGCTGCCGGGGATCACGGCGGGCACGAAGTTCGGCGAGAAGCCGACGATCGCGAAGGGGACGGGCACCCCGTCGAAGGACCTGGCGGTCCGGACGGTGATCGCGGGCAGTGGCCGGGCGGTCGCGGAGAACGACTTCATCCGGGCCGACTACCTCGGGCAGATCTGGGACACCGGCAAGGTGTTCGACAACTCGTACGACCGCAAGCGGCCGCTGGTGATGCAGCTCGCCCAGGGCAGCATCATCGACGGCTGGCGGTACGGCCTCCAGGGCAAGCGGACGGGCAGCCGGGTGGAGATCGCCGTGCCGCCGGACCTGGGGTACGGCAAGGGTGGCAACGCGCAGGCGGGCATCAAGGGCACCGACACGCTGGTGTTCGTGATCGACCTGATCGAGTCGTTCAACTCGAAGAGTTCCGCGAAGGGCACGGCGGTGCCGCAGACCGACGCGGCGCTGCCGAAGGTGGGCACGAACACCGACGGTCAGGTGCCGGCGGTCACCCTTCCCAAGACGGCCCCGCCGAAGAAGCTGGTGTCGGCGTACGTGCTGGAGGGGGACGGTCCGGAGCTGAAGGCCGACCAGACGGTGCTGTGCCAGTTCCAGGGGCTGGTCTGGGACGGCGGGCAGCCGTTCCAGCGGACGTACGGTTCGGGCCGGCTCAGCCAGTTCTCGCTGGAGCAGATGCAGCAGGCGGTCAAGGGGCTGGCGCAGGGCCTGACCGGCAAGAAGGTGGGCAGCAGGGTGCTGGTCGTGATTCCGCCGGAGCTGGGGTACGGGGACACCCCGCCGAGCGGCGGGCCGGTCAAGAAGGGGTCCACGCTGGTGTTCACGGTGGACGTCCTCGCGGCGATGTAGTGCGGGGCGGCGCGGGCGGCGGGGCGGCGGAGATGAAAGACTGTCGGCGTTTCGTGTCGTACACCAGCAGGAGCTTTTGACGTGAGCATCGAGAAGCCCGAGATCGACTTCCCGGGCGGCGAGCCCCCGGCGGACCTTGAGATCAAGGACATCTGGGAGGGTGACGGGCCGGTCGCGGAGGCGGGCCGTACGGTCACGGTCCACTACGTGGGCGTGGCGTTCAGCACCGGTGAGGAGTTCGACGCCAGCTGGAACCGTGGCACTCCGTTCCGCTTCCCGCTGGGCGGCGGCCGGGTCATCGCGGGCTGGGACCAGGGCGTGCAGGGCATGAAGGTCGGTGGCCGCCGCCAGCTGACCATCCCGGCGCACTTGGCCTACGGCAACCAGAGCCCGACTCCGGCGATCAAGCCCGGCGAGACCCTCATCTTCGTGGTGGACCTCCTCGACGTCTGATCCGTGTCCCGGATCCGACCGGATCCGATCACACGGGGCCCATGCCCGCCCGGGCATGGGCCTCGGCTTTTGCCACCGCACGCAGGAGCGGTACGGTCGTCGCTCGTAAGCACCATAGGGAAGGCGAAGGGCGTCGATGGCCATTGCCAAGGCCGAGCGGCTGATGAACCTCGCGCTGTGTCTGCTCGGTACGCGCCGGCCGCTCAGCAAGCGTGAGCTGCGTGATTCCATCGAGGCATACGTCGAGGCCGCCAGGCCGGAGCACGGTGCGGCGGGGAGCGACGACTCCTTCAACCGGATGTTCGAGCGGGACAAGGACGACCTGCGCGAGCTGGGTCTGGTCATCGAGACCGTCGAGAACATCGAGGGCGAGGTGGGCTACCTCGCCCGCCGGGACAGCAACCGCCTGCCGCCGATCACCCTGGACGCGGAGGAGGCCGCCGCGCTGGGTCTGGCCGCCAAGGTCTGGCAGCAGGCGCGGCTGGCCGGGGCGGCGAGCGGGGCCCTGCAGAAGCTGCGTGCGGCCGGTCTGCCCGAGGACGTCGATCCGTACGGGGCGCACGGGGCGCTGGAGCCGCGCATCCCGGTGCACGAGGCCGCCTTCGAGCCGCTGATGCTGGCCTGCCGGGACCGCCGGCCGGTCCTCTTCGAGTACCGCAAGGCCTCGGCCGCCCGTCCCGAGCCCCGGTACGTGGAGCCGTGGGCGCTGGAGTGCTGGCGCGGGCACTGGTACCTGGCCGGGTTCGACCGGGACCGGGGTGCCGAGCGTGTCTTCAGGCTCTCCCGGATCACGGGCCGGGTCCGGGCGCGGGGCACGGGCTTCACGGTTCCCGTGCCGGACGTCGTCACCGTGCGCGAGACCGTCGCGAGCTGGGCCGGTGAGGTGACGGACCGGTCGGCGCTGATCCGGCTGCGCTCCGGTGCCGGGTACCCCCTTCGGGCGAAGGCCGCGGCGGTCCGGGAACTCGGGGACGGCTGGGACGAGTTGGAGATTCCGTACGGGCACGGCCTGGACGCCTGGCTGGTGGAGTTCGGGCCGGACGTGGTGGTCGTGGAGCCGGCCGAGCTGCGGGCCGACGTGGTGGACCGGCTGCGTGCCGTGGCCAAGGGCTGAGGGGGAGCAGGACTGTGGCAGGCAAACCGGCCAGGACGGTCAACGCCATCGACCAGACCCGGCGGATGCTCTCCCTGGTGACGTATCTGCGGGAGCGCCCCGGCGCCCGGATCGCGGATGTCGCGCGGGCCTTCGGCATCAGCGAGGACGAGCTGGTCGCGGACCTGGACCTGCTGCCGATGTGCGGCACCAGCTTCCGCGGCGGTGATCTGCTGGACATCGACACCGACGGCGAGCGCATCTGGTGGCACAATCCGGCCGCGCTGGGCGAGGACGCGGCCGAGCCGCTGCGGCTGGCCGCGGACGAGGCGACCGCGCTGCTGGTCGCGGCCCGTGCGGTCGCCACGCTGCCCGGGCTGCGGGAGGGGGACCGGCAGGCGCTGCTGCGGGCCACCGCCAAGGTGGAGACCGCGGCCGGTGAGGCGGCCGGTGCCAGTTCCCGGCTGTCGGTGACCTTCGAGTCCGAGGGCGGTGTGTTCGCCGACGTGGACCGGGCGATCTCGGAGCGCCGGCGGCTGTGGATCCGCTACTACTCGCCGGCCCGTGACGAGGTCACCGAGCGGGAGATCGATCCCATCCGGCTGGTCAGTGTCGGGCACACCTACGTGGAGGCGTGGTGCCGCCGCTCCGAGGCGCGGCGCACCTTCCGGCTGGACCGGGTCGCGGAGATCAGGATCCTGGACGAGCCGTCGGCGCCGCCGGAGGTGGAGCTGCGCGACCTGTCCGAGGGGCTGGTGCAGCCGGCGGCGGAGGATCCGGAGGTCGTGGTCGAGGTCGGGCCCGGCGGCCGCTGGGTCGCCGAGTACTACCCGCACGACAGCGCCGACGAGCTTCCCGACGGCGGGCTGCGCATCACGCTGCGCACCCCTGATCCGGCGTCGCTGCGCCGGCTGGCGCTGCGGCTCGGCCGGGACGGTCGGATCGTCTCGCCGCCGGAGCTGGCCGAGAGCGCCCGCCGGGTGGCCGGCGAGGCCTTGGCGGCGTACGACGGTCCGGGTGCGGTGCCCGGTGGCGGCCGGGACGGAGGGGCCGCGTGAGCCGCGGCCCCGGCGCCCGGCGGGAGCATCCGAGGGAAGGGGGGTGAGGGCTGTGGGCGAGTCCGAGTCCGAGTCCGCGGAGTGCGGTGCGGGTGGGATGACGGTGGCGGCCGCCTTCGCCGGGATGCGGCGGGTGGCTCCGGTGGTGTTCCGGGCGGGCTGCCCGGACTGCCGTGGCCGTTTCGAGCTGGCCGCGAGTGCGCTGCGCCTCGCCGTCGGCGCCACCAGCCGGACGACGTTCTACTCCTTCACCTGTCCCGACTGCGGTGTCGTGGTCCGCAAGCCGGCCGGCGAGCGGATCGTGGAGCTGCTGACCGGTGGCGGGGTGCGGACGCTGCGGCTGCACTCCACGGTGTGAGGGCCGGGGCGGCCCGCTCCGGCGGGCGCGGTGGCGCGGCCGGGTGCGGGGGCCGCGGCGGGACGGACTAGTCTCGACGTCATGTTCTGGCCGATGTGCGCGGTAGCCGTGGGTTTCCTGGGTCTCGCCGTCCTGGGGGTGCTCGCCGTCCGGGTGTTCGTGGAGGCGCGGCGCCTGGGGCAGCAGGTCTCGGAGTCCGCGCACCGTATCAACCGGGCCGCCGAGGACCTGGAGCGGGCGGCCGTGAGCGCGGCCCGCGCCGTGGACACGGTGTGAGGGCGGTCATGGGCGGCGTGTTCGCGCCGGGCACGGGTGCGCCGTGGGTCACTTCGCTCTGTCACCCCGGCCACGTGGCCAGGTACGCTGCTGGTCGCGGCCCGGGAACGAGGCGCGGTCCGCGGAGCAGGAGTACGTCCGGGGAATGTTTCGCGTTTACCCTGAGGCGTTACGATCGCAGCCAGGATGACGTTCGGACGAGTGTCCGGCCTGTCGGACATGCCCGCCTCGATGAGAAGGTGAAGATTTATGTTCCGCAACGGACTTGAGCCGTGGCACCTGCTGATCCTCGTTGTGGTGATCCTCCTCGTGTTCGGCTCGAAGAAGCTCCCGGACATGGCGCGCTCGCTCGGCAAGTCCGCCCGCATCCTGAAGAGCGAGGCCAAGGCGATGAAGGAGGAGGGCAAGCAGCCCGAGCCCGCCGCCCAGCCCGCCGAGGACCCCGCGCAGCGTACGATCCAGGCCGCGCCCGGCGATGTGACCAGCTCGCGCCCGGTCAACGAGCCGACGGACACGACCAAGCGCTGACGCGAGGACCGGGCAGTCCGGTCCGCTGCACGAGATGAGGACGTGGGTTGCTCAAGTCTGCCCGCAAAAAGGAGAGGGATCCCGAGGGGCGGATGCCGCTCGCGGATCACTTGCGTGAGCTGCGCAACCGGCTCGCCAAGGGTGTCCTGGCGATCCTCGCCGTCACGATCGTCGCGGCCTTCTTCTACCGGGACATCATCGATGTCATCACCAAGCCGATGCTCGACGAGATCGGCTGCGACCAGTCCTTCGGGGAGCTGGCCAGGGTCGAGAACGCGCACTGCGCGCACATCACCGTCAGCGGCCTGCTGGCGCCGTTCACCCTGGCCCTGAAGGTCGCCCTGATGTCCGGTGTCGTGCTCGCGTCGCCGGTGTGGCTGTACCAGCTCTGGGCGTTCGTCGCGCCGGGTCTGCACCGCACCGAGAAGAAGTACGCCTACGCCTTCGTCGCCTTCGGGTTCCCGCTCTTCCTGGGCGGTGGCTACCTCGCGTTCAACGTGCTGCCCACCACCGCGAAGGTGATGATCGACCTCACGCCCGAGGGCGCCGAGAACCTGTTGCCGCTGGACGACCTGCTGGACCTGGTCACCCGCATGATCGTGGTCTTCGGCCTGGCCTTCGAGATGCCGTTGCTGCTGGTGATGCTCAACCTGACCGGTGTGCTGTCCGGGCGGCGCATGCTGGGCTGGTGGCGCGGCATGGTCGTCGGCATCACCGTCTTCGCGGCCGTGGCCACGCCGAGCCCGGACCCGATGACGATGCTGGCCCTGGCCGCACCGATCTGGGCCCTGTACTTCGTCGCCGTCGCCATCGCCCTGCTCAACGACCGGCGCCGGGCCCGCCGCGCGGCCGAGGGCCCCGGGGACGACGAGGCGTCGGAGCTGGACCTGACGCCCGAGGAGATCGGCGAGGTGGAGCCGGTCCCGGCCGCCCGCGCCCTGCCCGAGCAACAGAGCACCGACCGGGTCAACGGGTACGACGACGTGACCTGATCCGTCGCCGAGACGCCGTGCGATGCCCCTGTCCGCCGCGGACGGGGGCATCCGGCCGTTGCGGGTGCGCTGCCCGCTGCCCGCGATCCGGTTAATGATCGTCCTCTTGTCAGTGGGGCCCGGTACGCTCGAAAGCACGATGACAGAGGACCTCTCACCGGCCGAGCGGTACGCGGCAGCCCGGAGGCGGGCTGCCGAGCAGGCCACCGCGCTCGCGTCCTTCCGCGAGATGTACGACTTCGGCCTCGACCCCTTCCAGATCGAGGCCTGCCAGGCCCTCGAAGCGGGGAAGGGCGTGCTGGTGGCCGCCCCCACCGGCTCCGGCAAGACGATCGTGGGCGAGTTCGCCGTCCACCTCGCCCTCCGGCAGGGCAAGAAGTGCTTCTACACGACACCCATCAAGGCGCTGTCGAACCAGAAGTACGCCGACCTGTGCCGCCGCTACGGCGCGTCGAAGGTCGGCCTGCTCACCGGCGACAACAGTGTGAACTCCGACGCCCCCGTGGTCGTGATGACCACCGAGGTGCTGCGGAACATGCTGTACGCCGGCTCGCAGACCCTCCTCGGCCTCGGGTACGTGGTCATGGACGAGGTGCACTACCTCTCCGACCGCTTCCGCGGCGCCGTCTGGGAGGAGGTGATCATCCACCTGCCCGAGTCGGTGACCCTGGTCTCGCTCTCCGCGACCGTGTCCAACGCGGAGGAGTTCGGTGACTGGCTGGACACCGTCCGCGGTGACACCGAGGTGATCGTCTCCGAGCACCGGCCCGTGCCGCTGTTCCAGCACGTGCTCGCCGGGCGCCGGATGTACGACCTGTTCGAGGAGGGCGAGGGCCACAAGAAGGCCGTCAACCCGGACCTGGCCCGGCTGGCCCGCATGGAGGCCACCCGGCCGTCGTACCAGGACCGCAGGCGCGGCCGGTCGATGCGCGAGGCGGACCGGGAGCGCGAGCGCAGGCAGCGCTCGCGCGTGTGGACGCCGGGCCGGCCAGAGGTCATCGAGCGCCTGGACTCCGAGGGACTGCTGCCCGCGATCACGTTCATCTTCAGCCGCGCGGCCTGCGAGGCCGCGGTCCAGCAGTGCCTGTACGCGGGCCTGCGGCTGAACGACGAGGAGGCGCGGGAGGAGGTCCGTGCCCTGGTCGAGGAGCGCACCTCCGCCATCCCGCGCGAGGACCTGCACGTCCTCGGCTACTACGAGTGGCTGGAGGGTCTGGAGCGGGGCATCGCGGCCCACCACGCGGGCATGCTGCCGACGTTCAAGGAGGTCGTCGAGGAGCTGTTCGTACGGGGCCTGGTCAAGGCCGTGTTCGCGACGGAGACGCTGGCGCTCGGCATCAACATGCCCGCCCGTTCGGTGGTGCTGGAGAAGCTCGTCAAGTGGAACGGCGAGCAGCACGCCGACATCACGCCCGGCGAGTACACCCAGCTCACCGGCCGCGCGGGCCGCCGCGGCATCGACGTCGAGGGCCACGCCGTGGTGCTGTGGCAGCGCGGCATGAGCCCCGAGCACCTGGCCGGTCTCGCCGGCACGCGTACGTACCCGCTGCGCTCCAGCTTCAAGCCGTCGTACAACATGGCGGTCAACCTGGTCGAGCAGTTCGGCCGGCACCGCTCGCGCGAGCTGCTGGAGACCTCCTTCGCCCAGTTCCAGGCCGACAAGTCGGTCGTCGGGATCTCCCGGCAGGTGCAGCGCAACGAGGAGGGGCTGTCCGGTTACCAGGCGTCGATGACCTGCCACCTCGGTGACTTCGACGAGTACGCGCGGCTGCGCCGGGAGCTGAAGGACCGGGAGACGGAGCTGGCCCGGCAGGGCGCGCACGAGAGGCGGGCCGAGGCCGCCGTCGCCCTGGAGAAGCTCAAGCCGGGTGACGTGATCCACGTGCCCACGGGCAAGTACGCCGGTCTGGCCCTGGTGCTGGACCCGGGGCTGCCCGCGGGCCGCTCCAACGGGCACCGCGGCTTCGACCACCAGGACGGTCCGCGTCCGCTGGTGCTGACCGCCGAGCGGCAGGTCAAGCGGCTGGCGTCGATGGACTTCCCGGTGCCGGTCGAGGCGCTGGACCGGATGCGGATCCCGAAGTCGTTCAACCCGCGTTCGCCGCAGTCCCGCCGGGACCTCGCGTCCGCGCTGCGCACCAAGGCCGGCCACATCCCGCCGGAGCGGGCCCGCAAGAAGCGTGCGCAGGCCGCCGACGACCGGGAGATCGCGCGGCTGCGCACGGCGATCCGCGCCCACCCCTGCCACGGGTGCGACGACCGCGAGGACCACGCCCGCTGGGCGGAGCGCTACCACCGGCTGCTGCGCGACACCTCGCAGCTGGAGCGGCGCATCGAGGGCCGTACGAACACGATCGCGCGCACCTTCGACCGGATCGTGGCCCTGCTGACCGAGCTGGACTACCTGCGCGCCGACGAGGTCACCGAGCACGGCAAGCGGCTCGCGCGGCTGTACGGCGAGCTGGACCTGCTGGCCAGCGAGTGCCTGCGGGAAGGGGTCTGGGAGGGGCTCGCCCCCGCGGAACTGGCCGCCTGCGTCTCGGCGCTGGTGTACGAGGCGCGGGTCGGCGACGACGCGATGGCGCCGAAGCTGCCGTCGGGCAAGGCCAAGGCGGCGCTCGGCGAGATGGTCCGGATCTGGGGGCGGCTGGACGCCCTGGAGGAGGAGTTCCGGATCAGCCAGACCGAGGGGGTCGGCCAGCGCGAACCCGACCTGGGCTTCGCCTGGGCCGCCTACATGTGGGCGTCCGGGAAGGGGCTGGACGAGGTGCTGCGCGAGGCGGAGATGCCGGCCGGTGACTTCGTGCGGTGGTGCAAGCAGGTCATCGACGTGCTCGGGCAGATCGCCGCGGCGGCTCCCGGGGACGGCTCGTCGGTCGCCAAGGCGGCACGCAAGGCGGTCGACCAGTTGCTGCGGGGTGTGGTCGCCTACTCGTCGGTGGGCTGAGCCGCCGGGTCGGCGGGGACCGTCCGCGGGGGGACCGGGGCCGCATCCGTTCGGGTGCGGCCCCGGTCCCCTGGCCATGACCCGGGCCGCCCGGCCGCCGGCGGTGCCTGCCGGCCCGGTGGCGGGGTGACCGACGGCACGCGGGGCGGGCGGGCCGTCACCGGTCCGGCAGGGCGGGCCCGGCCCAGTCCTCGTACGACGTCCAGGCCCGCAGCCGGCGCCCGCTGACGAAGGTGCGCTCCGCGCCGGTGACCGGGTCGGTGAACTCCAGCCGGCGGGCGAGCAGTTGCAGGGGGCGCCGGAAGTCGCCGGGCGATACCGCAGCGGTGACCTCCGGGTACAGCGGGTCGCCGAGGATGGGCACGCCCAGCGCGGACAGGTGCACCCGGAGCTGGTGGGTCTGCCCGGTCGCCGGGAGGAGCCGGTACCGGCCGAGCCCGTCCCGGTGCCCGGCGAGCTCCACGCGGGTCTCGGCGTTCGGCTCACCCGCGACCTCCCGGGCGGCGGGCACCCCGCGTTCCTTGAGGATCCTGCTGCGCACGGTCCGGGGCAGGACGAGCGAGGGGTCGTACGGCGCGACCGCCTCGTACTCCTTGCGCACCCGCCGGTCCCGGAACAGGGTCTGGTACGCGCCGCGCTCCGCGGGCCGCACGGTGAACAGCACCAGTCCGGCGGTGAGCCGGTCCAGGCGGTGGGCCGCGGTCAGCGCGGGAATCGCCAGTCCGTGGCGGAGCCGGGCCAGCGCGGTCTCGGCGACGTGGGTGCCGCGCGGGGTCGTGGCCAGGAAGTGCGGCTTGTCGGCCACCACGATGTGCTCGTCCCGGTACACCACCTCGACGGGGAACGGCACCGGCACCTCGGCGGGCAGCTCGCGGTGGAACCAGACGTACATGCCCGGCAGGTAGGGCGCGTCCGGCGGTACGGCCCGTCCGTCGGCGCCGACCACCAGTCCCTCGGCGAACATCGACTCGACCGTCCCGGGACCGGCTCCGGTGAGCCGTTCCACGAGGTGCTCGCGCACGGTGGCCCACGCGCCGCCCACGGGCAGCCGCACCCGCACGGGGTCCACCCCGGCGCGCTGGGGGAGCGGGGCGGGCGGGGGCGGCGTACGGCGTCTCATCGGGGTCAAGGGTACGGTGGCCGGCCGGGACGCCGGGCGCCGCGGTGCGACCGGCCGGGAGCCGCCGGCCGTCGGTCCGGGGCCCGTTCAGGCGGCCGCCGCGGTGTCGCTCTCCTGCTCGGCCTCCATCCGGGCGTTCCACTCCCGCTTGGAGGCCTGCCAGCCGTCCTCGTTGTGGCCGAGGCGCCAGTAGCCGGAGATCGACAGGTCCTCGCGCGGGATCTCCCGCTCCACCCGCAGCATCCGGCGCAGCTCCTTCACGAAGCCGGCCTCGCCGTGCACGAACGCCTGCAGCCGGCCTTCGGGGAAGTCGAGCCCGCGGACGGCCTCCACCAGCGCCTCGCCGACCGGCCGGTCGCCGCGGTGCAGCCAGACGACCTCCAGTTCGGTGTCGATCTTCTGCTCCTCCTCGGGACCGGACACCTCGACGAAGGCGTGCGCGCGGGTCCCGGGGGGCAGTGCCTCCAGGGCGCGGGCGATGGCGGGCAGCGCGCTCTCGTCGCCGGCGAACAGGTGCCAGTCGGCCTCGGGGCCGGGCGCGTACGCACCGCCCGGGCCCAGGAAGCGGACGGTCTCGCCGGGCCGCGCCCGCAGCGCCCAGGGGCCGGCCAGGCCCTCGTCGCCGTGGACGACGAAGTCCAGGGTCAGTTCGCGCTGGTCGGCGTCCCAGTCACGCACGGTGTAGGTCCGGGTGACCGGCCACTGCTCGCGGGGGAACTCGGCGCGGATCCGCTCCATGTCGAAGGGCTCCGGGTAGGTGACGCCGGGGGCGCCGAAGAGCAGCTTGACGTAGTGGTCGGTGCAGGTGTCCGCGGCGAACCCGGCCAGTCCCGCGCCGCCGAGCACCACGCGCTGCATGTGCGGGGTCAGCCGTTCGGTGCGCACCACCTGGGCGGTATGGGGCTTGCGTGGCTTTCGTCCCGGGCGCTCTGCCATCACGGCCTCCTGCGAGGGTTGGTTAGGTAAACCTAAGTTAGCACCCCGGTCCGTCGCAACCCACGTTTCCGGAGCCCCCGGTGGGAGCCCTTTACCGGAATATTCCGCTCGGCGCCGGCCGGAGTCAGTGCGCCAGGGTGGCGAGCAGCCGCTCCAGCGAGCCGCCCAGACCCCAGCGGCGGGCCAGTTCCCCGAGCGCCGCCGGGTCGCGGGGGGTGTGCGGCAGGGCGGTGTCGACGTCCGGCAGCGGCACGTCGCCGGCCACCCGGACCACCTTCGGCGCGACCGCCACGTACGGCCGGGCCTCGGTGAGCCGCTTGCGCTGCGACGGCGTGAGCCTCGACCGCGGGTCGTCGACCGCCGCCATGATCCCGGCCAGGTCGCCGAACTCGGCGAGCAGCTTGGCGGCGGTCTTCTCGCCGATGCCGGGCACGCCCGGCAGGCCGTCGCTCGGGTCGCCGCGCAGCAGTGCCAGATCCGCGTACCCGCGCCCGTCGACGCCATACTTCCCGCGCAGCACCGCCTCGTCGGTGAGCTGGAGCGTGCCGACGCCCTTCAGCGGGTACAGCACGCGGATCCCGCGCCCGTCGTCCACCAGCTGGTACAGGTCGCGGTCGCCGGTGACGATGTCGACCGGTCCGCCGGCCCGCGCGGTGAAGGTGCCGATCACGTCGTCCGCCTCGTACCCGGCGACGCCGACGCGGGCGATCCCGACCGCGTCCAGCACCTCCTCGATGACCGGCACCTGCGGGGCGAGGGTGTCGGGCACCTCCTCCCGGTCCGGCGCGCCCGCGCGCTCCTCGGCGACCCGGTGCGCCTTGTAGGTGGGGATGAGGTCCACCCGCCACCCCGGGCGCCAGTCGGCGTCCATGCAGGCCACCAGGTGCTCCGGCCGGTGGTCCTTGACCAGCCGGTCGATGAAGTCCAGCAGGCCGCGCACCGCGTTGACGGGCGTGCCGTCCGGCGCCTTCACGGAGTCCGGCACGCCGAAGTAGGCGCGGAAGTACAGCGAGGCGGTGTCGAGGAGCATCAGTCGTCCGGTCACGCACGCATCATGCCGCACGGCACCGACAGCGGCCCCGCGGGCCGGAACGCGTTGCGTGCTGCGCATCCCCGTGACCCCCGCCACTTGCGGGTTTGCCTTCGCTTGACCTGGGGAGGCGCCGCCTCGGAGTGAGGTGGTTGCTCTTTTCAACTGACTGTCGGCGCCCCTTCGTCTCCCGTTGTCCCTGTCCCCGAGACGAGAGGTTCGCGTGCACCCCAGACTTGAGGCGGAGCACCTGTACAAGGTGTTCGGCAGACGACCGGACGCAGCAGTGGAACGGCTGAGGCGGGGCGCCGACCGCGCGGAGCTGCGTGCCGACGGCACGACGGCCGCCGTGATCGACGCCTCCTTCCGCGTCGGCGCCGGTGAGATCTTCGTCGTCATGGGACTGTCGGGCTCCGGCAAGTCCACCCTGCTGCGCATGCTCAACGGGCTGCTGGAGCCGACCGCGGGCAGCGTGCGCTTCGACGGCCAGGACCTGACCGGCCTCTCCGACCGGGAGCTGCGCGAACTGCGCTCCCGGAAGATCAGCATGGTCTTCCAGCACTTCGCGCTGTTCCCGCACCGCAGCGTCCGCGACAACGCCGCCTACGGCCTGGAAGTGCAGGGCGTGCCCCGCGCCGAGCGCGAGCGCCGCGCCGACGAGGCGCTCGCCCTGTGTGGCCTGGCCGGCTGGGAGAAGTCCTGGCCCGACGAGCTGTCCGGCGGCATGCAGCAGCGCGTCGGCCTCGCCCGCGCCCTGGCCACCGACGCGGACCTGCTCCTGATGGACGAGTCCTTCAGCGCCCTGGACCCGCTGATCCGCCGCGACATGCAGGACCAGTTGCTGGAACTCCAGAAGACGCTGAAGAAGACCATCGTCTTCATCACCCACGACCTCAACGAGGCCATGCGGCTCGGCGACCGCATCGCCGTCATGCGCGACGGACGCATCGTCCAGACCGGCACCGCCGAGGACATCCTGCTGCGCCCGGAGAACGACTACGTGGCCTCCTTCATCCAGGACGTCGACCGCTCCCGCGTGCTGACCGCGGGCGCCCTGATGGACACCTCGGTCACCGGCGACGTCCCGCTGTGCGCCTGCGAGACCGCGACCCCCCGGACGCCGTTCACCGAACTGTGCGCGATCGGCGCCCGGCTCTCGCACCGCGTCTCGGTGGTGGACGAGGCGAACCGCGTCGTCGGTGTCGTGCCGCGCCGGCGGCTGCTCGGCTTCCTCGGCGAGGAGACATCCGGACCCGTGCCCTGCGACAACCCGAAGGGCGAGGTGGTCGGCCGTGCCTAGGATCCCTCTCGGCGACTGGGTCGACTCCGGCGTCGACTGGCTGGTCGGCCACCTCTCCTGGCTCTTCGACGCCGTCAAGGCGGTCATGGAGGGCATGTACGACGGCATCGACTCCGTGCTCACGGCCCCCCAGCCGCTGCTGATGGCCGGCATCCTCGCCGTCGTCGCCTGGTGGCTGCGCGGACTGTCCGCCGGTGTCCTCGCCTTCGCCGGGTTCGCCCTGGTGGACTCGCTGGACCTGTGGGACCAGGCCATGTCCACCCTCGCCCTGGTCCTCGTGGCCACCGTGATCGCCCTGGTGATCTCGATCCCCCTCGGCATCTGGGCCGCCCGCTCCCAGGCGGTCAGCGCGACCGTGCGGCCCGTCCTGGACCTGCTCCAGACCATGCCGTCGATGGTCCTGCTGATCCCGGCCATGCTGTTCTTCGGTCTCGGCACCGCCCCCGGTGTCGTCGCCACCCTCGTCTTCGCGCTCGCGCCCGGCGTCCGCATGACCGAGCTGGGCATCCGCCAGGTCGACGCCGAACTGGTCGAGGCCGCCGAGGCGTTCGGCACGACCCCGCGCGACACCCTGTGGCGCGTCCAGCTGCCGCTGGCCCTGCCGACCATCATGGCCGGCGTCAACCAGGTGATCATGCTGGGCCTGTCCATGGTCGTCATCGCCGGCATGGTCGGCACCGGCGGCCTCGGCGGCGCCGTGAACCAGGCCATCGGCCAGGTCGACATCGGCTACGGCTTCGAGGCGGGCGTCGGCATCGTCGTCCTCGCCATCTACCTGGACCGCGTCACCGGCGCGCTCGGCACCCAGCTCTCCCCGCTGGCCCGCAGGGCCGCCGCCAAGGACCGCACGCGCGCGTGGTCGTACCGGCCGCGCCCGGCCGTCGCCCTGGCCGGTGTCGTCGTCCTCGCCCTCGTGGCGGGCGGACTCGGTGTCTTCGGCCCCTCGGCCGGCACCTCCGAGGCCTCCGGCACCGACGTCGGCAAGGGCAAGGAGATCAGGATCGGCTACATCCCCTGGGACGAGGGCATCGCCTCCACGTTCCTCTGGCAGGAGATCCTCCGGGAGCGCGGCTTCAAGGTGACCACCAGCCAGTACGCGGCCGGACCGCTGTACACCGGCCTGGCCACGGGGCAGCTCGACTTCGAGACCGACTCCTGGCTGCCCACGACCCACGCCGAGTACTGGGCGAAGTTCGGCGACCGGCTGGAGGACCTCGGCAAGTGGTACGGCCCCACCTCCCTCGAGCTGAGCGTCCCCTCCTACGTGAAGGGCGTCGACTCCCTGGCGGACCTGAAGAACCACGCCTCCGAGTTCGGCGGCAGGATCATCGGCATCGAACCCAGCGCCGGCATGATGAACCAGCTCAAGGACAAGGTGCTCAAGGAGTACGGCCTGGAGGGCACCTACCGGGTGGTCGACGGCTCCACCCCGGCCATGCTCGCCGAGCTCAAGCGTGCCTACGGCCGCAAGCAGCCGGTCGTCGTCACCCTCTGGTCGCCGCACTGGGCGTACAGCGACTACGACCTGAAGAAGCTGAAGGACCCCAAGGGCGCCTGGGGCCAGGGCGACGGTGTGCACACCCTGGCCCGCAAGGGCTTCGCCGCCGACAACCCCCGGGTCGGCCGGTGGCTGCGGGACTTCTCGATGACCGAGGAGCAGCTCACGAGCCTGGAGGCGCAGATCCAGAAGGCCGGCAAGGGCGGGGAGCAGGACGCCGTCCGCACCTGGCTCGGCCGGCACTCGGGGCTGATCGACAAGTGGGCCCCCGTCACCGACCGGAGCGAGGGCGGGAGCCAGGCGGCCGGGGGACCCGGCCGGCCGGACCGCCTTCCGGGGCGGGCGGCACCGTACACGCGTCGGCGTGCGGTGCCGCCCGCCCCGCGGCGCTCCGGTCACCTCACAGATCCGGCCAATCACCGTCCGTGCCGGACGGCCCCCGCGCGGAGGTGCCGGGCCCGGCTGATCGGTATGTTCGTCCTGGCGGGGCGCCCCGCTCGCCGCCCGCTCGCCGCCCGCCGGGACACTGGCGTGAACGGTGGGCTTCGGGAGCACGGGCACACCGGGGATGCGACAGGCACGTGAAACGGTCTGCCATCCATGCGTAGGGTGCAGAAAGTCATCGGATGAGGGCCGCCCGCGGACGGGCACCCGGACAGCGGCACGACGAGCGAGGGAGGGAGCCGGAGCGATGGGCGACCACAAGGACCAGCAGCCCGTGCGGGTGGGCGCGGCCGTCCGGCGGCGCCGCCGCACGCTGGAACTGACCCTGGCCGTGGTGGCCGAGCGCAGCGGCCTCTCCGTGCCCTTCCTCAGCCAGGTGGAGAACGACCGGGCCCGCCCGAGCCGCACCTCCCTGGAGAAGCTCGCCGACGCCCTGCGCACCACGGCCGTCGAACTCCTCGCCGCCGCCGACCCGGCCGCCAGCGTGGACGTCGTACGCGCCGAGCCCGTCGCCGACGGCGACTTCGACCCGCGCACGCGCTCCCTGGTGCGCGGCCACCACCAGCTCCACGCCTCCGAGTACACCGGCGACCACGACGCCGGCCGGGAGTTCCAGCACCGCAACGACGAGCTGATGTACGTCGCCGACGGCGCGGTGGAGATCGAGGCCGAGGGGCGCGCCTACCGCCTCGGCCGCGGCGACACCCTGTACCTGACCGGCGGCGTCCGGCACCGCTGGCGGGCCACGGTGCCCGACACCCGGGTCGTCGTGGTGGCGGTCGCCGAGCACATCGAGGCCGTCCAGGACCGGTCCCGCTGAGCGGCCGGGGCGTGTGATGCGGGTCGTCTCCCTGGTGCCGTCGCTCACCGAGGCCGTCGCGGTGACCCTGCCCGGCGTCCTGGCCGGCGCGACCGACTGGTGCAGTCACCCGGCGGACCTGCGCGTCACCCGGATCGGCGGCACGAAGAACCCGGACGTCGACCGGATCGTCTCCCTGGCGCCCGACCTGGTGCTCGCCAACGAGGAGGAGAACCGCGCCCCCGACCTCGACGCCCTGCGCGCGGCGGGCCTGCGGGTGCTGGTCACCGAGGTGCGGACCGTGCCGCAGGCCGTCGCCGAGCTGGACCGGGTGCTCGCCGCCTGCGGCGCGCCGGGCCGGCCGGCCTGGCTGGCCGGGGCGGCGGCGGCCTGGGCGGCGCTGCCCGAGCCCGCGGAGCGCGTGACGGCCGTCGTACCCGTCTGGCGCCGGCCCTGGATGGTCCTCGGCCGGGACACCTTCGCGGGCGACGTCCTGGCCCGCCTGGGAGTCGACCACCTCTACGGCGGCCACCCCGAGCGCTACCCCCGCGTGCCGGCGGCGGAACTGCGCGCGGCGGCCCCGGACCTGGTCGTCCTGCCCGACGAGCCCTACCGCTTCACCGCCGACGACGGCCCGGAGACCTTTCCCGGCCTGCCCTGCGCCCTGGTCAGCGGGCGGCACCTGACCTGGTACGGCCCGTCCCTGTCGGCGGCGCCACGGGTGCTGGCCGGGGCACTGGCAGCAGCTCGCCGCTGAGCAGGCCGCGCACGGTGCCGCAGGCCGCCGCGACCCAGGCCGCCACGAGGACGCCGTAGAGGCCGACGGTGAGCGCGCCGTACCCGGCCAGCCCGGTGTGCCGGGCGAGGGAGGCCGCGCCGGTGACACACGTGCCCACCGGGAAGGTGAACGCCCACCAGGTCAGCGTGAATCCCATGCCCCGCCGCCGGGCCCGCACCACGTGCGCGGTCGCCAGCGCCAGCCAGAGCAGCGCGAACCCCATGACGGGCACGCCGTAGAGCACGGCGAAGACCGCGAGGCCCCGGTCGTAGGGGGCCGGTACGACGCCCGGGGCGACGTCCGCGATCTTGCCGACGGCCGTGACGGACTGCCCGAGCGGCCCGAGGACCAGGAACAGGGCCGGGGTGAGCGCGAGCGGCAGCGGCCCGGTGATCAGCCGGGCGAAGACCAGCGGCAGCATCAGCAGCGTGGCCAGCAGGCTGAGCCCGAACAACGCGAAGCAGGCCAGCAGCAGGGTCTCCCGGGGCTGGCCCGGCGGCAGGTGCGGCACCAGCAGCGGGCCGAGCGCGGCCGACACCATGGGCGCCACCAGCGGCAGCAGCCACACCGGGGTGGCCTGCGCGGGCTCGACGCGATGGCGTACGGCCATCAGGTACGGCACGGCGACGGCGGCACCGAGCCCCACCGCCGTGCCGGCGCAGAACAGCACGGTGTCCAGGGCGACGGCCGCCCGGACGCCCACGAGGTCCCGGCCGGCCGTCAGGGCGCCGCCGCCCACCGACAGCAGGGCCATCGACAGGCAGCCGTAGAAGGGGGCCATGGCCGGGTCGAGGAGGTGGGCGCGGGCCCGGTCGCGGTGGCGGGCCCAGTGCACGGTCCGGGCGGCCAGCAGGACGAGCAGCCAGACCAGGGACAGCGCCCAGACGGCGGCGAAGACACCGCGCGGCCCGTGCACGCGCCCCGGCAGCGCGACGCCGGCCGCACCGACGACGGCGGTGCCCATGACGGAGGCGTACCAGTTCGGGCCCAGGTCGTGGAGCCGGGCGGCGCGGCACGGGGGCGGGGGGAGGGGCTGGGCTGCGGTGACCATTCCCCCACGGTCCCGCCGTCGATCACGCCTGACCAGGGAGTTCCTCCCTATGAGGGCATAAGCTGGTCTTATGAGCGAGGTGGAGGGGCAGCGGGACGGCGGCGCGTCACTGGCACACCGGGTACCGGACCTCGGCGCGCTGGAGCTGCTGCTGGCGGTCGCGCGGCTGGGCAGTCTCGGCGCGGCGGCACGGGAGGTCGGCATCACCCAGCCGGCCGCCAGCAGCCGGCTCCGCTCCATGGAACGGCAGCTCGGCGTGGCCCTCGTCGACCGCTCGCCGCGCGGTTCCCGGCTCACCGACGCGGGGGCCCTGGTCACGGACTGGGCCCGGCGGATCGTGGAGGCGGCGGCCGCCTTCGACGTGGGGGCGCGGGCGCTGCGCGACCGGCGGGATTCGCGGCTCCGGGTCGCGGCGAGCATGACCATCGCCGAGTACCTGCTCCCCGGCTGGCTGCTCGCGCTGCACGCCGAGCGCCCGGACACGGCGGTGTCCCTGCTCGCGGGCAACTCGGCGAAGGTCGCGGAACTGCTGCTGGCCGGTGAGGCGGACCTCGGCTTCGTGGAGGGCCTGACCGTGCCGACGGGCCTGGACTCCGCGGTCATCGCCCACGACCGGCTGATCGTCGTCACCGCGCCCGGGCACCCGTGGGCCCGCCGCCGGCGCGCCCTGACCGCGGCGGAACTCGCGGCGACCCCGCTGATCCTGCGCGAACGCGGCTCGGGCACCCGGCAGGTGCTGGACGCGGCACTGGGCGGTCTGGCCCGGCCGCTGATCGAGCTGTCCTCGACGACGGCGGTGAAGGCGTCCGCGGTGAGCGGCGCGGGCCCCTCGGTCCTCAGCGAGCTGGTGGTGGGGGAGGAGCTGGCGATGCGGCGCCTGGTGAGCATCCCGGTGGAGAACGTCTCGCTCCGCCGCGACCTGCGAGCGGTCTGGCCCACAGGCCACCGCCCCACAGGCCCGGCCCGAGAACTGCTCACCCTGACCCGAGACTGACCTCCGAGCCCGACACGTACGGCGGCGCGACCTGCCTGGGGGGCGGGGAACCGCGCGCTCAGCCACGACGCACCGGCACCCGCAGGCGGCCCGCAAGTCCCCTGTGCTCGGCACGTACGGGGGCGCAACCTACCTGGGGGCGCGGGGAACTGCGCGCTCAGCCACCACGCACCCGCACCCGGCAGCGCCCCGGCCCGCGCAGCCCCCCGCAGTCACACCGCCGCCGTGATCAGCGCCCGCATCACCCGCTCGTCCTCGCCCATCTCCGGATGCCACTGCACGCCCAGCGCCCAGCCCCGCTCCGGTGGCAGCTCCACCGCCTCCACGGTGCCGTCCGCCGCGTACGCCGACGGGACCAGCCCCTCGCCGAGCCGCCGTACCGCCTGGTGGTGGTAGGTCGGCACCATCACCTCCTCCGGGACGATGCCGCCGTACAGCGTGCCCGGTACGGGCTTCACCGGGTGCCCGCCGAACACGCCGACCGTCTCCGCGTGCCCGTCCAGGTGCTGCACGAGCGTCCCGCCGAGGGCGACGTTCAGCAGCTGCATGCCCCGGCAGATGCCCAGCAGGGGCACGCCCGCCGCGAGCGCCGCCTCGATCAGCGCCAGCTCCCACGCGTCCCGCTCCGGCGCGGGCGGCCCCGTGCGCGGGGAGCGCTCGGCGCCGTACCGGGCCGGGTCGACGTCCGGGCCGCCGGCCACGACCACCCCGTCCAGCCGGGACACCGCCCCCGCGGCCCGCTCCGGGTCGTCCGGCGGCAGCAGGCACGCCAGCCCGCCCGCCCGCTGCACCAGCCGCGGGTAGCCGGCCGGCAGCAGCACCGCCTCCAGCTCCCACACGCCCCAGCGCGCGCCGGACTCCAGGTACGTGCTCACACCGATCAGCGGACGCACGGTCATGCTGCCCTCCCGAAAGCCCAAAGGTCCACCCGGTCACCTTTACAGGTCCGGCTCAGGTCAGGAAACCCCGCAGCAGGGCCGCCGTACCCGCGCAGTGCTCGCGCGCGATCTCCCGCGCCCCGTCCGCGTCCCCGTCCAGCACCGCCTCCACCAGCGCGGTGTGCTGCCGCTGGGAGTGCTCCAGGTTGCGCACCAGCAGCGGGATGCAGTCCAGCAGCTCGTTGACCGTCGCCCGGACCGCCGCGTACTGCGCGGTCAGCGACGGCGAGCCGCACAGCCCGGCCAGGGTCAGGTGCAGCAGCGTGTCGGCCCGCCGGTACTCCGCCAGCGGGGCCTCGTGGGTGCGGTGCAGCGCCTCCCGCAGCCGCGCCGCCCGCTCCCCGGCCAGCCCGTGGACCGCGCACAGCCCGGCCGCGCCCACCTCCAGCACCTCGCGGAACCGGAGCACGTCCTCGACGTCGACCTCGGCGATCCGGCGCCGCAGCTCCTCCTCGCCGCGCACGTCCGGCCGCGGCAGCACGAACGTGCCGCCGTACCGGCCGCGCCGCGCCTCCACCAGCCCCTGGTCCTGGAGCACCTTCAGCACCTCGCGCAGCGTCACCCGGCTGATCCCGAGCCGCTCCGCCAGCTCCCGTTCGGCCGGCAGCCGCTCGCCGGCCGGCACCAGACCGAGCCGTACGACCTGCAGTATCTGCTCCAGCGCCTCCTCGAAGCCGTTGCCCGCCCGCACCGGCCGCAGCACCGGAGCGAGCCGGTCGCCCGGCCCGCGGACACCGGTGTCCCGCGTCATCCGCCGCACCCCCTTCCCAAGCAATGGTTCTCCGCAATACCTTATGGCTCCCGGCCCGGCCGAAAAGCGCGATGACGCCCAAGGAGGCTCTCCCGTGGCAGACCGCACACCCCCGCTCGGCGTCGAGGAACTGCGCGCCCTGGTCGCGAGCGGTGAGATCGACACCGTCGTCCTGGCCTTTCCCGACATGCAAGGACGGCTCCAGGGCAAGCGGTTCGCCGCCCCCTTCTTCCTCGACGAGGTCCTGCACCACGGCACCGAGGGCTGCAACTACCTCCTCGCCGTGGACACCGAGATGAACACGGTCGACGGCTACGCGATGTCCTCCTGGGACCGCGGCTACGGCGACTTCGCCATGCGGCCCGACCCGGCCACCCTGCGCCGCGTCCCCTGGCACCCCGGCACCGCCCTGCTCGTCGCCGACCTCGCCTGGGCCGACGGCTCCCCGGTGGACGCCGCTCCCCGGCAGATCCTGCGCCGCCAGCTGGAGCGCCTGGCCGCCCTCGGCTACCGCGCCCAGGTCGGCACCGAGCTGGAGTTCATCGTCTTCAAGGACAGCTACGAACAGGCGTGGGACGCGGACTACCGCGGTCTGACCCCCGCCAACCGGTACAACGTCGACTACTCCATCCTCGGCACCGGCCGCGTCGAGCCCCTGCTGCGCCGCCTGCGCAACGACATGGCCGGCGCCGGCCTCACCGTCGAGTCCGCCAAGGGCGAGTGCAACCCGGGCCAGCACGAGATCGCCTTCCGCTACGACGAGGCCCTCGTCACCTGCGACCAGCACGCCCTGTACAAGACGGGCGCCAAGGAGATCGCCGCCCAGGAGGGCGTCTCGATCACCTTCATGGCCAAGTACAACGAGCGCGAGGGCAACTCCTGCCACATCCACCTCTCGCTCGCCGACGCCGACGGCACCAACGCCATGGCGGGCGGCCCGGGCGACGGCATGTCCGAGGTCATGCGGCACTTCCTCGCCGGACAGCTCGCCGCGCTCCGCGACTTCACCCTGCTCTACGCCCCCAACATCAACTCCTACAAGCGGTTCCAGCCCGGCTCCTTCGCGCCCACCGCCGTCGCCTGGGGGCACGACAACCGCACCTGCGCCCTGCGCGTGGTCGGCCACGGCCGCTCCCTGCGCTTCGAGAACCGTCTCCCCGGCGGTGACGTCAACCCGTACCTCGCCGTCGCCGGTCTGGTCGCGGCCGGTCTGCACGGTGTCGAGCAGCGGCTCGAACTGCCCGACCCCTGCCCGGGCAACGCCTACACCGCCGGTTTCGCGCACGTCCCGGCCACCCTGCGCGAGGCCGCCGAGCTGTGGGAGAACAGCCCGATCGCGAAGGCCGCCTTCGGGGACGAGGTCGTCGCGCACTACCGCAACATGGCGCGCGTCGAGCTGGCGGCCTTCGACGCCGCGGTCACCGACTGGGAGCTGCGCCGCTCCTTCGAACGCCTGTGAAAGGGCACACCTTGACCGACCAGCACGAGCTCCGCGTACTCAACCCCGCCACGGAAGAGGTCGTCGCCACCGTCCCCGCCGCGGGCGAGGAGGAGGTGGCCGCCGCCGTCGCACGGTCCGCGCGGGCCCAGCGCGCCTGGGCCGCCGTCGCCCCCGCCGACCGGGCCCGCCTGCTCCGCCGCTTCGCGGACGTCGTCGACGCCCACACCGAGGAACTCGCCCGGCTGGAGGTCACCGAGGCCGGCCACACCCTCGGCAACGCCCGCTGGGAGGCCGGCAACGCCCGCGACCTGCTCCTGTACGCGGCCGGCGGCGCCGAACGCCTGCTCGGCAGGCAGATCCCGGCACCCGGCGGCTGGGACGTCACCTTCCACGAGCCCCTCGGGGTGGTCGGCGTGATCGCCCCCTGGAACTTCCCGATGCCCATCGCCGCCTGGGGCTCCTTCCCGGCGCTCGCCGCGGGCAACGCGGTCGTCCTCAAACCCGCCGAGACCACCCCGCTCACCGCGCTCCGCCTCGCCGCACTCGCCCTGGAGGCGGGGCTGCCCGAGCACCTCTTCCAGGTGCTGCCCGGCCGCGGCGACACCGCCGGGCGCGCCCTGGTGGACCACCCGGACGTCGCCAAGATCGTGTTCACCGGCTCCACCCGCACCGGCCGCGAGGTCATGGAGCGCTGCGCCCGCCTGGTCAAACCGGTCACCCTCGAACTCGGCGGGAAGAGCCCCAACATCGTCTTCCCCGACGCCGACCTCCGGGCCGCCCTCGACCCCTTCTCCTTCCTGGACAACGCCGGCCAGGACTGCTGCGCCCGCACCCGCGTCCTGGTCCACGAGACGGTGTTCGAGGAGGCCCGGGACCTCCTCGCCGGCGCGCTGGCCGCCGTCGTCGTGGGCGACCCCGCCGACGAGAAGACCGGGATGGGCCCGCTGATCTCCGCGCACCAGCGGGACCGCGTACGCGCCCACGTCCCCGCGGACGCCCCCGCCCTGCGCGGCACCGCCCCCGACGGGCCCGGCTTCTGGTTCCCGCCGACCGTCCTCACCGGCGAACGGCCGGACAGCCCCGCCGCCACCGAGGAGATCTTCGGCCCGGTCGCCGTCCTGCTGCCGTTCACCGACGAACAGGACGCCGTGCGCCTCGCCAACGCCACCCCCTACGGGCTGTCCGGCTCCGTCTGGACCCGGGACGTCGGCCGCGCCCTGCGCGTCTCGCAGGCCGTCCGCGCGGGCAACCTGTCCGTCAACTCCCACTCCAGCGTCCGCTACTGGACCCCGTTCGGCGGCTTCAAGCAGTCCGGCCTCGGCCGCGAACTCGGCCCCGACGCCCTGACCGCCTTCACCGAGACCAAGAACGTCTTCATCAGTACGGAGGGCCCCGCACAGTGACCCCAGAATCAGTTTGCCGCCGCCTGGCCGGCCGTACCGCCGTCGTCACCGGAGCCGGCAGCGGCATCGGGCTGGCCACCGCCCGCAGGCTCGCCGCCGAGGGGGCCCACGTCGTCTGCGCGGACGTCGACGAGGTCAGCGGCAAGGCCGCCGCCGACGCGACCGGCGGACTCTTCGTCAAGACCGACGTGACCGACCCCGAGCAGGTCGAGGCGCTGTTCAAGGCGGCGTACGACACCTACGGCAGCGTCGACATCGCGTTCAACAACGCCGGCATCTCCCCGCCCGACGACGACTCCATCCTGGAGACCGGCCTGGAGGCGTGGAAGCGGGTCCAGGAGGTCAACCTCACCTCCGTCTACCTGTGCTGCAAGGCCGCCATCCCCTACATGCGCCGCCAGGGCAAGGGCTCCGTCATCAACACGGCCTCCTTCGTGGCCCGGATGGGCGCGGCCACCTCCCAGATCTCGTACACCGCGTCCAAGGGCGGCGTCCTCGCCATGTCCCGCGAACTGGGCGTCCAGTTCGCCCGCGAGGGCATCCGGGTCAACGCCCTGTGCCCCGGCCCGGTGAACACGCCCCTGCTGCGGGAGCTGTTCGCCAAGGACCCCGAGCGGGCCGCCCGCCGCCTGGTGCACATCCCGGCCGGCCGGTTCGCGGAGGCCGAGGAGATCGCCGCCGCCGTCGCGTTCCTGGCCAGCGACGACTCCTCCTTCGTCAACGCCACCGACTTCCTGGTGGACGGCGGCATCGCGGGCGCCTACGTCACGCCCCTGTAGCCCGCGCCCGGGCGGCTCAGAGGAAGGTCCGCCCCTCGCCCCGGTAGGTGGGCACGGTCGCCGTCACCGTGTCCCCCTCGACCAGGTGCAGCGCCTCGAACCGCTCGCACAGCTCGCCCGCCTTGGCGTGCCGGAACCACACCTTGTCGCCGACGAGCAGGTCGTCGGCGGGCGAGCCGAGCAGCGGCGTCTGCACCTCGCCGGGCCCCTCCTGCGGGTCGTACGCCAGCCCTTGCGGCAGGTACGGCACCGGCAGCCGGTCGCGTCCCGCGACACCGGAGGCCGGGTAGCCGCCGCCGAGCACGGTGACGACACCCACCCCGGGGCGCCGGACCACCGGCTGGGCGAACAGGGCGGCCGGGCGGCCGGTGAAGGAGGTGTAGTTGTCGAACAGGCGCGGCACGAACAGCCCCGACCCCGCCGCTATCTCCGTCACCGCGTCCTCGGCGGCGGTGTGCTGCACGCTGCCGGTGCCGCCCCCGTTCACGAACTCCAGGTCCGGGGCGACGGCCCGCACCGCCCGTACCACCGCGGCGCGCCGTTCGGCCAGTTCCCGCCGGGCGGCGGCCTGCATCAGCCGGATCGCCCGGGAGCGCAGCGGCCGCCCGGCCACCGCGTCCCCGACCCCGGCGACGTGCCCCTCGTACGCCATGACCCCCACCAGGCGGAAGCCCGGACGGCGCGCCACCGACCGTGCCACGTCGGCGAGGTGGGCGGGGGAGTGCAGGGGGGAGCGGCGGGCGCCCACCCGGACTCGGCCGCCCAGCAGCCGCAGCGAGGTGTCCAACTCCAGGCAGACGCGCACGGGTTCGCGCCCGCCGTCGCGGGCGGCGTCGATCAGGTCGAGGTGCGCCGGATCGTCGACCACCACCGTGACCGCCGCGGCGAGCTTGGGATCCGCGGCCAGCTCCGCGAACCCGGCGCGGTCGGCCGACGGATAGGCCAGCAGGACGTCGTCGAAGCCGGACCGCGCGAGCCACAGGGACTCGGCCAGGGTGAACGACATGATGCCCTGGAAACCGTCCCGGGCCAGCACCCGTTCCAGCAGGGCCCGGCAGCGTACGGACTTGCTGGCGACCCGGACCGGCTTGCCGGCGGCGCGGCGCACCAGGTCGGTCGCGTTGGCGTCGAACGCGTCGAGGTCCACGATCGCCAGTGGGGCGTCGAGATGGGCGGTGGCCCGGTCGAAACGGGCCCGGTCGGCGGCAGGCGCAGTCATGGCCGAAGCCTGCCAGACGGGATTACCGCAGGGTAGGGGGACGTTCCGGGCAGATGCCCCGGGCTCGCGGACCGGTTCCGTCCCGGCCCCCGGCAAGCCGTAGAGTGACGCGCACGGACGGCGCCGCGCACCGGCGCACCGGCTGGACCGGGATGACCGTCCGGCCGTACGGGTATGGGTGCCCGGGGACGGCTTCCGCGCCGGGCGCGGCCGAGCGGCAGGCGGCCCGCGTGCGGGGAACGGCCCGGGTTCGCGGACACGGCCCGGGCACGAGGAAACGGGGGGTGCATGAGCACGGAAGCGCGACACGCTCCCGTCCCGCCCCGCCCGCCGGCCCCGCCCGGACAGCCCGCCGGCCCCGCGCCGGCCCCGCGCGCCCCGTCCCCCGGCTCCCCGCCCCAGCGCCCGCCCGCCCGTCCCCCGGCCGGCCGGCCCGCCACCGCTCCGGCACCGCCGGACCACCGCGCCCCGGCACCGCTCGCCGACCCCGACGACGAGCCCTCGGTGTTCACCCCGCGGGACACCCGGCCGCCGCTCGACGGGCCCGCGGGGACCGCGCACGCGGCAGCCGGCGGCCCGGGGGACGAGGGCGGTACCGGCCCGGGACGACCCGCACCGGCGACGCGCCACTCGGCCGTGCCCGAGGTCGCCGAGCCCGTGAGCCCGCCCCCGCCCCCCGCCTCCGCCCGCTTCCCCGACGCGCCCCCGAACCCGGCGGTCGGGGGCCGGGGAGTTCCGGCGGCCACGGACGCCACCGCCTGGGGCACGGCGGCCCCGGCGGGTACGGGGGGTCCGGCGGGTACGACGACGGCTGCCGGGGGGACGAGTCCGGCCGTGGGGGCGGCTGCGGCGGAGCCGGCCGGGGAGACGGCAGCCGGGCTCCGGCCCGGTGAGCCTTGGGGTCAGGGTGCCCCGGCTCAGATCCCGGCGGAGACGACGGCACGGCTGCGCCCGGTCCGCCCGGCAGCACCGCCGCCCACACCACCGCCGCCGCTCCCCGCTCCACCGGCCTTCCCGCCTCCCCCGGCGCGGCACCCCTCCGCGGCAGAGCCCACGGCGGCATCCGACCGGACGGCCGGGGTCCTCCGCGCGGAGGCCGAGCGGGCCCGGGCCGAATCCGCCGGGGCCCGGCGTGCCGAGCCGGAGCCGGACGCGCGCGCCTGGAGCCCGCCGGCGCCCACCCGTGCGGCGGCCCCCGCCGGACCCGGCCCCGCCCACTGCTGGGACACCGCCCCGCCCGGGCGGCCCGTCGTGTCGTTCGGGGAGCCCGAGCTGTCCGGCGTACCCGCGCGCCGCCGCGCGGCACCGCGCACCGTCGCCGCCGCGGCCTGTCTCGTCCTCGGGCTCGGCCTCGTCGGCGGCGCCCTCACCGGGAGCCGGCTCACCGGCGGCGGCCGGGGCGACGCCGCCGCGAGCGCCTTCACCACGGCGGGCACGCTCTGGCACAGCGTGCCCGTGGACGAGCTGTTCCCGCCCACCGTGCGGGGCACGGGCGCCGGGCCCGGCGGTGCCGACCGCGACTGGACCCGGATCGCCGTGGCACCGGACAGCGGCTGCGCCCACGCCTTCGACCCGCTGCTGCGCACCGTGCTCGCCCCGGCCGGCTGCCGGCGGCTGCTGCGCGCCACCTACACCGACGCCACCCAGAGCCACGTCACCACCGTGGGCCTGCTCTTCACCGAGGCCGACCCCGCGGGCATGGCCGCGCTCGCCGCCCGTTTCCGCGACGGGCACCTGGACCGGCGCGCCGACCTGATGCCCCGGCCGTACGCCGCCCCCGGCACGGCCGCCGCGGGGTTCGGCGCGGCGCAGCGGGCGTCCTGGACCGTCTCCGTCCTCACCGACGCCCCCGTCGTCGCCTACGCCGTCTCCGGCTGGGCCGACGGCCGCACCGTCGACTCGCCCCAGCCCGCCGCCGACGCCGTCCGGTCCGGCGCCACCACGGCGCCCGCCCAGGCCGGCCTGGGCAACGACGCCCAGGGCCTGGCCGACCGCGTCGCACGGCGCCTGCGCAAGACCGTCGGCACGGCCACGGAGAAGCCATCGTGAAGCGACCGAGCGACGGCCGTCCCGGGAGGACCGCTCCCGCCGCGGCGGTGAGCCTGCTGCTCGCCGCCTCCCTCGCGCTGCTGCCGTCCACCGCGGCCCACGCCGACGGCCTGCGCGGACAGCAGTGGGGGCTGTCCGCCCTCCACCTGGACGAGGCGTGGCGGACCACCAAGGGCCGGGGCGTCACCGTCGCGGTCCTCGACACCGGCGTGGAGGCCGACCACCCCGACCTCGCCGGGAACGTCCTGCCCGCCAAGGACATGATCGGCTTCGGCGCCGGTCCCGGCGACCGCACCTGGGCCCGGCACGGCACCGCCATGGCCGGCATCATCGCCGGGCACGGCCACGGCCCCGGCGGCGCCGACGGCGTCATGGGCGTGGCCCCCGAGGCCCGCGTCCTGCCCGTCCGGGTGATCCTGGAGGACGGCGACCCCACCCGCGCCAAGGCCCGCACCACCCGGGGCGACGCCCTCGCCGACGGCATCCGCTGGGCCGCCGACCACGGCGCCGACGTCATCAACCTCTCCCTCGGCGACGACTCGGACTCGGCCCACCCGGAGCCCGGCGAGGACGAGGCCGTGCAGTACGCCCTGGGCAAGGGCGTGGTCGTGGTCGCCTCCGCGGGCAACGGCGGCGACAAGGGCGACCACGTCTCCTACCCGGCCGCCTACCCGGGCGTCGTCGCCGCGACCGCCGTCGACAAGTACGGCACCCGCGCCGCGTTCTCCACCCGCCGCTGGTACGCGGCCGTCAGCGCGCCCGGCGTCGACGTCGTCATCGCCGACCCCGACCACAAGTACTACGCGGGCTGGGGCACCAGCGCGGCCGCCGCCTTCGTCTCCGGCGCGGTGGCCCTGATCCGGTCGGCCCACCCCGGCCTGAGCCCGGCCCAGATCAAGAAGCTCCTGGAGGACACCGCCCGGGACGCGCCGGTGGGCGGCCGGGACGACTCCCGGGGCTTCGGCATGATCGATCCGGCGGCGGCGCTGGAGGCGGCCGCCCGCCTCAAGCCCCAGGGCCGCCTGCACGCCGTCGCGTACGCCGGGAAGTACTTCGGCCCCGGCCCGGAGACGGCCGGGGCCGCGACCGGTCCCGCCGACTGGGCGGCCCCGCTCGCCGGCGGCACGGGCTGCGTCCTCCTGCTGGCCGGCGCGGTGCTCTGGCACGGCCGCCGCCGACGCTCCTGACCCCGCCCCGCCGCCCCGCCCCCGCGCCGTCCGCCACCGCGCCGGAGACGAGGGCGGCGGCCCTCTCGTCGTCACGTGCCGGCCCCCGCCGCCAGGCGCCGGTGGTCACGGCCCCGCGATCACCGGCACCGCCGCCGTCTCCACCAGTCGGACATCCTCCGCCAGGCCCGGTGCGCCGTCCGACAGGACCGCCGGCAGCCGGCCGGTGCCGTCCGCGGCCACCCGGCCGACGCCGTCGACGACCCACAGGCCCGTCGCGGTGCGCGGCGGCCACCCGTTCCCGAGCGCGCAGGACCCGCCCGGCGCGGCCGCCGATACCGCCCACCGCTGCCCGGCCGCCACCGACTCCGTCAGCCCCCGCACGCACGCCCGCGAGTGCGCCGTCAGCTCCGACTCCGCGCCGAACACCTGCCGGAGCAGCACCAGCCGGTCCGCCGTGGTGGTGTCCGGGTGAGCCCCCACAGCGCGCCGTCCCCGCCGGCCGTCCGCGCCAGCCCGAAGCGCTCGTTCGCCGCGTACAGTCCGGCCGCGCCCCCGATCGCGTGCCACAGCGCCGTCGCGGAGGAGTTGTCACCGGTCCCGATCATCCTCGCGGCGTGCGCCTCCTCGTCCGCGGTCAGCCGCCGGCCCGCGTCCCGGGCGTGAGCAGCAGGGCGGCCAGGATGTCGACCTTGACGACGCTCGCCGTGACGAAGGCCGCGTCGCCGTGCACGGCACGCCCACCGGAGTCCACGGCCAGGACCGCCACCGGGGCCCGCGCGCCCGCGGGCACCGGGACCCGCGCCATCGCCGCGTCCAGCAGCGCGTCCCGGTCCATTGCGGGCTCCGTGCGGGTTTTACCGAAGCCTCCTCGCCCGCCCCGGCCGAGGAGGTGGCCGGCGCCGCCGACGCTACGGCCGCGCCCCCGGCGAGGACGCCCGTGCGGCGGGCCGGAGGCGTGCCGATAGGGTCGGTGACCGTGGCGAACAAGAACATTCCCGACCCCGGCTTCTCCGACGACGACGGCTCCGCCGACCCCCGGCTGAGCGCGGCGCTCGCCGCCTGGGCCGAGGACCGCGGCGCCCTCGGTCCCGTGCTGGAGGCGCTCAGGGGCGCCCGCCTGCTGGTTCCCGTCGTCGCCGTGCTCGGCGAGGTGGAGGAGGACGAGAACGGGCTGCGCCGCGAGAAGACCAGCGACATGGCCGTGCCCACCCTGAAGGCCGGCGACCGCACCGCGCTGCCCGCCTTCACCTGTACCGACTCCCTCGCCCGCTGGGACCCCGGGGCCCGGCCGGTCGCCGTACCGCTGCACCAGGCGCTCCAGGCCGCCGCGCACGAGAAGGCCGACACGGTCGTGCTCGACCTCGCCGGACCGGTGCCGTTCGAGCTGACCGGACCCGCGCTGCTCGCCCTCGCCGAGGGCCGCACCAGCACCGACCCGCTGGCCGACCCCGCCGTCGTGGCGGCCGTCCGCGCGGCGGTGGCGGCCGAGCCGGCCGTGCTCCGCGCCCACCTCGGGCCCGGGCGGGCCGACGGCACCCTGGCGCTCCTCCTCGACCCGGCCGCGGCGCCCGCCGAGGCCGCCCGCGCGGTGGCCGAGCGGCTGGCCGCCGACGAAACACTGAGGGCCCGCCTGGTGCGCGGCCTCGACCTGGCACTGCTGCCGGCCGGGACCACGCCTCCGGGCGAGCCCCTGTACGTGAAGGGTTAGCTCAGCCGTACACGGGGCCGGTGTACTTCTCGCCCGGCCCCTGGCCCGGCTCGTCCGGGACGACCGACGCCTCGCGGAACGCGAGCTGCAGCGACTTCAGGCCGTCGCGCAGCGGGGCCGCGTGGAAGGAGCTGACCTCGGTCGCGCTGGCGTCCAGCAGACCGGCGAGCGCGGAGATCAGCTTGCGGGCCTCGTCCAGGTCCTTGTACTCCTCACCCTCCTCGCTCAGCCCGAGCTTCACGGCGGCGGCGCTCATCAGGTTGACGGCGACCGTCACGATCACCTCGACGGCGGGGACCTCGGCGATGTCCCGGGTCATCGCGTCGAAGTCGGGGGACTCAAGGGGGGTGTCACTCATGCCCCACACGATAAGCGGTGCGCGGGCGGCGCCCCTCCGGGCGGGCGGGGAGCCCCTCGATTAGCCGTTGTCCACCGTTGCTGGTAACCTCGTGTAACGACCGGCTGGACATGACTGTCCGGCCCACAAGTGGAGGCTCCGATCTCCCACCCGACCGTCCCCCGGACGGCGGGTCATCCGGTCAGGCGGCCACCATCGTTCCGTACGGACGATGGAGTCGCCCGAAAGCGCGCCCCGCGGCATCGCGGCGGTGCTCCGGTAGTGCTTGGAGCCCCGCCTGTGATCGTCCGGGGCATTTTTCATGCTTCGGCGCGGTTAGGTCTAACGAACACAGACGTTACGCGGCCGTCCGCCAGACCGCCGTGTGGTGCTACCGAGGAGGATCCATCAGCGCCGAGCCCCGCATCAACGACCGGATTCGCGTTCCCGAGGTGCGACTTGTCGGTCCCAGTGGCGAGCAGGTGGGCATCGTCCCGCTGGCCAAGGCACTGGAGCTTGCGCAGGAGTACGACCTGGACCTGGTCGAGGTCGCGGCGACCGCCCGTCCGCCCGTGTGCAAGCTCATGGACTACGGGAAGTTCAAATACGAGTCGGCCATGAAGGCCCGTGAGGCGCGCAAGAACCAGGCGCACACGGTCATCAAGGAGATGAAGCTCCGGCCGAAGATCGACCCGCACGACTATGACACCAAGAAGGGTCACGTCGTCCGGTTCCTCAAGCAGGGCGACAAGGTCAAGATCACGATCATGTTCCGTGGTCGCGAGCAGTCCCGCCCCGAGCTGGGCTACCGCCTGCTGCAGCGTCTCGCGGAGGACGTCCAGGACCTCGGCTTCGTCGAGTCGAACCCGAAGCAGGACGGCCGAAACATGATCATGGTCCTCGGTCCGCACAAGAAGAAGACCGAGGCGATGGCCGAGGCCCGTCAGGCGCAGGAGGCCCGCAAGGCCGACGCGAAGGCGAACCCCGGAAAGTCGCAGAACCCTGCCGAGGCTGAGGCACCGTCCGAGGAGCCTGCCGAGGCGCCGTCCGAGGAGCCCGCCGAGGCGTGATCCCGGGGGACGTACGTCCCCGAGGATGTAACCGAAAACAAAGAGCGACGCTCCACCGTGCCCGGTTTCACGACCGGGCACCGGAGCGCCACCGACGAGGAGATAACGGCGCTATGCCGAAGAACAAGTCGCACAGCGGTGCCAGCAAGCGCTTCAAGGTCACCGGCTCCGGCAAGGTGCTCCGTGAGCGCGCCGGCAAGCGCCACCTGCTCGAGCACAAGTCGTCCCGCGTCACGCGTCGCCTCACCGGCAACGCCGAGATGGCCCCGGGCGACGCCGCGAAGATCAAGAAGCTTCTCGGCAAGTGACGTACGGGCGCTCACCCTCGCGCTGAGCGCCGTACGCCAGGACCGGGACCCAGTCGTTTCCGGGTCGTGTGAGCACCACCACGACCCCGCTACAAGGAGTTAACAAGTGGCACGCGTCAAGCGGGCAGTCAACGCCCACAAGAAGCGCCGGGCGATCCTCGAGCAGGCCTCCGGCTACCGCGGTCAGCGTTCGCGCCTGTACCGCAAGGCCAAGGAGCAGGTCACCCACTCGCTGGTCTACAACTACAACGACCGCAAGAAGCGCAAGGGCGACTTCCGTCAGCTGTGGATCCAGCGCATCAACGCCGCTGCCCGCGCCAACGGCATCACCTACAACCGCTTCATCCAGGGTCTGAAGGCCGCGAACGTCGAGGTCGACCGCAAGATCCTGGCCGAGCTGGCCGTGAACGACGCGAACGCCTTCGCGGCGCTCGTCGAGGTCGCGCAGAAGGCGCTGCCGTCGGACGTCAACGCCCCCAAGGCTGCGTGACGCCGCGCCGGCTGTGAGCCGACGTTCACCGCAGGACCCGCAGGCTGTATGGCTTGCGGGTCCTGTTGTTCGGCGGGACCGCCGTCGTCCGGCCGCGGTCCCGCCGCGGTCGCACGCGCCGAGTTCCGCGCCCCGGGGAACCGCGGTGCCGCCGGCTCCGGGGCACCGCCCGACCGTCGACGTTCTCCCGAAGGTGAAGAAGAGCATGCCCCCCGTCAGCCCCGAGCTGATCTCCCCCCGGTCCGCCCGTGTGAGCGCCGCCCGGCGACTGGCCAAGCGGAACTTCCGGGGCAAGGACCGGCTGTTCCTCGCCGAGGGACCGCAGGCCGTCCGGGAGGCGGCCGCGCACCGGGCCGGCGGCGCCCCCACCCTCGTAGAGCTGTTCGCCACGGTCGAGGCCGCGGAGCGGTACGCCGACATCATCGGCGCGGCCCGGGACGCGGACGCCCGCGTGCACCTCGCCTCCGAAGAGGTCATCGCCGACATCTCCACCACCGTCACCCCGCAGGGACTGGTCGGTGTCTGCCGCTTCCTGGACACCTCCTTCGAGGACGTCCTCGCCGCCCGGCCGCGGCTCGTCGCCGTCCTCGCCAACGTGCGCGACCCCGGCAACGCCGGCACCGTGCTGCGCTGCGCCGACGCCGCCGGCGCGGAGGCCGTGGTCCTCACCGACGCCTCCGTCGACCTGTACAACCCCAAGGCCGTCCGGGCCTCCGTCGGCTCGCACTTCCACCTGCCCGTCGCCGTCGGGGTCCCCGTCGAGCGGGCCGTGGCCGGACTGAAGGACGCCGGCGTCCGCATCCTCGCCGCGGACGGCGCGGGCGACCGCGACCTGGACGAGGAACTGGACAAGGGCACCATGGGCGGCCCCACCGCCTGGGTGTTCGGCAACGAGGCCTGGGGGCTGCCCGAGGAGACCCGGGCCCTCGCCGACGCCGTCGTCCGCGTCCCGATCCACGGGAAGGCCGAGAGCCTGAACCTCGCCACGGCCGCCGCCGTGTGCCTCTACGCGTCGGCCCGTGCACAGCGCGCCGCCGGAGGGTGCCGCTCCGTCACCGAGGGCTAGTAGGGTGACCGGTGCGGGGCCCTGCGCCGTCTGAGAGGTGGGGTACGGGGATGAGTGTGGCCGGCACGAGCACCGCGCCGGAGGGCCGGGACGGGCGGCACACGGCCGTGCCCCGGCGGGGCGGCCCCCCGGGCCTCGACCCGGACCAGCTGCCCGACGGCCTCGTCGTCGCCGACGAAAACGGTTGCGTGACCTGTTTCAACGCCGCCGCCGCCCGCATCGCCGCCGTACGGGCCGCCGACGTCCTCGGGCAGAGCCTGGAGAAGGCGCTGCCGCTGGAGGACCTGGAGGGCCGCCGCTGGTGGCAGCTCACCGACCCCTACGGCGGACTCGCCATCCGGGTCGGCCAGCCCGAGCGCAACCTGCTGCTGCCGGGCGGCCGTGAGGTCCTCGTCTCCGCCCGGTACGTGCGCGACCGGCCGCTGGGGCCGGTGCGCCGCGTGGTGGTCTCCCTGCGGGACACCGAGGCCCGGCGCCGCACCGAGCGCAGCCACGCCGAGCTGATCGCCACCGTCGCCCACGAACTGCGCTCCCCGCTGACGTCCGTCAAGGGCTTCACCGCCACCCTGCTCGCCAAGTGGGAGCGGTTCACCGACGACCAGAAGCGGCTCATGCTGGAGACCGTCGACGCCGACGCCGACCGGGTCACCCGGCTCATCGCGGAGCTGCTGGACATCTCGCGGATCGACTCCGGCCGGCTGGAGGTGCGCCGCCAGCCCGTCGACATAGGGGCGGCGGCCTCCCGGCACATCCAGGCGTACGTCGCCGCCGGCCAGAGCGCCGGCCGCTTCCTGCTCCGCATCGAACAGCCGCTGCCCGCCCTGTGGGCCGACCCCGACAAGATCGACCAGGTCCTCGGCAACCTCATCGAAAATGCGGTGCGGCACGGCGAGGGAACCGTCACCATTGACGTCACGCCCTCCGCGTCCCCGCGCGAGGACGAGGAGACCGGCACATCGGTCACGGTGAGCGACGAAGGTCCCGGCATCCCGGAGGAGTCCATGAACCGCGTCTTCACCCGCTTCTGGCGGGGCAGCAAGCGCGGCGGCACGGGCCTCGGGCTGTACATCGTCAAGGGCATCGTCGAGGCCCACGGCGGCACCATCACCGTCGGCCGCGCCCCCGTGGGCGGCGCCGAGTTCCGATTTACCCTGCCCGTGGCGGCCCCGGCGTACCTCGCCTAGCGGCCCACGGGCGCCTTCGCACACCTCCACCCCCGTTAGACTCGGCCTTTGGCAGCTTTGTGTCCTGCACACGGCCCTCGCGAGTCGGTGACGGGGACCATCCGCCAGGGGGCACCCCCCAGCGTCAGCTGGGGGACAAACGGAAGCACGGGAAGAGATGTCGGCACCCAATAAGTCGTACGACCCTGTCGAGGTCGAGGCGTTGAAACCGGAAGAGATCGAGCGCATGCGGGACGAGGCGCTCGCCGCCTTCGCCGCCGCGGACTCCCTCGACGCGCTCCACGAGGCGAAGGTCGCCCACACCGGCCCGGCCTCCCCGCTGTCCCTCGCCAACCGCGAGATCGGCGCCCTGCCCCCGCACGCCAAGGCGGACGCCGGCAAGCGCGTCGGCATGGCCCGCGGCGCCGTGAACAAGGGCCTCGCCGCCCGCCAGGCCGAGCTGGAGGCCGAGCGGGACGCCCGCGTGCTGGTGGAGGAGGACGTCGACGTCACGCTGCCCTACGACCGCGTGCCGGCCGGCGCCCGCCACCCGCTGACCACGCTGTCGGAGCGGATCGAGGACATCTTCGTCGCCATGGGCTACGAGGTCGCCGAGGGCCCGCAGGTCGAGGCGGAGTGGTTCAACTTCGACGCCCTGAACATCGGCCCGGACCACCCGGCCCGCGGCGAGGCCGACACGTTCTTCGTGCAGGACGCCCAGGGCGGCGCCGACTCCGGCGTCGTGCTGCGCACCCACACCTCGCCCGTGCAGATCCGCTCCCTGCTCGACCGCGAGCCGCCGGTCTACGTGATCTGCCCCGGCGTCGTCTACCGCACCGACGAGCTGGACGCCACCCACACCCCGGTCTTCCGCCAGGTCGAGCTGCTGGCCGTGGACGAGGGCCTGACCATGGCCGACCTCAAGGGCACCCTGGACCACATGGTCCAGTCCCTGTTCGGCGAGGGCATGAAGACCCGGCTGCGGCCGAACTTCTTCCCCTTCACCGAGCCGAGCGCCGAGATGGACATGCTCTGCTACGTCTGCAAGGGCGACTCCGTCGGCAACCCCGACCGGCCCTGCCGCACCTGCTCCAGCGAGGGCTGGATCGAGCTCGGCGGCTGCGGCATGGTCAACCCGCGGGTGCTCACCGCCTGCGGCGTCGACCCGGAGAAGTACAGCGGCTTCGCCTTCGGGTTCGGCATCGAGCGGATGCTGATGTTCCGCCACAACGTCGAAGACATGCGAGACATGGTCGAGGGTGACGTCCGGTTCACCCGGCCCTTCGGGATGGAGATCTGATGCGGGTCCCGCTTTCTTGGCTGCGGGAGTACGTCGACCTGCCGGCGACCGAGACCGGCCGTGACGTCCAGGCCAAGCTCATTTCGGCCGGTCTGGAGGTCGAGACCGTCGAGCAGCTCGGCGCCGACCTCAAGGGCCCCCTGGTCGTCGGCCAGGTGCTGACCATCGAGGAGCTGGAGGGCTTCAAGAAGCCGATCCGCTTCTGCACGGTCGACGTCGGCCGGGCCAACGGCACCGGCGAGCCCCAGGAGATCGTCTGCGGCGCCCGCAACTTCGCGGTCGGCGACAAGGTCGTCGTGGTCCTGCCCGGCGCCACCCTGCCCGGCGGCTTCTCCATCGCCGCCCGCAAGACCTACGGCAAGACGTCCCACGGCATGATCTGCTCCGGCGACGAGCTGGGCATGGGCGACGACGGCAGCCACGGCATCATCGTGCTCCCGCCGGAGACCGAGGTCGGCAAGGACGCCATCGAGCTGCTGGAACTGGTCGACGAGGTGCTGGACATCGCCGTCACCGCCAACCGCGGCGACTGCCTGTCCCTGCGCGGCGTCGCCCGCGAGGCCGCCATCGCCTACGGCCTGCCGCTGCGCGACCCCGCCCTGATCGACGTGCCGGCGCCGAACGCCTACGGCTACCCGGTCCAGGTCTCCGAGCCGTTCGGCTGCGACCGCTTCACCACCCGCACGGTCACCGGCCTGCGCCCCGAGGCACGCTCCCCGCTCTGGCTCCAGCGCCGGCTGCAGAAGGTCGGCATGCGCCCGATCTCCCTCGCCGTCGACATCACGAACTACGTGATGATGGAGGTGGGCCAGCCGCTGCACGCCTACGACCGCAACCTGGTCCGGGGCCCGCTCGGCGTGCGCCGGGCCGAGGAGGGCGAGAAGCTCGTCACCCTCGACGGCGTCGAGCGCACCCTGCACGCCGAGGACCTGGTCATCACCGACGAGCGCGGCCCGATCGGCCTCGCCGGCGTGATGGGCGGCGCCGACACCGAGATCGCGGACCACACGGACGTGCAGAACGCGACCACCGGCGTGGTCATCGAGGCCGCGCACTTCGACGCCGTCTCCGTCGCCCGCACCGCCCGCCGCCACAAGCTGCTGTCCGAGGCGTCCCGCCGGTTCGAGCGGGGCGTCGACCCGCAGGCCGCCGCGGCCGCCGCGCAGCGCACCGTGGACCTGCTGGTGCTCCTCGCGGGGGGCACGGCGGAGGCCGGCGTCACCGAGGTCGTCGCGCCCTCGGCGCCGCGCACCATCGCCCTCCCGGCGGACCACCCGGACAAGGTCGCGGGCGTCGGCTACGGCCGCGAGACGGTCGTGCGCCGCCTCCAGGAGGTCGGCTGCGACGTGTACGGGCAGGACGAGCTGATCGTCACCGCCCCGTCCTGGCGGCCGGACCTGACCGACCCCAACGACCTGGCCGAAGAGGTCATCCGGCTGGAGGGCTACGAGAACCTGCCCGCCACGCTGCCCAAGCCCGCCGCGGGCCGCGGCCTGACCCACCGGCAGCGGCTGCACCGCCGGGTCGGCCGGGCACTGGCCGGCGCGGGCTACGTCGAGGCGCCGAACTACCCGTTCGTCGCCGAGCAGGTCTTCGACCAGCTCGGCCTGGAGGCCGGCGACCCGGCCCGCCGCGTCGTGAAGCTGGTCAACCCGCTCAGCGACGAGGAGCCCGCGCTCCGCACGACGCTGCTGCCGGGCCTGCTGGGCGCCCTGCGGCGCAACAACGGCCGCGGCTCGCACGATCTGGCGCTGTTCGAGACAGGCCTGGTCTTCCTGCCGCGCGAGGAGCGGCGCGTCGCCGGGCACCTGCCCGTCGACCGCCGTCCCACCGACGAGGAGATCGCCGCGCTGGACGCCGCGCTGCCCGAGCAGCCGCGGCACGTCGCGGTCGTCCTCGCCGGCGCCCGCGAGCAGGCCGGCTGGTGGGGCAAGGGCCGTCCCGCGGACTGGGCCGACGCCGTCGAGGCGGCGCGCACGGTCGCCCGCGAGGCCGGGGCCGAACTGATCGTCCGCAAGGGCCGGTACGGTCCGTGGCACCCGGGCCGCTGCGCCGAACTCGTGATCGCCGCCGACGGTGCCGAGAAGGTCGTGGGGCACGCGGGGGAGCTGCACCCGCGGGTCGTCAAGGCGCTGGGGCTGCCCGAGCGCACGTGTGCGGCGGAGCTGGACCTGGACGCCGTGGAGGCGGCCGGCGACGGCGTCCCCCAGGCGCCGGGCATCTCCACGTTCCCGGTGGCCACGCAGGACGTCGCCCTCGTCGTCGACAAGCCGGTGCCGGCCGCCGAGGTGGAGGCGGCGCTGCGCGAGGGCGCGGGCGAACTCCTGGAGTCCATCCGGCTGTTCGACGTCTACGAGAACCCCGAGCAGCTCGGCGACGGCCGCAAGTCGCTGGCGTACGCGCTGCGGTTCCGGGCGGCCGACCGGACGCTGACCGTGGACGAGGCGTCCGCCGCGCGGGACGCGGCCGTCGCCCTCGCGGGCGAGCGCACGGGCGCGGTGCTCAGGGGCTGACCGCGGTCGAGGCCCCGCGCACGGCCGGTCACGGGTGATCCGTGACCGGCCGTGCGCATGTGGTGCCGCCGCGCCCCGAAGGTGGTCCCGGCCCCCTCCCGGGGTCGCCGACCCGGCCGCGAGCTGCATAAATGCGGCTCGCAGTGGGGCGTCTCACTCGTTCGGGTGGGAAGTGCGGGTGATCCGGCCCGCCCGGGTCGTGCCGTCGACAGAATCGGACCGGCCTTTCGGGGCCGGTCCGTCTGCTCTGTCAGACCCACATGGGGGACCACAGGCATGATCCGCATCAAGGCACGGGCGCCCACCGGACGGGCAGCCGTCCTGCCCACCGTCTGGGGAGCCGTCGCGGTCGGCTACAAGTTCGGCTGCCCGCTCGCCCAGCAGAACGGGCTCGGGGCGCGCATCGTCACCAGCGCCGTGTTCTTCGCCGTCGGGACCGGCCTGATATTCCACGTCCGCCGCGCCCTGCTCCAGGAACTGCGGCTGGCCCGGCGGGCGGCGAGCGCCGCGCAGAGCGTCGTCCTGCGCCCGCTGCCGCCCCGGCTGGACGGGCTGAACGTCGCCGCCGCCCAGCTCTCCGCCGACCGGGGCGCGTCCGTCGGCGGCGATCTCTACGAGGCCGTCGTCACCGAACACGGGGTCCGGGTGGTGATGGGCGACGTGCGGGGACACGGCCTGGCCGCCCTCGGCACCGTCGCCGCCCTGCTCGGCAGCTTCCGGGAGGCCGCCCACGACGAGCCCGACCTGGGCCGTGTCCTGCGTCGGCTGGACCGCGCACTCGCCCGGCACCTGCGCGAACGCGCCCGGGCCGAGCACCCCGCGCTCGGCAGCGCCGACCCGGACAACCCGGTCGCCGAGGAGTTCGTCACCCTGCTGCTCCTGGAGATCGGCCAGGACGGCGAGCTGCGCGCCCTGAACTGCGGTCATCCCTGGCCCTATCTGCTCAGGGGCGCCCGTGTCGACCCGCTGGCGCACACGGACCCGCTCCCGCCGCTGGGCCCGTTCCCGCTGCCGGCGGAGGCGGCGGCCGCTCCCCGCGGCCGGCTGCTGCCGGGCGAGTCCCTCGTGCTGTTCACCGACGGCGCGGAGGACGCCCGGGACGGCCGGGGCCGGTTCTTCCCGCTGGCCGAGGCGCTGCGCGAGGTGGTGCGCGAGCACCCGGTGTCCCCGCAGACGGTGCTGCGCACGGTCTTCGGCGCCCTCCTGCGCCACACGGCCGGGAGACCCGCGGACGACATCGCGGTGCTGGTCCTGCGCAACGACCGCGGCACGGTCCGCCGCGCCGCCCCGAAGGCACCGGCCGACGGCGCCTCCGCGCGGCCCACCGCCGCCACGCACCCGCAGCCGACGACCCACGGTTAGCCGTGCCGTGCCGTGCCGTTCCGGGCTGTGCTGTGCCGTCCCGGCCGGGCCCGGGCCGCCGGATGTTCGAGGGGGAGCCGACAGCCCGGCCGGCCTCTCGCGAGGCGCCCCAGTCAATCGGGCGGACCCGCCCCGCGACAGCGCGCACCCGTCCCGGATGCGGGCATTCCGTTCACACCCCGTGTGAACCCGAACCCACTACGCTGACCGCACCAGGCCACTCGGGGGGCACTCATGCAGCCCAACACTCTGCTCGACGCCATCCTGGACGAGGCGGGGATCTCGCACGCCGGTCTCGCCGCCCACGTCAACCAGGCGGGACGGGCCCGCGGTCTCGCGCTGCGGTACGAACACACCGCCGTGGCGCGGTGGTTGAAAGGGCAGCGGCCCCGCGGCGAGGTGCCCGACCTGATCTGCGAGGTGCTGGCCGGCAGGCTGCGCCGGCCGGTCACGCTGGACGACATCGGCCTCGGCGTGCCCGGCGGACCCGGCACGCCGCACCCCGGCTCGCTGTCCGGGTTCGTGGAGCGGGCCACCGCCTTGTGGCGGTCGGACGAGCAGCAGCGCCCCCATGTGCTGGGTGCCCAGGCGGTCACCGGGACCCCGGCCGTGATGCCGGTGTGGGAGTGGGAGAACCCGCCCGAGGACGTCGACGTCTCCCGCGGCGGCCGGCACCGGGTCACCGCGGCCGACATCGAGATGCTGCGCGCCTCCCGCACGCACTACGAGCAGATGTACCGGAAGGCCGGCGGGATCGCGACCCGGTCCCGGATCGTCGGCTTCCTCAACGCCGAGGCCGCGCCCCTGCTGCGCGGCGGCTACACCGACGCGGCCGGCCGCCAACTGCACCGCGCGACGGGCGGGCTGGTGGCGATCGCGGGCATCTGCGCCTACGACTCCGACGCGCACGGCCTGGCCCAGCGCTACTTCCACCAGGCGTTGCGGCTCGCGAAGGCCAGCGGGGACCGCGGACTCGGGGCGTACGTGATCGCGCTGCTGGTCAACCAGTCGCTGTTCATGCGCGAGTACCGGCAGGCCGTCGCCTTCGCCGAGGCGGCGCTGCGCGCCGCCGGCCGGCACCTCACCCCGGCGCTCGCCTCCGACCTGTACGCGATGCAGGCCAAGGCGTACGCCCACCTCGGCGACAGCGGCGGCGCGCTGGCCTGCATCCGGCGCGCGGAGACGGCGGCGGACCGGATCCGGCGGGGCCACGAGCCCGACGAGACCGGGTACGTGCAGCCGGGGCTCGTCAACGTGCAGGTGGCCGAGGCGCTGCTCAGCCTCGGTGAGCTGGCCGCGGCCCGGGAGCACGCGGCGGCGGCCGTCGGCATCCCGGCCCACGACCGGGGGAGGGTGCACCGGCTGGCCATGCTCAGCACCATCGAGCTGCGCCAGGGCAACGCCGACAAGGCGGTGGCCACCGCGGTGCAGATGGCGGAGCAGGCCCGCGGAATGGAGTCGCAGCGGCTGCGCGACAGACTCCGGGCGGTGCGCGAGCACCTGGCGCGCTGCGGCTCGGCGGGGACCAACGAGGCCGCCGAGCTGATCGACGGAGCGCTGCGCGTACCGCTCTAGACCCACTGTGGGCAGCTCGTTCCTGCTGCGATATTGCCACTTACCCGGCGGAAGGTGGCAGAACCGTGCAGTGGACGAAACAGAACGAACAAACTGTTTATGAGAACCGGTGGTTCAGCGTCAATCTCGCAGACGTCGAGCTGCCGGACGGCAGGCACCTGGACCACTTCCTCATCCGGCTGCGCCCCGTGGCCGTGGCCACGGTCGTCAACGAGGCGAACGAGGTGCTGCTGCTGTGGCGGCACCGCTTCATCACCGACAGCTGGGGGTGGGAGCTGGCCGCGGGCGTCGTCGAGGACGGAGAGGACATCGAGCGCGCGGCTGCCCGGGAACTGGAGGAGGAGACCGGCTGGCGGCCGGGGCCCCTGCACCACCTCATGAGCGTGGAGCCGTCCAACGGACTCACCGACGCCCGGCACCACGTCTACTGGGCCGACCGGGGCGAGTACATCGGGCACCCGGTGGACGACTTCGAGTCGGACCGGCGGGAGTGGGTGCCCCTCAAGCTGGTCCCCGACCTGATCGCCCGCGGGGAGGTCCCGGCCGCCAACATGGCGGCCGCCTTACTCCTGTTGCACCACCTCAGGCTCAGCGAAGGCTGACGGAAAGGCCGTTCAGTGGCCGGCCAGCGCCTGCCAGACCGTCACCACGAGCGCCCCGAGCGCGGTCAGCGCGGCGAGCGAGGGCAGCGGCCAGCGCGTGTGTTCCAGCGAGGCCATCCGGGAGTTCAGGTCGTCCAGCTCCTTGGCGGTCTCCTCGGTGCGGTGGCGCAGCAGTGCCAGTCCTCCCTCGACACGGGCGTAGGCCACGTCGAGGCGGCGCCGTAACTCTGCGAGTTCTCCATGGACCACGGGATGCTCCGGATCGACGGTCACGGGCCCGCTCCTTTCGGTAGTCGAAGTGGATGGTCCGCATCCCTTGCGTGCGCATGCTGAGTCAACTCGCCTGGTGGGCGCGTGGGGAGCGTGTGTGACGGGCATATGCGTGCCCGGCGCGCACACGGTGTGTGAAACCCATGGGCCCGGCACTCGTCCGAGCGCCGGGCCCATGGGTGTCGCTCTGCGTGATCAGCCGTACGTGTAGAAGCCCGAGCCGGTCTTCCGGCCGAGCCGGCCCGCCTCGACCATGCGCTGGAGCAGCGGGGGAGCGGCGTACAGCGGCTCCTTGTACTCGGTGTACATCGAGTTGGCGATGGACACGATGGTGTCCAGGCCGATGAGGTCGGAGAGCTTCAGCGGGCCCATCGGGTGGGCGCAGCCCAGCTCCATGCCGTTGTCGATGTCCTCGCGGCTCGCGATGCCCGACTCGAACATCCGGATCGCCGACAGCAGGTAGGGCACCAGCAGCGCGTTCACCACGAACCCGGAGCGGTCCTGGGCGCGGATGGCGTGCTTGCCGAGCACCTTCTCGGCGAAGACCTGAGCGCGGCTGAGCGTGCCCTCGGAGGTGGTGAGCGCCGGGATCAGCTCGACCAGCTTCTGCACCGGTGCCGGGTTGAAGAAGTGGACGCCGACGACATGGTCCGGGCGGGAGGTCGAGACCGCCAGCTTCACCAGCGGGATGGAGGAGGTGTTGGAGGCGAGGATCGCGTCCGGCCGGGTCACCACCTGGTCGAGCACCTGGAAGATCTCCGTCTTCACCTGCTCGTTCTCGACGACGGCCTCGATCACGAGGTCGCGGTCCGCGAACTCGCCGAGGTCGGTGGTGAAGCTCAGCCGCGCCAGTGTCGCGTCCCGCTCCTCCTCGCTGATCTTGCCGCGCTCGGCGGCCTTGGCCAGGGAGTTGAACAGCCGGGTACGGCCGATCTCCAGGGCCTCGCCGGTGGTCTCGGCGACCTTCACATCCAGTCCGGCGCGGGCGCACACCTCGGCGATGCCCGCGCCCATCTGGCCGCAGCCCACGACTCCGACGCGCTCGATGTCGGTCACATCGTCCCCTTCGCTGGTCTTCCGGCTGGCTGGCAGGACCCCCGGGTTTCGGCGCCTGCTCCGACCGTGCACGCTACCGCCAAGTATCGATGATCGATCGGCCGGGTGGCGGCATCCCGGCGCGCGTGACGGTCCGTGACCGAGCGGATCAGGACGTATGGGGGAATCCCGGGTGGGGCCCCTGCCGCGGCGGACCTTCGCCCTGGCCGCGCTGCCGGCCCTCGCCGCGCAGGCCCCGGCCGGTGCCGCGGGCGCGACGGCCGGCCCGCGGCGCACGGCGGTCGGGATGCGGGGCGTCCGGATCGCTGCGGTGCGTAACCGGGACCGGCCCTCCGTGCCCGGCCGGACGGCGGCCGAGCAGCGGGCGGAGCCGACCGCCCACCTCGACCGGGCGGTGCGGGACCGGCTCGACACGGTGCTCCTCCAGGCCCGGCCCGCGGCCGACACGCTGTGGCCGTCGCCGTACGAGCCATGGTCCGAACACCCCACCGGGACCCAGGGCGGTGACCCGGGCCGGGACCCGTCCGGCACGGCCGTCACCGAGGCCCACGCCGGGGGCTGCGGCTGCGCGCCTGGTCCCACCCGTACCGCGTCGCCGGCCACACCCGTTCCGGGCGGCCCGCGCGCACCCCGGCCGGGTGGTGCGGTACGGCGGCCGGCTCCACTGCGACCCGGGCCGCCTGGCGGCGGCACAGCGCTGGTGCGCGGCCCGCCGGCATCAGGCGGATCCGTCCCGGCACCAAGGCCGGCATCAGCCCGTTCGGGGTGTGGCGGAACGCGGCGACCGACCCGCGCGGCTCCGACACCCGGGCGGGCGTGCGGACGTACGGGACTTGCACGCGAGCGACCACCGGATCGACCACGTCGTCCCGCGGCTCCACCGGCACCGGACCCGGAGGTGCGCGGGCACGTGCTCCTCGCCGCCGGGGACCTCGCTGCCGATCCGGCCGGGGCGGCGGCGCGGGCGGTCGCCGACCACTACCGGGGGCCGGCGACTCCGCCGTGACGGCTACTGGCGCTGTTCGTCCTGGTGCCTGACCTGGCAGTCGGGCCCGGGGGACATGATCGCCTCGTGCCCGTCCTGGAAGCGGACCCGGTAGGGCGGGTTGCCCTCCTGCCCGAGTACTTCGACGACTTCGGTGACCTGGTCGTGCTGGCCCACCACCCTGCCGTGCTGGACAAGCCGGTCGCCCTTGGATGCGTGCATCTGACAGGCCCTCCTCACGATCACGACCGCTGCGTGACGGCGATGCACACGAGCACCGCGAGGGCGGTCAGTGGAGCGGCCGCCGTGAAGTGCTCGCCCAGCAGAAGCGCCGACCACACCAGTGTGAGTAGGGGCTGGGCCAACTGCAACTGGCTGGCCCGCGGGATGCCGATGGCCGCCATCCCGCGGTACCAGACGACCAGCCCGATGAACTGCGACCCGACCGCCAGCCACAGCAGGCCCGCGATGCCGTGCCCGGTGAGGTGCACCGGCTCGTGGGCCAGCGCCACCACGGAGGCGGGCACGCCGAGCGGCAGGCACAGCACCAGCGCCCAGGCGATGACCTGCCAGCCGGGCATGACCCGGGCCAGCCGGCCGCCCTCGGTGTACCCGGCCGCGCACACCAGGAGGGCCGCGAAGAGGTAGCCGTCGGCGGTGGTGAGCGCGCCGCCGCTCTGGCCGAGCGTGAAGGCGAGCACGGCCACCGCGCCGGCCACGGCCGCCAGCCAGAACCGGCGGGACGGGCGGGCGCCGGTGCGCAGGGCCGAGAACACGGCGGTGGTCAGCGGCAGCAGACCCACCACGACGGCCGCGTGGGCCGTGGTGGACGTCTCCAGGGCGAGCGTGGTCAGCAGCGGGAACCCCAGCACCACGCCGACGGCGACCACGGCCAGGCCCGGCAGGTGGCGCCGCGCCGGGAGCCGTACCCGCAGCAGGAGCAGACAGCCGCCGGCCACCGCGGCAGCGAGCACCCCGCGCACCGCCACCAGGGACCAGGGGCCGAAGCTCTCCAGACCCCAGGCGGTCGCCGGGAAGGTCAGGGAGAAGGCGACCACGCCGAGGGCGGCTTGGACGGCGCCGAGGCTGCGCGGTTCGCGCCGGGCGGTGACTGCTATCGGACGGGTCGCAGTAGCGCTACTCTCTACTCTCATGGAACAGCGTAGCAGTGTGGGCGAACTGGCAGAACAGCTCAGGCGAGAGCTGGACCGCTACTCTCCTGGTGGAAAGCTGCCGTCGAGCCGTGCGCTGGTCGACCGGTTCCGGGTGAGTCCGGTGACCGTCTCGCGGGCCCTGGCGCAGCTCGCCGCCGAGGGCCTGGTCGTGACCCGCCCCGGCGCCGGCGCCTTCCGGGCCCGGCCGCACCGGGCGGAGCCGCCCGCCGGGGACACCTCCTGGCAGGAGGTCGCGCTGAGCGCCGACGGCGCCGCCGACCTCGTACCGCGCACGGTGGACGCCTCGGGCGTCACGGTCTCGCTGGCCGCCCCGCCGCCCGGGGTGCTGGAGTTCAACGGCGGCTACCTGCACCCCTTCCTCCAGCCGGAGCGGGCCATGGCGGCGGCCCTGGCCCGGGCCGGCCGGCGGCCCGGAGCCTGGGGGAGGCCGCCCCTGGAGGGCCTGCCGGAGCTGCGGGAGTGGTTCGCGCGCGGCATCGGCGGCGCCGTCACCGCCGCCGAGGTGCTGATCGCGGCGGGCGGCCAGGCGGCCCTGGCCACCGCCCTGCGCGCGCTCGCCCCGCCCGGCGCCCCGGTGCTCGTGGAGTCCCCCACCTACCCGGGCATGCTCGCCCTCGCCCGCGCTGCCGGTTTGCGGCCCGTCCCGGTGCCGGTGGACCCCGGCGGGGTCCGCCCCGACCTGCTCGCGGACGCCTTCCACGCCACCGGCGCCCGGGTGTTCGTCTGCCAGCCGCTGTTCCAGAACCCGACCGGCGCGGTCCTGGCGCCCGCCCGGCGCGCCGAGGTGCTGCGCATCGCGCGCGAGGCGGGCGCGTTCGTCGTGGAGGACGACTTCGTCCGCCGGCTCGTGCACGCCGACGCCGGTCCGCTGCCCCGCCCCCTGGCCGCCGACGACCCGGACGGCGTGGTGGTCCACGTCGGCTCGCTGACCAAGGCGACCTCGCCCAGTTTCCGGGTGAGCGCCCTGGCCGCGCGCGGGCCGGTGCTGGAACGCCTGCGCGCGATCCAGGTCGTGGACAGCTTCTTCGTCCCGCGCCCGCTCCAGGAGGCCGCCCTGGAACTCGTCGGCTCCCCGGCCTGGCCCCGCCACCTGCGGGCGCTGTCGGCCGAGCTGAAGACCCGCCGTGACGCCCTGACGGGCGCGCTCGCCCGGCTGCTGCCCGAACTCGGCCTGCCCCACGTCCCGTCCGGCGGCTACCACCTGTGGCTGCGCCTGCCCGACGGCACCGACGAGGCCGCGCTGGCCGCGGCGGCCCTGCGCGCGGGCGTCGCCCTCGCCCCCGGCCGCCCCTACTTCAGCGCCGAGCCCCCCGCCGCCCACGTCCGCCTCAGCTTCGCGGCGGTGGCCGGCACGGGCGAGATCGCGGAGGGCGCACGGCGGCTGCGGGCGGCCTGCGACGAGACGATCGGAAAACGGGTCGTCACCCCGCGGCCGGGCCTGTGATGATCCCGGCATGAGTGATGCGCCCGCCTTCCCCGAGGAACCAGCCCGCCCCGCGGAACCCGCCCTCCCCGCGGAACCCGCCCTCCCCGAGGGGTACGAGTTCTCCGCCGACCCCGCCCGCGTCGACGTGGACCGCGTGCACGACTGGCTGTCGGGCGACGCCTACTGGGCGCTCGGCCGTTCCCGGGAGCGGCACGAGCGGGCGATGGCGTCCTCGCTCAACTTCGGGCTCTACGCGACCGCGTCGGGCGGGCAGGTGGCGTACGCGCGCGTGGTCACCGACCACGCCCTGTTCGCCTGGCTCGCCGACGTGTACGTCGACCCGGCCGTGCGGGGCGCGGGCCTCGGCACGGCGTTCGTCGCCCGCATACGCGACCACCTGGCACCCCTCGGCCTGCGGCGGCTGGCGCTGGTGACGGCCGACGCGCACGGGGTGTACGAGAGGCTGGGCTTCGAGCCGCTGGACCGTCCCGACCAGTGGATGGTGCACACCTTCGGGGGCGCGGCCGGCGCGTGACGGCCCGGCGGCAGCGGCACCCCGGCCCCCTCCCCGGCACGGTCCGCCGGCGCCGCGTCCCGGGCCCGGGCGGGGTGCCGGGTCAGCCGTCGCGCTCGTAGTCGGTCGTGAGGAGGAGGTCCTTCGCCGGGCCGCCGACCCGCCACACCGTGCGCCAGTGGTCGGCGTCCCGGACGGTGAACTCGCCCCGGTACAGGTCGGCCGCGCAGGGGTGCTCGGCGATGTGGTGCCCGGTGGTCAGGTCCAGGTCGTGGAAGGGCCGCCCGTCGGCGAACCGCACGTCCGCCCGGCCGGGCGTCCCGCCCGGCAGGAAGCGCAGGGTCCGGGTGGCCGGCCGCGCCACGCCCTGCCAGGTGAAGGTCCCCGACTCCTCGTGCAGCAGCCCGCCGCCGTCCAGCGCTCCGAAGACCGTCACCCCCGAGAAGCGCCCCTCGGCCCCGCCCGCCAGGTCCCGCACGACGCGCTCCACCCGCCAGCGTCCGGCGAGGTGGGCCAGCACGTCGGGCACCGGCCACGACCCGCTCACCGCTCGCCCCGCCCGGACCGGCGCCGCGGGCCCGCGGGCGCCCCGGCCCCCGTACGGGCCCGTACCCCGGCACGGCCGGTGGCCCCGGACGCGCTCCCGCGGGCCGCGGGCGCCCCACCCCGGCCCCCGCCGGCCATCCCGCGGCGGAGGCCCGGAGGGGCGGGGCGGGCGAGCGGCCCCCGTCCGGCGGAGGAACCCGGCACCGCGACGTACGTCGGCGACCCATGCATGGGCCGAGCCTACGGGGCCCGGCCCCGCCCCCACGACGCGCCCGCCCCTCCCCGGGACCGGCCGGGCGCCCGGCCGGTCACCCGGAGAACACCGCACGGAAAAGCGGAGTTTCCCTGCCGGCCATGCAATGCACGCGGTGTTTCCCGAACCCGGAGAAAAACACGTCACTTTCCGGTGCGCACACAACCATCCGGAAACGCCTCCCGTCTAAGTCGGCGAAAAAACCGGGGCACACATCCTGTGAGGAACGCCGAAATGCAGACTGCGCACGGGAACGCGGGGCGACGCCCGGAAAGGAACGGGGTGTGAAAGCGACGCCCCGGCCGGGAACGGCCGCCGCCCTGCTCGCCGGAGCCGTCACGGTCCTCGCGCTCTGCGCCGGCGACGTCCTCGCGCGCTGCCGGCCCTTCGGGCCCCGCACCCGCGCCGTCAACGACCTCGGCAACCAGTTCGTGCCCTTCCACGCCCACCTCTGGGACCTGCTGCACGGCCGGGGCGACGGCGGCCTCTACGTCAACTGGCAGTCCGGATACGGCGCCAGCTTCCTGCCCGACCTCGGCACCTACCTCGCCAGCCCGTTCGCCCCGCTGGTCGTCCTCTTCCCGCGGGACCGGATCGACCTCGCCGTGTACGTGATCACCCTGCTGAAGACCGCGGCCGCCGCCGCGGCCATGGCCTGGCTGCTTCGCACGCTGCGCCCCGGCCCCTGGTGGGCGGCCGGCCTGCTCGGCGCCGCCTACGCGCTGTGCGGCTGGACCCTCGCCGACGCCGACTACAACCCCATGTGGCTCGACGGCCTGATCGCCCTGCCCCTGCTCTGCCTGGCCGGCGAGTGGGCGCTCACCGGACGCCGGGCCCCGGCCGCGGTCCTGGTCGTCGCCCTCGCCTGGACCGCCAACTTCTACACCGCGTACATGGCCACCCTCGGCGCCGCCCTGGTGCTGCTGCTCCGGCTCGCGCTCACCCGGCCGCCGCGCCGGCAGGCCCTCGCGGCGGCCGGCCGCGCCGTGCTCACCACCGCCCTCGGCGTGGGCCTCGCCGCCCCGCTGGTCGCGGTCGTCTACTTCGGCACCCGGCACGCGTACCCGGGCCGGCAGACCACGTTCGGCCCGGTACCGGCCGGGACCCTGCTCGCCCGGCTGCTGCCGACGGCGTACGGCTGGGGCTCACCGGCCCTCTACGTCGGCACCACCGCGCTGCTGCTGGCCCTCGCCCTGCCCTTCCACCGCGCGGTCCCCGGACGGGTCCGCGCGGGCTGGACCGCCCTGGTGCTCCTGGCGGTCCTCTCCCTCCAGTGGGCACCCACCCACCTGGTCTGGCACGCCTTCGCCACCCCGCAGGGCAGCCCCTACCGGCAGACCTTCGTGGTGTGCGGGTTCCTCGTCGTCGCCGCCTGGCAGATCCTGTCGTACGGCCCGCCCGGACCGCGGGCCCTCGGTGCGGCGGGCGCGCTGCTCGCGCTGATCGCCGTCCTCGCCGCCGGCACCGGCCCGGTCCGCTTCTTCACCTGGCCCGTGCTGCTGCTCGCCGTCGCCGGGGCGCTGGGCGGACTCGCCCTGCTGGCCCGCGCCGGGCACCGCCGCCGGCTCGCCGGGCTGGCCGTCGTCCTGCTGCTCGGCACGCAGATCGGGGAGAGCGCCGCCACCTCGGCCGTGGCCACCCGGCTGCGCCTCGCGCACATGGACGACTACGCCCCCTGGGGCGCACGGCAGGAACGGCAGTCGGCCCTGATCGCCCGGGCCGACGACTGGCCCCGCCACCGCACCGACCCCGGCCGCGAGCAGACCGTCGGCAACGACCCGCTGCTGGTGGGCGGCCAGGGCGCCCAGTACTACAGCTCCCTGACCTCCGACGTCCTCAGCCGCACCCTGACCGCGCTCGGCGACGGCTGGACCTCCCGCGGCCGCAGCGTGCAGAGCCTGGACAACGCCGTCACGGACGTGATCTTCTCCGTCGGCGCCCGGGTGCACTCCCCGCCGGACCCGCACCAGCGGCACGCGCCACCGGCCGAACGCCCCGCGCGCGTGACCCGGCGGGACGTACCGCCCCTGGTGACGGTCCGGAGCACCCCGGACCGGCGTCCCTTCGGCACCTCGCCCTACCGCAACCAGGAGATCCTGCTCGGCAGCCGCGTCTACACCGTGGCCCGGCTCCGGGTGTACGACGACGCGGGCCGGCCGCTGCCCGCGCGCCGGGTCGGCTCCCACGACGCCCTGACCCGGCCCGTGATCACCGCCCGCTGCCCGGCCGGGACCCAGGTGAACCTGTGGGCCCCGCACTACTCCGGCAGCGCCCGGCTCGACGGCGGGCCCACCGCCTGGTTCAACTCCCGCGCCGCCCGCAACCGCGCCGGCACGGCACCGCTCGGCACGGCCCCCGCCACCGGGGAGCTGCGGATCCGGCTGAGCCCCACCCGGCCCGGCCGCATCCCGCCCGACGCCGTCGGCTGCCTCGACACCCGCCGGCTGGGCGCCGCCGCCGCGCGCCTGAAGGCCACCGGCGCCACGGAGGTCACCGTCTCCGACGGCACCGTGCACGCCCGGCTGCCCGCCGGCAGCAAGGGGATCGCGGTCGTCGCCGCGCCCCGGATCGCCGGCTGGCGGTGCGCGGCGGGCGACGGACCGGCCCGGCCGGCGGGGGAGTACCACGGCCTCGTCGCCGTTCCCCTGCCCGCCGCCACAACCAGCCTGACCTGCACCTTCCATCCACCCGGACTGCGGCTGGGCACGGCGGTGGGGGCCGGCTCGCTGCTCGTCCTCGCCCTGTGGGCCGTCCTCACCGCCGTCCGCCGCCGGCGGGCTCCGGCACCGCCCACGACCACGTCACCGCGCGAGCGTTTGACCGCCGCTCGCTGACCACGCCCAGGGGGACCACCATGCTGATAACCGTCGTCGTGCCCTGCTACAACGAACAGGACGTCGTCGCCCGCTTCCACGAGGAGGTGCAGAAAGTGGCCGACGAACTGCTGCCCCTCGGCCACGACATGGAGTTCGTGTACGTGGACGACGGAAGCCGGGACCGTACGCTCCGCGTCCTGAGGAGGCTGGCCGACCACGACCCGCGAGTGCGCTACGTGTCCTTCAGCCGCAACTTCGGCAAGGAGGCGGCCCTGCTCGCCGGTCTCCGGCATGCCTCCGGCGACTCGGTGGTCGTCATGGACGCCGACCTCCAGCACCCGCCGCGGTTGATCCGGCGCATGGTCGAGCTGCGCGAACAGGGCCACGACCAGGTCATCGCCCGGCGCACCCGCACCGGCGACCGGCTCACCCGCACCGTCACCGCCCGCCTGTACTACCGGCTGGTCAACCGGCTGGTCGACGTCGAACTCGTCGACGGCGTCGGGGACTTCCGGATGCTGTCGCGCCGGGTGGTGGACGCGGTTCTGGCCCTGACCGAGTACAACCGCTTCTCCAAGGGGCTGTTCGCCTGGGTGGGCTTCCCGAGCACCACCTTCGAGTACGACAACGCCGTCCGCGAGGCCGGCCGCAGCTCCTGGAACCTGCGCGGCCTGCTCAACTACGGCCTCGACGGCCTGCTCTCCTTCAACAACCGCCCGCTGCGCGCCGCGCTCTGGCTCGGCGTGGGCCTGCTGCTCTGCGCGGGCCTCTACACCGCCTGGATCGTGGGCGCCGCGCTCGTGAACGGCGTGCAGACCCCCGGCTACGTGACCATCGTCACCGCCGTCACCGCCCTCGCGGGCGTGCAGATGGTGATGCTGGGGGTCATCGGGGAGTACACCGGCCGCATCTACTACGAGGTGAAGGGGCGCCCGCACTTCCTGGTGAAGGCGACCAACGTGGAACGAACGAAAGATCTCATCCCCTGATGCGGCAGATTCTCACCTTCGCGGCGGTCGGCGTTCTCAACACCGCCGTCTACTACTGTCTCTACCTGCTTTTCCTGACCGTTCTCCCTTATCTGGCGGCGCACGTCCTGGCTTTCGTGCTCGCCATGGTCGGCTCCTTTTTCCTGAATGCGCGCTTCACCTACCGGACACGGCCGACGCTGCGCAAATTCCTGCTGTTCCCGCTGACCAACCTGAGCAACTTCGTGATCACGACGGCGGGCGTGTACCTGATCGTCGACGTCCTGCACGCCGGCAGCCGCTTCGCGCCGCTGCTCGCCTCGGCCGCGGCCATCCCGGTCACCTTCGTCGTGTCCCGGTGGGTGATGCTCCCCGGCCGGAAGACCGAATCGATTGCATAAACGTGCAGCGATACGTATAGTCATGCCATCTAGAGGAGGGTGGACATGGCAGTACGTGTGGCGGTGGCCGGAGCGAGCGGATACGCGGGCGGAGAGCTCCTGCGCCTGCTCCTGGCACACCCCGAGGCCGAGATCGGCGCCCTGACCGGAAACTCCAACGCCGGCCAGCGGCTCGGCGCGCTCCAGCCGCACCTGCCGCCGCTGGCCGACCGCGTGCTGGCCGCGACCACGCCCGAGGCGCTCGCCGGGCACGACGTGGTCTTCCTCGCGCTGCCGCACGGCCAGTCCGCGGCCGTCGCCGAGCGGCTCGGCCCCGACGTCCTCGTGATCGACATGGGCGCCGACTTCCGGCTCGCGGACCCGGCCGACTGGGAGACCTTCTACGGCTCCCCGCACGCCGGCACCTGGCCCTACGGCCTCCCCGAACTTCCGGGTGCCCGCGCCGCGCTGGAGGGGTCCAGGCGCATCGCGGTGCCCGGTTGCTACCCCACCGCCGTCTCCCTCGCCCTGTTCCCGGCCTACGCGGCCGGCCTCGCCGAGCCCGAGGCGGTGATCGTCGCCGCGTCCGGCACCTCCGGCGCGGGCAAGGCGCCCAAGCCGCACCTGCTCGGCAGCGAGGTCATGGGCTCCATGTCGCCGTACGGTGTCGGCGGCGGGCACCGGCACACCCCCGAGATGATCCAGAACCTCAGCGCGGTGGCGGGCCGGCGGGTCTCCGTCTCCTTCACGCCGACCCTCGCGCCGATGCCCCGCGGCATCCTCGCCACGTGCAGTGCCGCCGCCGTCGAGGGGGTGACGGCGGACTCCGTCCGCGCCGCCTACGAGAAGGCCTACGCCGACGAGCCGTTCGTGCACCTCCTGCCCGCGGACCGGTGGCCGGCCACGGCGTCCGTCCACGGTTCCAACGCCGTTCAGGTGCAGGTCGCGTACGACGCCGCCGTGGGCCGCATCATCGCGATCAGCGCCATCGACAACCTGACCAAGGGCACCGCGGGCGGCGCCCTCCAGAGCATGAACATCGCCCTCGGCCTCGACGAGACCACCGGGCTTTCCACGATCGGAGTCGCACCGTGAGCGTCACGGCAGCCAAGGGATTCACGGCGGCGGGCATCGCCGCCGGGATCAAGGAGAACGGCAACCCCGACCTGGCCCTCGTGGTCAACGACGGGCCCCGCCGTGCCGCCGCGGGCGTCTTCACCTCCAACCGCGTGAAGGCCGCGCCCGTGCTCTGGTCCGAGCAGGTCCTCAAGGGCGGCCAGGTCTCCGCCGTCGTCCTCAACTCCGGCGGCGCCAACGCCTGCACCGGCCCCAAGGGCTTCCAGGACACCCACGCCACCGCCGAGAAGGCGGCCGAGGCGCTCGGCCGCGGCGCCGTGGAGATCGCGGTCTGCTCCACCGGGCTCATCGGCGTCCTGCTGCCCATGGACAAGCTGCTCCCGGGCATCGAGACGGCCGCCGCCCAGCTCTCCGAGCACGGCGGTGAGAAGGCCGCCATCGCCATCAAGACCACCGACACCGTCCACAAGACGTCCGTGGCGACCGGGGACGGCTGGACCGTCGGCGGCATGGCCAAGGGCGCCGGCATGCTCGCCCCCGGCCTCGCCACCATGCTGGTCGTCCTCACCACCGACGCCGCGCTGGACGCCGAGGTGCTCGACCGGGCCCTGCGCGCCGCCACCGCGGTCACCTTCGACCGCGTCGACTCCGACGGCTGCATGTCCACCAACGACACCGTCCTGCTGCTCTCCTCCGGCGCCTCCGGCGTCACCCCGGAGTACGACGAGTTCGCCGAGGCCGTCCGGCAGGTCTGCGACGACCTCGGGCAGCAGCTGATCCGGGACGCCGAGGGCGCCAGCAAGGACATCAAGGTCGAGGTGATCAACGCGGCCAGCGAGGAGGACGCCGTCGAGGTGGGCCGCTCCATCGCCCGCAACAACCTCCTCAAGTGCGCCATCCACGGCGAGGACCCCAACTGGGGCCGGGTGCTCTCCGCGATCGGCACCACGCGGGCCGCCTTCGAACCCGACCAGCTCAACGTCGCCATCAACGGCGTCTGGGTCTGCAAGAACGGGTCCGTCGGCGAGGACCGCGAACTGGTCGACATGCGCTACCGCGAGGTGCACATCGTCGCCGACCTCGCCGCCGGCACCGGCACCGCGACGATCTGGACCAACGACCTCACCGCCGACTACGTCCACGAGAACAGCGCGTACTCCTCATGACACCCACGCGGAAGCACACCGCGCTCCCCAAGGCGCAGATCCTCATCGAGGCGCTGCCCTGGCTGACCCGGCACCACGGCAGGACCGTCGTCATCAAGTTCGGCGGCAACGCCATGGTCGACGAGGACCTGAAGGCCGCCTTCGCCAAGGACGTGGTCTTCCTCCGCCACGCCGGACTCAAGCCCGTCGTCGTGCACGGCGGCGGCCCCCAGATCAGCGCCGCCCTCGACCGGCACGGCATCGTCAGCGAGTTCAAGGCGGGCCTGCGCGTCACCACCGAGGACGCCATGGACGTCGTACGGATGGTGCTCGCCGGCCAGGTGCAGCGCGAGCTGGTCGGCCTGCTCAACCAGCACGGCCCGCTCGCCGTCGGTCTGACCGGCGAGGACGCGCACACCATCACCGCGACCAGGCACACCCCGTGGATCGACGGGGAACCGGTCGACATCGGACGGGTCGGCGAGATCACCGCGATCGACACGGGCGCGATCGAGGCCCTGCTCGCCGACGGCCGGATCCCGGTCGTCTCCTCCATCGCCCGCAGTCAGGACGACGGACATGTCTACAACGTCAATGCTGATACGGCGGCTGCGGCACTCGCTGCGGCACTGGGCGCCGAGACCCTCATGGTCCTCACCGACGTCGAGGGCCTCTACGAGGACTGGCCGGACTCCGACGAGGTGATCAGCCGGCTCACCGCCTCCCAGCTGGAGAGGCTGCTGCCGGACCTCAGCTCCGGCATGGTGCCGAAGATGGAGGGCTGCCTGCACGCCGTGCGCAACGGCGTGACGACCGCCCGGGTCATCGACGGCCGGGTCCAGCACTCGATCCTGCTGGAGATCTTCACCGACGAAGGCATCGGCACGATGGTCGTGCCCGACGAGGACGAGGGGGACACACAGTGACCGGCAACCAGGAACTGACCCAGCGGTGGCACGGCGCCCTCATGAACAACTACGCCACCCCGCGCCTGCCCCTCGCCCGAGGCGAGGGCACCAGGGTGTGGGACGCCGAGGGCCGGGAGTACCTCGACTTCGTCGGCGGCGTCGCCACCAACGCGCTCGGCCACGCCCACCCCGCGATCGTCGAGGCCGTGAGCCGCCAGATCGCCTCCCTCGGCCACATCTCCAACTTCTTCATGGCCGAGCCCACCGTCGCGCTCGCCGAGCGGCTCCTCGCGCTCTTCGGCCGCGAGGGCCGGGTGTTCTTCTGCAACTCCGGCGCGGAGGCCAACGAAGCCGCCTTCAAGATCGGCCGGCTGACCGGGCGCACCCACATGGTCGCCACCGACGGCGGCTTCCACGGCCGCACGATGGGCGCCCTCGCGCTCACCGGCCAGCCCGCCAAGCAGGCCCCTTTCCAGCCGCTGCCGGGCGAGGTCACCCACGTCCCCTACGGCGACGCCCAGGCCCTGGCCGCGGCGGTCACGGAGGAGACGGCCATGGTGGTCGTCGAGCCGATCCAGGGCGAGAGCGGCGTGATCGTGCCCCCGGCCGGCTACCTCAAGGCGGCCCGCGCGATCACCGCCGCCACCGGCGCGCTGCTGGTCCTGGACGAGGTGCAGACCGGCATCGGCCGTACCGGGTCCTGGTTCGAGTACCAGGCCCACGAGGGTGTGCTGCCCGACGTCGTCACCCTCGCCAAGCAGTTGGGCGGCGGGCTGCCGCTCGGCGCGACCGTGGCCTTCGGCCGCGCCGCCGAACTGCTCACGCCCGGCCACCACGCGACCACCTTCGGCGGCAACCCGGTCGCCTGCGCCGCCGGTCTCGCCGTGCTCGGCACCATCGAGGACGAGGGCCTGCTGGACAACGCCAAGCGGCAGGGCGAGAGGTTGCGGGACGGTGTCGAGGCGCTGAACCACCCGTTGATCGATCATGTCCGCGGCGCCGGCCTGCTCCTGGGTATCGTGCTCACCGGGCCCCGTGCGCCGCAGGTGCAGCAGGCGGCCCAGGAGGCCGGGTTCCTGGTGAACGCGCCCGCCCCCGACGTCGTACGGCTCATGCCGCCGCTCAATCTCCGCGACGACGAGGCAAGTGCGCTGCTCCGGGCGCTGCCCGGCATCCTCGACGCAGCCCACGGGGACGGACGAGCCGGAGAATGAGACGACGATGAGCGAGGCGCAGGACCAGGAGCAGGCCGGGGGGGCCGGGCCCGCCGTACCGCAGACCCGCACCGCACGGCACCGCCGGATCGTGGACATCCTCAACCGGCAGCCGGTGCGGTCGCAGAGCCAGCTCGCGAAGCTGCTCGCCGACGACGGACTGAGCGTCACCCAGGCGACGCTCAGCCGCGATCTCGACGAGCTGAACGCGGTGAAGATCCGCAACAACGACGGCGACCTGATCTACGCGGTGCCCAGCGAGGGCGGATTCCGCACGCCGCGGGCCCCGCTGGGGGAGTCGGCGAAGGAGGAGCGGATGCGGCGGCTGTCGCAGGAGCTGCTGATCTCCGCCGAGGCGTCGGCGAACCTGGTGGTCCTGCGGACCCCTCCGGGCGCCGCGCAGTTCCTGGCGTCCGCGATCGACCAGGCGGAGCTGCAGGACATCCTCGGCACGATCGCGGGTGACGACACGCTGCTGCTGATCAGCCGGAACCCGACCGGCGGGCAGGCCCTGGCGGACCACCTGCTGCGGCTGGCCCAGAACGGGCACTGACGGGCTCTGAGGAGGCCCGCCCGGCGTCCGGGACGGAGGGCACCCGTCCCGGACGCCGGGCGCGGATACGGCACGGCTCGGACAGCACCCGCTCCGCACCCGGAGAGGACGCGGCACCGGACCCGCCGAGCGGGCGGGGCCGACCGGCCCGTCACCCCGGCCGTGCCGCCGGCCCCCGCGTGCGGCGCACCTCGCCGGCCGCGGTGATCAGCGGGCCCTCCGCGCCCGGCAGCGACTCCCGCCGGCGGCGGAGCGGGCCCGGGCCTGTCGATCGTGGTGGCGGTGGCGGTGGCGGTGGCGCACGGGGCAGCGCTGGCCTCGACGGCGCGCCCGGGACCACGGCCTTCACCGTCCGGCTGCCCCATGACCCGGCTGACCCCGGGACGGAGTCGCAAGAGCGTGCTCAGTAGCGGTGGAGCGCGGTCTTTCCGCTCTGCGTGCCGATCGCGATGTGGGGGCGGGCCCTCGGGTCCGTCCAGGTGAGGATGCGGCGCATCGCGTCCTCCGGCACCGACACGCAACCCGCCGTCGCCGCCCTGCCGTTGACGTGCAGGAAGATCCCGGCCCCGCGGCCCCGCACGGGCCGGTCGTAGTTGAAGCCGACGACGAGGGCGTGGGCGTACTGCGCGGGGTAGGAGGCCAGGTGTTCGGACTCGGTGGCGCGGCAGTCGGCGGGCAGCGGGTCGGCCCACCGGTTGTAGCGGGCCGAGTCGTTGTCCTGGCACCACCAGGAACCGGCCCCGACGGCCCGGTACCCCACCGACGTGCCGGCCGGTGCCGCCTCGGTGCCGAAGGCGAAGGGGAGGCGGTACAGGCCGGTCGGGGTGGTGTTCGTGCCCTGCTTGCGCTTCCCGCCGTCCACCAGCCCCCTGGAGCCGAAGCGGGCCGGTGCGGAGCCGGCCCGGGTCCAGGTCCCGTCCCGCAGGTCCCACCAGCTGACCGTGCCCGTGGTGGAGCCGGTGTCCGGGGCCAGGGCGAGGACGAGCTGGCGGCCGCCGCCCGTGTCCGCCATCGCCGCCGGCAGCGGCTCCCGGCCGCCGGGAGCGGGCGCGGCGCCGGACAGGGCGAGGGCGCAGGCGGGGACCAGGACGAGGACGGCACCGGGGCGCATGGCTCAGACGGTAGAGGGCGGCAGCGGCAACGGCAGTCCGGGCAGTCCGTCCAGGCTCGTCGCGACGTGCTCCTTCCTGGTGAAGTACGCGTCCAGCGAGGCGTCGTCCTCGCGGGCGAACCGCTTGCCATGCAGGTCGCGGTCCTCCTCGTAGGCCATGAAGGGGACGGCGTACCCGCAGGTGTCCCGGACCAGCCCGGCGTGGACCACGATGACCGCCCGCAGGCCGTGCGCCCGCGGGTCGATGTCCGGGAAGCGGGCGAGCAGCTCCGGGAAGCGCGGGTCGTCGCGGAAGACCGGTTCGCCCCGGCCGTGCACGCGCACGATGTTCGGCGGGCCCTGGAAGGCGCACCACATCAGCGTGATCCGCCCGTTCTCCCGCAGGTGGGCGATGGTCTCGGCGTTGGACCCGGCGAAGTCCAGGTAGGCCACGGTGTGCTCGTCGAGCACGGCGAAGGAGCCCCGCAGGCCCTTGGGGGAGAGGTTGACCGTGCCGTCGCCGGCGAGCGGGGCGGTCGCGGTGAAGAAGACCGGCTGCTCCTCGATGAAGGCGCGGAGTCTGCCGTCGATGCGCTCGTAGGTCTTTCCCATGCCTGGCGATTATCGACGGGAGTCGTTCGACTGTCTAAATAGTTCCATCCCCTGGACACCCCGGGCCCGTGTCACCCGTGCGAGCGATTGACGAATCATGCGGAGTTCTGCATACTCATGCATGTCAGCGAATGCACTGTGAGGAGAAACCCGTGACCGAGCGCGTCGTACTCGCCTACTCAGGCGGTCTGGACACCTCCGTCGCCATCGGCTGGATCGCCGAGGAGACGGGCGCCGAGGTCATCGCCGTTGCGGTCGACGTCGGCCAGGGCGGCGAGGACCTGGACGTCATCCGCAAGCGCGCCCTCGCGTGCGGCGCCGTCGAGGCCGAGGTCGCCGACGCCAAGGACGAGTTCGCCGACGAGTACTGTCTCCCGGCGATCAAGGCCAACGCCCTGTACATGGACCGCTACCCGCTGGTCTCCGCCCTCTCCCGGCCGACGATCGTCAAGCACCTCGTCGCCGCCGCCAAGAAGCACGGCGCCACCACGGTCGCCCACGGCTGCACCGGCAAGGGCAACGACCAGGTCCGCTTCGAGGCCGGCATCGTCGCCCTCGCCCCCGACCTGAAGTGCATCGCCCCGGTCCGCGACTACGCGATGACCCGCGACAAGGCGATCGCCTTCTGCGAGGCCAAGCAGCTCCCGATCGCCACCACCAAGAAGTCCCCGTACTCCATCGACCAGAACGTCTTCGGACGCGCGGTCGAGACGGGCTTCCTGGAGGACATCTGGAACGCCCCGATCGAGGACATCTACGAGTACACCTCCAACCCGGCCGTCCCGCGCGAGGCCGACGAGGTCGTCATCACCTTCAAGGAGGGCGTCCCGGTCGCCCTCGACGGCCGGCCCGTCAGCGTCCTGCAGGCCATCCAGCAGCTCAACGAGCGCGCCGGCGCCCAGGGCATCGGCCGGATCGACATGGTCGAGGACCGCCTCGTCGGCATCAAGTCCCGCGAGGTCTACGAGGCCCCGGGCGCGATCGCGCTGATCACCGCCCACCAGGAGCTGGAGAACGTCACCGTCGAGCGCGAGCTGGCCCGCTACAAGCGGCAGGTCGAGCAGCGCTGGGGCGAGCTGGTCTACGACGGCCAGTGGTTCTCCCCGCTCAAGCGCGCCCTGGACGGCTTCATCGACGAGGCCAACCAGCACGTCTCCGGCGACGTCCGGATGACCCTGCACGGCGGCCGCGCGGTCGTCACCGGCCGGCGCTCGGAGTCGTCCCTGTACGACTTCAACCTGGCCACCTACGACACCGGCGACACCTTCGACCAGGCCGCGGCCAAGGGCTTCATCGACATCTACAGCCTGTCGTCGAAGATCGCCGCCAAGCGGGACCTGGCGTGAGCCTCCCGGGTCACCCCACGGCATCAGCCTGACAGCCGCCTCCCCGCCTGCAAGGGTGGGGAGGCGGTCGCACACACGGACCCCGTGACACGACGACATCTCCGAGGAGCAACGCAAGTGAGCAGCAACAGCGGTGACGTACGGCTCTGGGGCGGCCGTTTCGCCGACGGTCCCGCCGAGGCCCTGGCGAAGCTGTCCGCCTCCGTCCACTTCGACTGGCGGCTCGCGCCCTACGACATCGCCGGCTCACGCGCCCACGCGCGCGTGCTGCACAAGGCGGGGCTCCTCACCGAGGACGAGCTGGCGCGGATGACCGCCGGGCTCGACCGGCTGGAGGCGGACGTCGCCGCCGGCACCTTCGTGGGCACCATCGCCGACGAGGACGTGCACACCGCCCTGGAGCGCGGCCTGCTGGAGCGCCTCGGCCCCGAGCTGGGCGGCAAGCTCCGCGCCGGCCGGTCGCGGAACGACCAGGTGGCCACCCTCTTCCGGATGTACCTCCGGGACCACGCCCGGACCATCGGCGGCCTGCTCGCCGACCTCCAGGACGCCCTGGTCGGCCTCGCCGAGGCGCACCCGGACGTCGCGATGCCCGGCCGCACCCACCTCCAGCACGCCCAGCCGGTGCTCTTCGCCCACCACGTCCTGGCGCACGTCCAGGCGCTGTCCCGGGACGCCGAGCGGCTGCGCCAGTGGGACGAGCGGACGGCCGTCTCGCCGTACGGCTCCGGGGCGCTGGCCGGCTCCTCCCTGGGCCTGGACCCGGAGGCGGTCGCCGCGGACCTCGGCTTCGAGCACGGCAGCGCCGCCAACTCCATCGACGGCACCGCCTCCCGCGACTTCGTCGCCGAGTTCGCCTTCATCACCGCGATGACCGGCGTGAACCTCTCCCGGATCGCCGAGGAGATCATCCTGTGGAACACGAAGGAGTTCTCCTTCGTCACCCTCCACGACGCGTTCTCCACCGGCTCGTCGATCATGCCGCAGAAGAAGAACCCGGACATCGCCGAGCTGGCCCGGGGCAAGTCCGGCCGCCTGATCGGCAACCTCACCGGCCTCATGGCCACCCTCAAGGCCCTGCCCCTCGCCTACAACCGCGACCTCCAGGAGGACAAGGAGCCGGTCTTCGACTCCTGCGACCAGCTGGAGATCCTGCTCCCCGCCTTCACCGGCATGATCGCCACCCTCACCGTCCACCGCGAGCGCATGGAGGAGCTGGCCCCGGCCGGCTTCTCGCTCGCCACCGACATCGCCGAGTGGCTGGTCCGCCAGGGCGTGCCCTTCCGCGTGGCCCACGAGGTCGCGGGGGAGTGCGTCAAGGCCGCCGAGGCCGAGGGCAAGGAGCTGGACGACCTGACGGACGAGCAGTTCGCCAAGATCTCCGCGCACCTCACCCCGGAGGTGCGCACGGTCCTCAACGTCCCCGGCGCCCTGGCCTCCCGCAACGGCCGCGGCGGTACCGCCCCGAGCGCGGTGGCCGTGCAGCTCGCCGAGGTGAAGGCGGACGTGGCGGCGCAGCACCGGTGGGCCGGCGCGAAGAAGAAGGGCTGAGCGCGGCGGGGCCCCGGCACGGGGCCCGGGGACGCGGCCGGCCGCCCCGGCCCGTCCCCGCCGCGCCCCTCGCGGCGCCGCCGGGAGCGGGGGCCGGCAGGGGTTAGGTTGGTCGGGAGCCGTACCGGAGCCCGACCGAACGGAGCCCGCGATGCCCTTCGCGCGACTGGCCACAGCGACCACCCCCACCTGCCACATCGGACTGGGTCTCGCCGCCGTCGGCCGCCCCGGCTACATCAACCTCGGCCGGGAGGACGACCTGCCCGGGGAGCGCACGGTCGAGGCCCTGCGCGCGCGGACGCACGAACTCCTCGACGCCGCCTACGCCCAGGGCGTCCGCTACGTCGACGTCGCCCGCTCCTACGGCCGGTCCGAGGAGTTCCTGGCCGGCTGGCTGGACGCCCACCCCGAGGCCGGCGACATCGTGGTCGGCAGCAAGTGGGGCTACACCTACACCGCCGACTGGTCCGCGGACGCCGGGACGCACGAGGTCAAGGACCACGGCCTCGCCACGTACGACCGGCAGCGCGCCGAGACCGCCGCGCTGCTCGGCGACCACCTGGACCTCTACCAGATCCACTCGGTGACCCCGGACAGCCCGGCCCTCACCGACAAGGACCTGCACGCCAGGCTGGCCGAAGCCGCCGCCGGCGGCCTGACCGTCGGCTTCTCCACCAGCGGCCCGGCCCAGGCCGACGCGATCCGCGCCGCCCTCGCCGTCACGGTCGACGGCGCGCCCCTCTTCCGCACCGTCCAGTCGACGTACAACCTCCTGGAGGGCTCGGCCGGACCCGCCCTCGCCGAGGCGCACGACGCCGGGCTCACCGTGATCGTCAAGGAGGGCATGGCGAACGGCCGGCTCGCCGGACCGCACGCCCCGGAGATGCTGCGGGCGGTGGCCGCGGAGACCTCGCTCGACTGCGACGCGGTCGCCCTCGCCTGGATCCTGCACCGGCCGTGGGCCGGGGTGGTCCTCTCCGGCGCCGCGACCGTCCCGCAGCTCCTGTCCAACCTGCACGCCCCCGCCGTCGACCTCGACGTGGACCAGCTGACCCGCCTCGCCACGCTGAAGGAGGAGCCGGGCGCGTACTGGGAGCGGCGCGGGCAGCTCCCCTGGCACTGACCCGACACCGCGCCGACCAGCGCTGATGAGTCATTCATGCCCAGAGTGAGACGCCTCTGTCTCACATGGGCTATCCTTGTCTCATGGCTCTCGATCGCGACCAGGTGCTGCGCAGCGCGGCCGCCCTGCTGACCCGCAAGTCCACCGCGACCATGGACGAGGTCGCCAAGGCCGCCGGGATCAGCCGGGCCACGCTGCACCGCCACTTCGCCGGCCGCGACGCGCTCGTGCGCGCCCTGGAGGCGCTCGGCATCGCCGAGTGCGAGGCGGCGCTGGCCGCGGCCCGGCTGGACGAGGGCCCCGCGGGCGAGGCCGTGCACCGCCTCGTCCAAGCGGTCGAGCCCGCCGCCGGACTGCTCGCCTTCCTCTACACCGAGAACCAGTTGTTCGAGGGCGAGGAGCAGAACCAGGGCTGGGCCCGCATCGACGAACGCCTCACGGACCTGTTCCGGCGCGGCCAGGAGACCGGCGAGTTCCGGATCGACCTCACCCCGGCCTGGCTCACCGAGGCGCTGTTCGGGCTGCTGGCCTCGGGCGCCTGGGCCGTGAGCGAGGGCCGGGTGGCCGCCAACGACTTCACCCACATGATCGTCGGACTGCTGCTCGGCGGCGTCCGGCGCACCACCGCGTGACCCGCACACGTGACCACGCAGACGCGTGCCGAAGAGAGGAACCATGACCAGCACCCTGCAGCCGGCGTCCGCGGCCGGGGCGGTGCAGCGCCCGGGCCGCTGGCTCGCGCTCTCCGTCCTCGTCCTGGCCGTGCTGCTGGTGGCCGTCGACGCCACCGTCCTCGGCCTGGCGACCCCCTACATCAGTGAGGACCTCGACCCCTCCGGCACCCAGTTGCTGTGGATCGGCGACGTCTACTCGTTCGTCATCGCCGGCCTCCTGGTCTCCATGGGCAGCCTCGGCGACCGCATCGGCCGCAAGCGGATCCTGCTGACCGGCGCCACCGCGTTCGGCGCGCTGTCCGTGCTCAACGCCTACGCGACGACACCCGAGCTGATGATCCTCGCCCGGGCGCTGCTCGGCGTCGCGGGCGCGACCCTGATGCCCGCGACCCTGGCGCTGATCCGCAACATCTTCCACGACCCGCGCGAACGCAGCCTGGCCGTCGGCATCTGGGGCGCCACCGCCTCCGCCGGCACGGCCGTCGGCCCGATCGCGGGCGGATTCCTCCTCGAACACTTCTGGTGGGGCTCGGTCTTCCTGATCAACCTGCCCGTGATGGCGGTCCTGGTCCTGGTCGGCATCCGCACCCTGCCCGAGTCCCGCAACCCGCACCCCGGCCCGTGGGACCTGGTGGGCGTCCTGCTGTCGCTGGTCGGCATGATCGCCCTGGTCTACGCCGTCAAGGAGGCGGCCACCCACGGCGTCACGGGGACGGCCCTCGGCACCGGCCTGCTGGGCGCGGCGGCCCTGTACGGCTTCGTCCACCGCCAGCTCACCCTGCCGGTCCCGCTGCTGGACATGCGCCTGTTCCGGCGCCGCGGCTTCAGCGGCGCGGTCCTCGCCGACCTGCTGACCGTCCTCGGCATGTCCGGCCTGGTGTTCTTCCTCTCTCAGTACCTGCAACTCGTCCAGGACCGGCGCCCGTTCGAGGCCGGTCTGGCCGAACTCCCGGCGGCGGTCGGTGCGGTGGCGGCGGGTCTGGTCGCGGGCCGGGCCGCCCGGCGCTTCTCGGTCCGCGCGGTGGTCTGCGGCGGCCTGGCCGCGGTCGGTGTCGCCCTGGCCGTGCTGACGACGCTCGGCCGGTCCACGAGCTACCCCGTCCTCGGCGCGGCCCTGCTGGTCGTGGGCGTCGGCGCGGGCTTCTCCTTCACGGTGACGGCCGACGTCATCCTCTCCAGCGTCCCGAAGGACCAGGCGGGCGCGGCCTCGGCGGTCTCCGAGACGGCGTACGAACTGGGCGCGGCCCTCGGCATCGCCCTGCTGGGCTCGGTCGTGACCGGGGTCTACCGCGGCTTCGCCGGGCCGCCCGGCACCCCGGCCGCGGCCCACGAGTCGCTCGGCGCGGCGGTGGAGAGCGCGGGGCGGATGCCCCCGCACCGGGCGGAGGCGCTGCTCGACGCGGCCCGCGACTCCTTCGTGCACGGCCTGCACCTGGCCTCCGCGGGAGGCGCGGTGGTCCTCCTGGCCGCCGCGGCGGTGGCCTGGGTCCTGCTGAAGGACCAGCGGCTGGAGAGCGCCGGCTGAGGCCGCCGGCGGACGGCCGGGCGGCCCCGGGAGCGCGGCCGTGCGGTCCGCCTCGGGTGCGCGGAGGACCACCGCGCACCCGCGGCCACCACGGGGCGGCCCGCCCCGGAGGTCACCTCTTGTAGCCGAGCACCGTCATCATGCCGCTCTCCGAGTGGTACTGGTTGTGGCAGTGCAGCATCCACAGCCCCGGGTTGTCGGCGTCGAAGTCGAGCACCAGTTTGCGGTGCGGGAGCACGATCGCCGTGTCCTTGCGCGCTCCCACCGAGTCCAGTCCGGTCACCGCGAAGGTGTGCCCGTGCAGGTGCATCGGGTGCCACATGGCGGTGGCGTTGATGAGGGTGAGCCGCACCCGCTCACCGGCGCGGACGGGATGGCGCTCCTGCACGGAGTAGGTCTTGTGGTCGAACCCCCAGTCGAAGTTCTCCATGCCGCCGGTGATCCTGATGCGCAGCTCGCGGTCGGGGTGGCGCTCGCGCAGGGCGACGGAGTCGGCCGGCAGCAGCCGGCGCGCGGGGACGGTCTCCCGGTCGAGTTCGACGGGGTGCACGTCGGGCCGGGGGAGGCTCCCGCCGGTCTTCTTGTCGGTGCGCAGTACGGCGAGCGCCCGGCCCTGCTTGCCCTCGGGCACCGCGACGAGGGGGAAGACGCCGTCCTTGGCGGTGATCAGGACGTCGTAGCGTTCCGCCATGCCGATGAGGAGGGAGTCGGTCTCCTTGTGCTTCACGGGGTAGCCGTCGGTGTGCGTGACGGTCATCTTGTGGCCGCCGAGCGCGATCCGGAAGGCGGTCTCCGACCCGGCGTTGATGAGGCGCAGCCGCACGCGGTCGCCCCGACGGCAGCGGAACACCGAGGGGTGGTCCGGCAGCCGCCCGTTCACCAGGTAGTACGGGTAGGCGACGCTGCCGCCCTCGCTGTGCAGCATGCGGCTGTAGGACTTGTGCAGGACCCGGTCGGGGCCGGACGGCTTCGCGGCGTGGGACGGGTGCGTGCTCCCCGCGGTGGGGCCGGGACCCATGGCCATACCGCCCATGTCCATGGCGCCGCCGGGCTTGAGCTGGTTCAGCACGTCGTCGGGGGTGGAGCCGTCGATGCCGTCCAGCCAGTCGTCCAGCACCACCACCCACTCCTTGTCGTAGGAGAGGGGTTCCTTGGGGTCCTCGACGACGAGCGCGGCGTGCAGGGCGCGGTCGGGCTGCATCCCGACGTGGGAGTGGAGCAGGTACGTCCCGGGGTGCGCGACGGTGAAGCGGTAGCGGAAGTCGTGCCCGGAGGGGATGGCGCGCTGGGTCAGGTCCGGCACGCCGTCCATGTCGCAGCGCAGCCGTACCCCGTGGGAGTGCAGCGTGGTGGTGACGGGCAGCCGGTTGTCGAGCGTGAGGTCGAGCACGTCACCTGCGGTGACCCGCACCAGCGGGCCCGGCACCGCGTCGTTGTAGGCCCAGGTGCGGACCGACCGCCCGCCCAGGTCCAGCTTGGCTTCGTCGGCGGTGAATCTGAAGGTGCGTACGCGGCCGGCTCCGCGCTTCCGCTCGGCGGCGAGGACCTCCGGATCCGACGGGTTGACGTACCCCTTGGGTCCGGCCGGGACGAACTTCTCCCCGTCGCCCAGGTGTTCGGGTCCGGAGCTGGGCCCGGAGTCGAAGCTGGTGCAGGCTGCCAGGAGTCCCGCGCCGGCGGCGGCGATCGGGGTACGGAGCAGAGTACGCCGAGAAGGTTTGTACATGTCTGAATCAGACATGTTGTGGGGTCATATGGCTGTTTCATACGGCCGAATGCCCGATGTGTCGGCGGCAGATTCCACCGGCAGGCGGACGGACGGCCGTGCCGCGCCCGCCGGTCGGCGGCGTCAGGCGACCTTTGCCTTGGTGGCGTACATGTCCACGTACTCCTGCCCCGACAGGCGCATGACCTCCGTCATGACGGAGTCGGTCACCGCCCGCAGCACGTACCGGTCCCGGTCCATGCCGTCGTACCGGGAGAACTCCATGGCCTCGCCGAACCGGACGGTGACCCGGCCGGGCCGCGGGATGCCCCGGCCGCCCGGCTGGAGCTTGTCCGTGCCGATCATGGCGAACGGCACCACCGGCGCGCCGGTCATCAGCGTCAGCCGCGCGATGCCGGTGCGGCCCCGGTAGAGCCGGCCGTCGGGCGACCGGGTGCCCTCGGGGTAGATCCCGAAGACCCGGCCCTCCTCCAGGATCCGGCGCCCGGTCATCAGCGCGGCCACGCCGCCGTTCGCCCCGTCCCGGTCCACCGGGACCATGCCGACGCCGGTGAAGAACCACGCCATGAGCCGGCCCTTGAAGCCCTTGCCGGTGACGTACTCGTCCTTGCCGATGAAGACGACCTGGCGCTTCGTCACCACGGGCAGCACGATCGAGTCGATGAACGTGAGGTGATTACCGGCCAGGATCACCGGGCCGTCTCCCGGGATGCGCTCGGCGCCCTCCACCTGTGGGCGGAACATCAGGCGCATGATCGGCCCGAGCACTGCCTTGATGAGCGCGAAGCGGGACAACGGGTCCTCCGATGTCAAGGGGGCGATATGAGTCTGTGCAGGTGAGGAGATTACTCGCGGCGCCGGTCCGCGCGCACATCGGGGACGCCCGGTTCACCGATGACTTACGAAGTGTTGACGCGGGTTTACCTGCGGTGGTGCGCGCAGGACGGCGCGTAACAGACGTGCGGCGATGTGACGGACATCGCGCGCGACGGGCCGCCGCGTGGCCGGTCCGGCACCGCGCGCCGCCCGCCCGACACCCGACACCACCCGTGTGTTCGAACCGGGGCCTCCCTGCGGACATGTGTGCGCCCCTACGATCGGCGCGCACTGACGGAGTGAAAGCGGCAGGAGGGCGCTCATGAGCAGCGAGCAGGCGGACGGGCGGACGCGGGGTACGGGGCGACGGGCGCTCCTGGGCGCCGCGGTGCTCGGGGCGGGCGGAGCGGTCCTCGGACTGCCCGGCGCCGCCGAGGCCAGGGCGGCCGGGCACGGGGGCCGCGGCCTGAAGGGCCTGCCGGTACCGGCGATCATCGGCCACCGCGGCGCCAGCGGCTACCGTCCCGAGCACACCTTCGGCTCCTACGAGCTGGCGCTGGACCTCGGCGCCGACGTGGTCGAGGCGGGCGACCTGGTGCCCACCAAGGACGGTCACCTGGTCTGCCGGCACGAGCCGGAGATCGGCGGCACCACGGACGTCGCCTCCCACCCGGAGTTCGCCGGCCGCAGGACCACCAAGGTGCTCGACGGCGTCGCGACCACCGGCTGGTTCACCGAGGACTTCACGCTCGCCGAGCTGAAGACGCTGCGCGCGACCGAGCGCATCCCCGCCAACCGGCCGCACAACACCCTCTACAACGGCCGCTGGGAGATCCCGACCTTCGAGGAGGTCCTGCGCTGGCAGGACGAGCAGACCCGCAAGCGCGGCCGGCAGGTCTGGATCTACCCGGAGACCAAGCACCCCACCTACTTCCGCGAGCTGGGCCTCGGCCTGGAGGAGCGGGTCGCGAAGCTGCTGCGCAAGCACCGCAAGGACGGCCGCAACTCACCCGTCATCCTCCAGTCCTTCGAACCCACGTCCATCCAGCGGCTGAACCGGCTGGTCGACAACCCGCTCGTCGTCCTGCTCTCCTCGGCGAACAGCCGCCCCTACGACTTCGTCGCGGCGAACGACCCGCGCACGGTCGCCGACCTGATCACCCCCCAGGGCCTGCGCGAGATCGCCGGCTACGCCCAGGGCATCGGCCCGACCCTGGACCTGGTCATCCCGAGGAAGGCGGACGGCACCCTGGCGAAGCCGACCGCACTGGTCTCCGACGCGCACCGGGTCGGGCTGGTCCTGCACCCGTACACCATGCGCAACGAGAACCCCTTCCTGCCGGCCGAGTACCGCAAGGGCGCTGCCGCCGACGCCTACGGCGACGTCTTCGGCGCCTTCAAGGCGTACTTCGCGACCGGCATCGACGGCGTCTTCACCGACAACGCCGACACCGGCGTGCTCGCCCGCGCCGACTTCCTGGCAGGCTGACGGCGTCAACCGGCCCGCCCGGCCGCACCCCGTTCGGGGTGAGTGTGCGCCGCCCCGGCAACCCGCCGCCGGGGCGGCTCGTCGTTCCGCACGTGACGCACGACCTGGTGACCGCCCTGCGCCCGCTGCTCGCCGCCGAGGCCGCCGCCGAGGCCCCTGCCGCCGGCGGCGAACCGGGCGACCTGGAGCAGGCGGTGTGGCTGCGGCTGCTGGAACGGCTGGCGGCCGGCGAGCCGCCACCGGACCCGCCCGGCTGGCTGCGCGGGGCCGTCCGCGCCGAGGCCCGCCGCGGCCGCCGCACCGCCCGCCGCGAGGGGCCGTACGACGGCGACCCGGCCGACGGCACCCGGCCCGGGCCCGAGCAGCACGTCCTGGCCGCCGCCCGGTACCGCGCCCTGCGGGACGCGGTCCGCCGCCTGCCCGGCCGCTGCCCCCGCCTCCTCCAGGCGCTGCTCTCGCCGCGGGACCTGACATACCGGGAGATCGCGAGGGAGTTGGGTATCTCACAGGGCAGTCTCGGACCGGAACGCTCCAGATGTCTGGGATGTCTGCGTCGATTGCTCACGCCGGAGGTTGCACCGCGCGATCCGCGGGGATAGGTGTGGGGGACGACAGGTGATCAGGTGAGCGGGAGGCATGCGCACATGGGCATGAGCGTGACCATCTCGGTGGCGACCGAGCAGGACGCGGAGCAGATCTTCAAGCTCCAGTACCTGTGCTTCCAGAGTGAGGCGGCGCTGTACGGCAACTACCGCATCGACCCGCTCGTGCAGAGCCTGGACTCGGTCCGTCAGGAGGTCGCCGCCGACTGCGTGTTCGTCGCCCGGCTCGGCGACGAGGTGGTCGGCTCGGTGCGCGGCAAGGTGTCCGAGGACGGCGCGGCGGCCATCGGCGGGCTCTGCGTCCACCCGCGGCTCCAGGGCCACGGCATCGGCGCCCGCCTGCTGCGCGCGGCCGAGGGGGCGCTCGCCGGGGAGCGGGGCGCCACCCGGTTCCGCCTCTTCACCGGCCACCGCAGCGAGGGCAACCTCCGCCTGTACCGCCGCTCCGGCTACGAGACGGTGGGCCGGCAGCAGGGCGCCGACGGCGTGGAGATGATCATCCTGGAGAAGCGGGCGGGGGACTACGCCGCCACGGCCTGAGCCGGACGCGCCCTCCCGGGGGCGCGCCGGGGCCGGCGTCCGCTCAGGCGGCCCGCCCGGCGCGCGCCTTGCGCAGCCAGTACAGCGCGGAGAGGGGCAGCAGCACCGGGATGAAGACGTAGCCCATCCCGTAGCGGGACCACACGGTCGCGTCCGGGAACGCCGACGGTTCCACCAGCGTCCAGGTGCCGACCACCAGCACGCCCGCCAGCTCGGCGGCGCAGCACACCAGCGCCGCCCTGCGGGCCGTCTCGCCGCCCCGGACCAGGGTGTACGTGATGAACGCGTAGACCACGCCGGCCACGGCCGACAACGTGTACGCGAGCGGTGCCCGGTCGAACTCCGTCGCGATCTGGTACACGGACCGCGACACCGCGCCGACCACCATCACGCCGTACAGCCAGACCAGCAGAATGCCCGGCCCGCTGATCAGGCGGGCCGGCTTCTCCCGCACCGTCGTCACCTCAGCCTCCCCAGATGTCGTAGAGCCGTACTTCCAGGACGGCCAGCACCACGCCGCCCGCGGCGACCGTCAGCGAGCCCCAACGGGACCGCTCGGCCAGCGACATGAAGCCGGCCGCCGGCACACAGGCGAACGCGCCCAGCAGATACGACACGAAGATCGTCGTGCCCTGCTCCGGCTTCTCGCCCCGCGCGAGCTGCACGAACCCGGTCACCAGCTGGACGAGGGCCAGCAGCGACACCACGGCCATGCCGATGAAGTGCCAGTCCTTCGTCGGCTGGTCACGGTGGGCGGCCCAGCCGCACCAGGCGGCGAGCAGCAGCGCGGCGACACCGGTCACCAGCGTCAGGGCATTGAGCATGCGGTGACCCTATTACGGCCGAAACGGGCGGCGGCCGCCGCCCCCGGCGTACCCCGTAGGGTCGGGAGCATGACGATCCACGCGCACGCCCTCCTGTTCGACAACGACGGCACCCTCGTCTCCTCCCTCGACTCCGTCGAGCGCTGCTGGACCCGCTGGGCCGGGGAGTACGGGATCACCGCCGAGGCGTTCGCCCGCGTGGAGCTGCACGGACGCACCGCCGTCGGGATAGTCGGCGACCTGCTGCCGGCCCGCCTGGTGCCGGAGGCGGTCGCCCGGGTCGAGCAGCTCGAGGTCGAGGACGTGGCGAACGGGGGCGTGCGCCTGCTGCCGGGCACCCGGGAGTTCCTGGACGCGCTGCCGGCCGACCGCTGGGCCGTGGTCACCTCCGCCACCCGGCGCCTGGCCGAGGCCCGTCTCGGCGCCGTCGGCATCACCCCCAAGTCGCTGGTCACGGCGGACGACGTCACCCGCGGCAAGCCCGACCCCGAGCCCTATCTGCTCGCCGCTCGCCGGCTCGGCGTGGACCCGGCCCACTGCGTGGTCTTCGAGGACGCCCCCGCCGGACTGCGCGCGGGCCGCGCGGCCGGCATGACGACCGTGGCGTTGGCCACAACCCACCCGGCGGCCGAGCTGGACGCCGACCTGGTGGTGAGGGACCTGTCGGCCTTGTCCGTACTGGCCACCGACGCCGGAGTGGAGATCGCCGTCCGGGACTGAGACCCGGACACCGTTGTCCGCGGCCGTCCAGTATGCGGACGGCGGCGTCGGGGCGGGAGCGCCGGTCTGCTTTACTGAGCGCATGACCACGACGAGCAGCCGCACCCTTGCGACCGAGGCGACCCGCACGCCCGGTGCTCGTTGTATGTGTCCGTGTCGAATGTGCGCCTTCTAGAGGGCCCCCGCACCAACCGAGCCTCGCGCCCCGAAGCGAGAGCCGCGGCCCGTCCGGCGTCCGAGTCCGGCCGTACGCGACCGAAGGCCGCCGCGCGCACACGACGTTCTCCCCGGTACCACCGCCACCCCGAGAACCGTGCCGCGTCCCTGAACGAACGCACGAAACGCACCGTGCCCGGGCACACCCACGCCCGCGCACTCGACAGTGACGGAAACCCACGTGATCACCACCTCGGGCCTGACCAAGGTCTACCGCTCCCGCGGCCGTGAGGTCACCGCCCTCGACGGCGTCGACCTCCACGTCCGCGAAGGCGAGGTCTTCGGTGTCATCGGCCAGTCCGGTGCCGGCAAGTCCTCCCTCATCCGCTGCGTCAACCTGCTGGAGCGCCCCACCTCCGGCACCGTGACCGTCGCCGGGCAGGACCTCACCGCCCTGGTCGGCCGCGGCCCGCGCGCCGGCCGGGAGCTGCGCCGGGCCCGCAGCCGGATCGGCATGGTCTTCCAGCACTTCAACCTGCTGTCCTCGCGCACCGTCCAGGACAACGTCGAGCTGCCCCTGGAGATCCTCGGCACGTCCGGCAAGGAGCGCTCCCGCAAGGCGCTGGAGCTGCTCGACCTCGTCGGCCTCGCCGACAAGGCCAAGGCCTACCCGGCCCAGCTCTCCGGCGGCCAGAAGCAGCGCGTCGGCATCGCCCGCGCCCTCGCCGGCGACCCCAAGGTGCTGCTCTCCGACGAGGCCACGAGCGCCCTCGACCCGGAGACCACCCGCTCGATCCTCCAGCTGCTGCGCGACCTGAACCGCCAGCTCGGCCTGACCGTCCTGCTCATCACCCACGAGATGGACGTCGTGAAGTCGATCTGCGACTCCGCCGCCCTCATGGAGCGGGGCCGGATCGTGGAGTCCGGCACGGTCAGCGAGCTGCTGGCCACCCCCGGCTCGGAACTGGCCGCCGCGCTGTTCCCGGTGGGCGGCGAGGCCGCCGACGCCGACCGGACCGTCGTCGACGTCACCTTCCACGGCGAGGCGGCCACCCAGCCGGTGATCTCCCAGCTCGCCCGCACCTACAACATCGACATCTCGATCCTCGGCGCCGCCATCGACACCGTCGGCGGGCTCCAGGTCGGCCGGATGCGCATCGAGCTGCCCGGCCGCTACGAGGACAACGTGGTGCCGGTCGGGTTCCTGCGCGAGCAGGGCCTGCAGATCGACGTGGTGGGCCAGGAGGCCCCGCTGGTGAAAGAAGGTGCCAAGTGACCTGGTCGGAGATGCAGCCGCTGCTGTCGCAGGCGTGTTCCGAGACGTTCAGCATGGTGCTCTGGTCCACCCTGATCGCCGTCGTCGCCGGCCTTCCGCTCGGCGTCCTCCTCGTCCTCACGGACCGGGGCGGCCTGCTCCAGAACGTGGTCGCCAACAAGGTGATCGGCCAGATCGTGAACGTCGGCCGGTCCATGCCGTTCATCATCCTGATGGTCGCCCTGATGAGCTTCACCCGCTGGGTGACCGGGACCACGATCGGCACCACCGCCGCGATCGTGCCGCTCGCCATCGGCGGCATCCCCTTCTTCGCCCGCCTGGTCGAGACGGCCGTCCGCGAGGTGGACCACGGGCTCGTCGAGGCCGTGCAGTCCATGGGCGGCAACACCTGGACGATCGTCCGCAAGGTCCTCGTCCCCGAGGCCCTGCCCTCGCTGATCGCCAGCACCACCACGACGATCATCGCCCTCATCGGCTACTCCGCCATGGCCGGCACGGTCGGCGGCGGCGGCCTCGGCGACCTCGCCGTCCGCTACGGCTACCAGCGCTTCGAGACCCAGCTGATGTGGATCACCGTGGCGATCCTCGCCGTCGTCATCTCCCTCATCCAGTTCGCCGGCGACTTCGCCGCCCGCTCCCTGCACAGCCGCGGCGGCCGGTCCGGCCCCGCCCCGAAGCTCCGCCTGCTGAAGGCGAAGGAGCCGGCGGCGGGCGACATCGGCAAGCTCGCCTGAGCACTCCCCGGATTCCCCGTTCACCCGTACACGGGGTCGCACCACCCATAAGGAAAGGCACTTTTCGTGCGTAACACCGCCAAGCTCACCACCGCCGTCCTCGCCGCCGGAGCCCTCGCCCTCGGGCTGACCGCCTGCGGCTCCGACAAGGACTCCGCCTCCACCGACACCAGCGGTCCCCTGGTCGTCGCCGCGAGCCCCACCCCGCACGCCGAGATCCTGAACTTCGTCAAGGACAAGCTGGCGAAGAAGGCGGGCCTCGACCTGGAGGTCAAGGAGTTCACCGACTACATCACGCCCAACACGGCGACCGAGGACGGCTCGGTCGGTGCGAACTACTTCCAGAACCAGCCGTACCTCGACGACTTCAACAGCAAGCGCGGCACCCACATCGTGCCCGTCGTCACGGTGCACCTGGAGCCGCTCGGCCTCTACTCCCACAAGGTCAAGAAGGCCGACGCCCTCAAGAACGGGGCGACCGTCGCCGTCCCGAACGACGCCGTCAACGAGGCCCGCGCCCTGAAGCTGCTCGCCGCCAACGGGCTCATCACCCTCAAGGACGGTGTCGGCAACGAGGCCACCCCGCAGGACATCACCAAGAACCCCAAGGACCTCAAGTTCAAGGAGGTCGAGGCGGCCCAGACCCCGCGCTCCCTGGACGACGTGGACGCGGCCGTGGTCAACGGCAACTACGCCATCTCCGCCGGTCTGAAGCCCGCCGCGGACGCCCTCGTCCTGGAGTCCCCGCAGAACAACCCCTACGGCAACTTCCTCGCCGTGAAGAAGGGCAACGAGAACGACCCGCGGGTCAAGAAGCTCGCCAAGCTCCTCACCTCGCCCGAGGTCAAGAAGTTCATCGAGGACAAGTACCAGGGCTCGGTCATCCCCTCCTTCTGATCGCACCCGGCCGGACGCACCCGGCCGGAACGCAGGACGCCCGGTGACGCACGGGGTCCGCACCCTCACGGGGCGCGGACCCCGTTGTGCGGTCGGGGGGTCCCATGCTGCATGCTGGGCAGTTCGGCAGGCCCGACGGTCCTGACGGTCTCCCAAGACATTCCGAAGGTTACGGAGCGGCGCATGACGAGCACCTTCCCCAACGTCTCCATCAGCACGGAGCGGTTGGTGCTGCGTCCCCTCGACGAGGACGACGGGCCCGCGCTGGCCGACATGATGAACGACGAGCAGGTCGTCGCCTGGACCACCGTGCCCCACCCCTACACCGGGGCCGACGCCCGCGAGTGGATCACCGGGTTCGCCCCGGCCGAACGCGCGGGGGGCCGCGGCATCGTCCTCGCGGTCACCGAGTTCCTCACCCAGCGGCTCGTGGGCGTCGTGCACCTGAAGAACACGGACTGGCGGGTCCGCTCCAGCGAGATCGCCTACGTCACCGCACCCTGGGCGCGCGGCGAGGGCTACGCCTCCGAAGCCGCCCTGGCCATCGCCCAGTGGCTCTTCCACCACCGGGGGTTCGAGCGGCTCGAACTGCGCACCGCCGCCGGCAACACCGCCTCCCAGCAGGTGGCCCAGAAGATCGGCTGCATCAGCGAGGGCGTCCTGCGCAACGCCTGGATAGCCCGCACCAGGACCGACGGCGGGACCTGGACCGAGACGCGCACGGACGTCATCGTCTGGAGCCTGCTGCCGGAGGACCTGGCCGGAGCCGGCGAGTCGCCGGCCGACACGGGTCTCAGCGCGTACTCGGACTGGAACTGAGCGAGCGGGCGAGGAACACCCGGCCGCACCAGGTACCCTCACGGAGCCCGCCCGGGCGCCTTGCCCCACCGCGCGCCCCTCCCCGCCCTCCTCCCGAAGAACCCTCCCCGCAGACCTCTTCGGCCGAGGACCCGAGCAGAACCCCAGGAGACTGACGACGATGGCCGACCGGGTCACGGTGATCGGCTGGGACGGCTCGCCGCTGACCGAAGCGGCACGATCCGCCCTGGGAGCCGCCACCCTCGTGGCCGGCGCCGCCCACCACCTGACGCTGCCCGAAGTGCCCCCGGCGGCCGAGCGCATCCGCCTCGGCAGCCTCGCCCTGGCCGCCCGGCGCATCGCCGCCCACCGCGGCACCGCCGTCGTGCTCGCCGACGGGGACCCCGGATTCTTCGGCGTCGTACGGAGCCTGCGGGCCCCCGAGTTCGGCCTGGAGGTCGAGGTCGTCCCCGCCGTCTCCGCCGTGGCCGCCGCCTTCGCCCGCGCTGGCATGCCCTGGGACGACGCCCAGGTCGTCGTCGCCCACCCGCGCACCCTGCGCCGGGCCGTGAACGTCTGCCGCGCCCACCCCAAGGTCGCCGTCCTCACCGCGCCGGGCGCCGGCCCCGCCGAGCTGGGCCTGCTGCTGGAGGGCGTCCACCGCACCTTCGTCATCTGCGAGGAACTCGGCACCGAGCGCGAGCAGGTGAGCGTCGTCACCTCCGAGAAGGCCGCCGACCACACCTGGCGCGACCCCAACGTGGTGATCGTCATCGGCGGCCCGGCCGGCCCGGCGGAGGACGGCGGCTGGTTCGCCGGGCGCGACCCCGCCGCCGGCCCGCGCGGCTGGGTGCAGCCCGACGAGACCTACGGCGCCGGACCGGACGGCGGCCTCGGCGAGGGCGAGACGGAACTGCTGCGCTCCGCCCAACTGGCCCGCCTCGGGCCCCGGGTCGGGGACCTGGTGTGGGACATCGGCTGCGGCTCCGGCGCGTTCGCCGCCGAGGCCGCGCGGGCCGGCGCGGCCGTCATCGCCGTCGACCACGACCCGGCCGCCTGCGCCCGCGCCGAAGGAGCCGCGCGCCGCTCCGGCGTCCAGCTCCAGGTCGTCCGCGGCAGCGCCCCGCACGTCCTCGAATACCTGCCCGAGCCCGACGTCGTACGGGTCGGCGGCGGGGGACCGGCCGTCGTCTCCGCGGTCGCCGACCGGCGCCCGCAGCGCATCGTCACGCACGCGATGACCCGGGACGCGGCCGAACGCGTCGGCCGCGACCTCACCGAGCACGGCTACCGCGTCCAGTGCGCCCTGCTCCAGGCCGTCGAACTCGACACCCGGGCCTGGACGGAGACCGAGCGGAGCGTCGCGTTCCTGCTCAGCGGCGTCCTTCCCGATCGCGCCCCGTGATCCGGTTGTCGTACCGCGCGCGGTAGGCTGGCCGATCGTTGCACCGCACCGGCGGCCCGAACTTCGTTCGCCAATGTCCGGAACGCGCGCCCGTTTTGGCGCGGGTGTGGTACGGCGGTGAACCGGAGGACGCGCAACGTGGCGCAGTCCACAGCGGACTGTCGCGGATCATGCTGTCGCGACGGCGGAACGGCCGGGACAATGCCACTGAATGGCTTTGTCGCCTTTTCCGGCGGGTCGTTCGTGCCGCTGGGCACGGACGCTCGTTCTTCACGGCGGGGCGGTCGGTGCGCCGTTCCGGGCGAGCTGGTCGTAGGAGCATCAACCGATGGGCGAGGGGTACGCATGACGGACACCGGCCAGGTCCCGGGCGAGGGGCAGCCGGAGAGCGCAGGCATGGTGGAGCAGCCGGGCGCCCCCGCGCACGGTGCGTACGCCTACCTCTCCGAGGCGCCCGCCGAGGACGAAGACCTGCTGCTGCCGGGTGCCCAGGGCGCGTGGGGCAACGAGGTGCCGCCACCCGCCCCGGAACCGGTGGTGGAAGCCGTGCACCAGCCCGGCCCGCACGAGACGTCCGGCCGCGACACCGGGTCCGTCGACCTCGGCGGCGTCCGCCTGCCCGACTCCGGCCCGGCCTCGGTGCCGCCGTCCCCCATCCTCTCGGCGCCGCACGACCCGACGGCCGCCGCGCAGGCACCGCGCCGCCCGCTGCACCCCGGCCCGCCGATCCCGAACGCCGCCGCGAGCCCGGTCCGCTCCCTCGCCGACCGCGGCCCCGCCGGAGCGCCGGTACGCCAGCCCGCGGTGCCCGCCCCCGCCCCCGTGCCCGAGTACCTCGACGCCCAGCCGCTGCGCGAGATGACCCCGCAGAGCGCGGCGCCCTGGGGCGCTGCCCCGGCGGTGGCTCCGGCCCCGGCTGCCGAAACGGTTGGTCCGGCCCCGGTCGCCGAGCCGGCCGACGCCGCCCAGGCCGCGATGGCGCGCCTCGCGCACCAGGCGGCGGCCGGGAGCGGGTCCGGCGACACCGGTGAGGTGCCCGTCGTGCACGGCCACGACGGGATGCAGCCGCTCCACGGCCACGACGGCGTGTACACCGCGCCCGCGGGTCAGGGCGCCGACGCCGTCCGGGAAGGACGGGTCGAGACCCCGCAGGACCAGGGCGGTACGGACACGGGCGACGCCGCCGGCGTGACGGAGGCGCCGCAGGCCGGCGAGGCCGTGACCGAGGGCGGGACCGTGTCCGAGGCATCGCGGCCCGAGGTGGCCGTGACGGAGGGCGTCGCGGTGGCCGCGGGCGAGGAGGCCGGGCAGGCGGAGGCCGAGGCCGCCCCGGTCGCGGAGTCGTCCGGCGAGGCCGGGACCGCGGCGGACGCCGAGGAGCCCGCCGCCGTGCAGGGCCCCGAGCAGCAGGCCGAGGCGGTGCCGGACGCGACCGTGACCGAGCAGACCACGGACGGCGCGCAGGCGGTACAGGTGGCGCAGGCGGCTCCGGGCACGGAGACCGCCGCCGACGCTCCGGTGGTGGTCGAGACCGCCCCGGTGGTGGCCGAAGCGGCGCAGCAGGCGACCGAGGTGGCCCAGCCGGTGGCCGAAGCGGTTCAGCCGGTGACCGAGGCCGATCAGCCGGTGCCGGTCACCGAGCCGGTTCCGGCCGCCGAGCCCGCCCCGGCCGCCGAGCCTGCCTCCGCCGCCGAGTCCGTCGAGGCGAGCGCGCCGGTCGAGGCGACTCAGCCGGTCGAGCCCGCCGTGCCCGCGGAAGTCGTGCAGCCCGCGACGGCCGTGCAGCCCGCGGAGGGCACGCAGCCCGTGGTGGCCGCGCCGCCCGCGGAAGGCGCCCAGCCCGCCCAGCCCGCGGAACAGGCGCAGGTCGCGGCAGCCGTCCACCCGGAAGGCGCCGCCCCGGCCGCCGGGCCCGGCCACCCCGCGGAGCCCGTGCAGGCCCCCGGTGCCGCCCCGGCGCAGGCGGCCGACGTGACCCCGGCCGCCGTCGCCGTCCAGGGCCCGGTCGCGTCCCCCGGGCCGGCTGCCGGCCAGGACCAGGCCCCGCCCGCCCCGGTTGCCGAGCAGCCCGCCCCTGCCGTGGAGCCCGTCCCGCAGGACACCGGCCAGGTCGCCGACGCCGCTGTCCCGGCTCACCCGGGGCAGCACGCCCCGGGCGTCGACGGTGCCGTACCGGCCGCCCGGCCCGCCGCGCAGGACCAGGAGGCCGCCGCCCCCGAGGCACCCCAGCCGCCCGCCCCCGAGGCGCCGCGGGCCGTACCGGCGGCCGTCGCCGAGGCACCGCAGGCCGAGGCCGCCGTCGGCGGCGTGGCCCAGGACACCGTGCCGGCCCAGCCCGCCGGTGCCGAGACCGGGACCGCAACCGTGGCGGCGCCCGAGCCCGCCGCGCTCCAGCCGCAGGGCCCGCAGCTCGCCGCCGCGAACGCGCCGCAGCCCGCCGATGCCCAGGCCGCGCCCGCCGTGGCCCAGCCGCAGCCCCAGCCGGCCGGCACCGACGCCCCGGCCGTCCCCGCACCGACCGCTGCTGACACCGCCCCCGCACCCGCACCGTCCCCTGACACCGCCCCCGCACCCGGCCCCGAGCCCGCCACCGAGGCGGCACCGGTCACCACCGAAGCGGCGCCGCCCGCCGGTGCGCAGCTCCCGCCGCAGGCACCGGCCGCCGCCGGTCCGGAACCCGTGACGGAGCCCGCGCAGGCCGCCGCCGAACCGCAGCCCGTGGCGGACGCGCCCCAGCCGGAGCAGGCCGTGCCCTCCGGCCCCGGCCCCCAGGCCGTGCCGCTCCAGGAGCAGCCGCTCGGGCGGTTCGTGCCGGTCGAGGGCCAGGTGCCCACCACCCCGCACCTGGCGCCCACCCCGCCGCAGCCGCTCGTGCTGCCCGCGGAGGTGTTCCCGGCGCGGGCGACGGAGGACGGGACGGTGCCGGAAACGCCCCGGGCGGAGGGTCCGCAGGGCCCGCAGGCGCAGCCGGTGCCGGTCGCCCCGGTGCCCGCGCCCCGCGAGGGCGAGCCGGCCGCCGCGCCGGACGCGGAGCCCGGTCCCGGCGTCGTCCAGCACGCGGAGGACCTCCCGACCACCGCCGCCGACCAGGAGGAGACGGCCGCCGCGCCGGAACCGCCGCGGCCCGCGGGACCGGCCGCCCCCGGGTACGCCGACGCGGAGCGCGAGGCCGTCCTGAAGGTGATGCGCGAGCGCCGGGACATCCGCAACGGCTTCCGCGCCGACCCCATCCCGCACGAGGTGCTGCTCAGGGTCCTGGAGGCGGCGCACACCGCGCCGTCCGTGGGCCACTCGCAGCCCTGGGACTTCGTCGTCATCCGGTCCGCCGAGACCCGGCGGACGATGCACGAACTGGCGGTGCGGCAGCGCGAGGCGTACGCCAAGTCGCTGCCGAAGGGCCGGGCGAAGCAGTTCAAGGAACTGAAGATCGAGGCCATCCTCGACACCCCGGTCAACATCGTCGTCACCGCCGACCCCACCCGCGGCGGCCGCCACACCCTCGGCCGTCACACCCAGCCGCAGATGGCGCCCTACTCCTCGGCGCTCGCGGTGGAGAACCTCTGGCTGGCCGCCCGCGCCGAAGGGCTCGGCGTCGGCTGGGTCAGCTTCTTCGACGAGCGGGAGATGGTCCGCGCGCTCGGCCTGCCCGAGCACCTGGAGGTCGTCGCCTACCTGTGTGTCGGGTACGTCGACGAGTTCCCGGACGAGCCCGAGCTGATGCAGGCCGGCTGGTCCAAGCGGCGCCCCCTGTCCTGGGTGGTGCACGAGGAGACGTACGGCCGCCGCGCCCTGCCCGGAGAGGAACCCCACGACCTGCTCGCCGAGACCGTCGCCCAGATCCGCCCACTCGACGCCAAGGCCCTCGGCGAAGCCTGGGAACGCCAGAAGCGCATGACCAAGCCGGCCGGTGCGCTCGGCATGCTGGAGATCATCTCCGCACAGCTGTCCGGGCTGTCCCGGCAGTGCCCGCCGCCGATCCCGGAGCCCGCGGCCGTCGCCATCTTCGCCGGCGACCACGGCGTGCACGCCCAGGGCGTCACCCCCTGGCCGCAGGAGGTCACCGCCCAGATGGTGGCCAACTTCCTCGGCGGGGGAGCCGTCTGCAACGCCTTCGCCAACCAGGTCGGCGCCGAGGTGTGCGTCGTGGACGTCGGTGTCGTCGCCGACCTCCCGGCCACCCCGGGCCTGCTGCCGCGCAAGATCCGCGGCGGCACGTCCGACATGACCGCCGGGCCCGCGATGTCCCGCGAGGAGGCCAAGGCGGCCATCGAGGTGGGCATCGAGACCGCCCGCGACCTGGTGGCGGCCGGCAACAAGGCGCTGCTCACCGGTGAGATGGGCATCGCCAACACCACCGCCTCCGCCGCGCTGATCTCCGTCTTCACCGGCGCCGACCCGGCGGAGGTGACCGGCCGCGGCACGGGCATCAACGACGAGACGCTGGCCCGCAAGACCGAGGTGGTCCGCCGCGCCCTGGAGCTCCACCAGCCGGACCCGGCCGATCCGATCGGCGTGCTCTCGGCCATCGGCGGCTTCGAGCACGCGGCCATGGTCGGCCTGCTGCTCGGCGGGGCCTCGCTGCGGACCCCGGTGATCCTGGACGGCGTCAGCGCCGGTGCCGCTGCGCTCGTCGCCCGCGCCATCGCGCCCGAGGTGCTCGCGGCCTGCATCGCCGGTCACCGCAGCGCCGAGCCCGGCCACGTGGCGGCCCTGAACAAGCTGGGCCTGCGCCCGCTGGTCGACCTCGACCTGCGCCTCGGCGAGGGCACCGGCGCGCTGCTCGCGCTGCCGCTCGTGCAGAGCGCGGCCCGGGCCATGCACGAGGTGGCGACGTTCGATTCGGCGGGAGTCACCGAGAAGTAGCCGCCGCCCGCGGGGCGGTCCGGTGCCCAGGTGCCGGACCCCCCTGCCGCCTGCTGCGTCCGCGGCATAAAATCCGCACGTCAGGGCCGCTCCGAAGGTGCGGCGCGCCCTTCTCCCACCGCTGCCCGAGGAGCCGTACCGCATGGCCGAACACCCCGCCTACCCCGTAGGCCTCCGCCTCTCCGGCCGCCGCGTGGTCGTCCTCGGCGGCGGTCAGGTGGCGCAGCGGCGTCTGCCGGCGCTCATCGCGGCGGGTGCGGACATCGTGCTCGTCTCGCCCGAGGCCACCCCGTCCGTCGAGGCCATGGCGGACACGGGTGAGATCACCTGGGTGCGGCGCGGGTACGAGGACGGCGACCTCGCCGACGCCTGGTACGCCCTCGTCGCCACCAGCGACCCCGAGGCCAACGCCCGGGCCTCCGCCGAGAGCGAGCGGCACCGCGTCTGGTGCGTCCGCGCCGACGACGCCGACCGGGCGACGGCCTGGACCCCGGCGACCGGCCACAGCGAGGGCGTCACCGTCGCCGTGCTCACCACGAACGCGCGGGGCCGCGACCCGCGCCACACCGCCGCCATCCGCGACGCGGTCGTGGCGGGCCTGCGCGACGGCACCCTGGTCGCCCCGCACCACCGCACCCGCACGCCGGGCGTGGCCCTGGTCGGCGGCGGCCCCGGCGACCCCGACCTGATCACGGTCCGCGGCCGGCGCCTCCTCGCCGAGGCGGACGTCGTCATCGCCGACCGCCTCGGCCCGCGCGACCTGCTGGCCGAACTCCCGCCGCACGTCGAGGTGATCGACGCGGCGAAGATCCCGTACGGCCGGTACATGGCCCAGGAGGCCATCAACAACGCGCTCATCGAGCACGCCAAGCAGGGCAAGGCGGTCGTCCGGCTCAAGGGCGGCGACCCGTACGTCTTCGGGCGGGGCATGGAGGAACTCCAGGCGCTCACCGAAGCCGGCATCCCGTGCACGGTCGTCCCCGGCATCTCCAGCTCCATCTCGGTGCCGGGCGCGGCCGGCATCCCGGTCACCCACCGCGGGGTCGCCCACGAGTTCACCGTGGTCAGCGGGCACGTGGCCCCTGACGACGAACGGTCCCTGGTCGACTGGCGCGCGCTGGCCGGGCTCACCGGCACCCTGGTGATCCTCATGGGCGTCGACAAGATCGGCAAGATCGCCGACACGCTCGTCGCGCACGGCAGACCGCCGCAGACCCCGGTGGCCCTGGTCCAGGAGGGGACCACCGCCGCCCAGCGCCGCGTGGACGCCACCCTGGCCACGGTCGCCGAGACGGTACGGGCCGAGGACGTGCGGCCGCCGGCGGTCATCGTCGTCGGCGAGGTCGTCCGGGTAGGCCCCGAACCCACCGCCTGATCACGCGTGACCCGGGGTGACGCGACCCCTTCCGAGCCGTTGGCACCACACCCAGGACGAGGCAGTAGCACCCCGTGGCCGATCTCATCACCGTCGAGGATCCCGACGACCCGCGCCTGAGCGACTACACCGGTCTGACCGACGTCGAACTGCGCCGCAGGCGGGAACCCGCCGAGGGCCTGTTCATCGCCGAGGGCGAGAAGGTCATCCGCAGAGCCGGGGAAGCCGGCTACGAGATGCGGTCGATGCTGCTCTCGGCCAAGTGGGTCGACGCCATGCGCGACGTCATCGACGAGAGCCCGGCCCCGGTGTACGCCGTCAGCCCCGAGCTCGCCGAACGGGTCACCGGCTACCACGTGCACCGCGGCGCCCTCGCCTCCATGCGGCGCAAGCCGCTGCCGGCGGCCGGCGAACTGCTCCGCACCGCCCGCCGGGTGGTGGTCATGGAGGCGGTGAACGACCACACCAACATCGGCGCGATCTTCCGCTCGGCGGCGGCCCTCGGCATGGACGCCGTACTCCTGTCGCCCGACTGCGCCGACCCGCTCTACCGGCGGAGCGTCAAGGTCTCCATGGGAGCGGTCTTCTCGGTGCCGTACGCCCGGCTGGAGAGCTGGCCGCGGGATCTGGAGACCGTCCGCGAGGCCGGTTTCACCCTGCTCGCGCTCACCCCGGACGACCAGGCCGTCACCCTGGACGACGCGGCCCCGCACCGGATGGACCGGGTGGCGCTGATGCTGGGCGCGGAGGGCGACGGGCTGTCCGCCCGGGCGCTGGCCGCCGCCGACGAACGGGTCCGCATCCCGATGGCCCACGGCGTCGACTCGCTCAACGTGGGGGCGGCGGCCGCGGTCGCGTTCTACGCGGTGGCCACGGGCCGGCCGGGAGCCTGACCGGCGGCCGACCCGGCGAAGGGCCGGCGCTCAGGAGCCGGTGTCGTGACCCGGCGTCGACGGCGCCTGGGCCGACGGCAGGGCGGCGCCGTCCCGCGAGGCCTCGACCGGCTGCGCCTGCCGCTGCCGCCGGACGTCGTCCCCGAGCCCGCGCGCCGGGCCCTGGCAGCCCTGGGCCAGCGCGATGCCGAGCGCCACCAGCAGCGTCACCACCACGAACACGAACAGCCGCTGCCGCAGCAGCCGGGGATTGGCCGGCCGCGGCACGCGCCCCGCCGGCCGCCGCCCGGAACCGCCGCGCGGAGCGGGCCGGCCACCACCGGAGCGCGGGCCGCCGCGCGGCACCGGAGTGGGACGCGCCCTGCCCGGCCGTGCGGCTGCGCCGCCGCGCGGGGCGGAGCCGCCACGGGACGGCACGTCGCCGCGCCCGCCCCTGGACGGCACCCCGCCCCGGGCCGGCGTGCCCCGACGCGGCGGCGGCGTACCGGGTGCGGTACGCCGCTGGGTGCGCTGCTGCTCGGGGTAGGTGTCGACGAGCCGTCCGGTGGGCCGGTCCGCCTCCGCGGCACGCGGCGCGGGCGGCCGTACGCCGTCCAGGCCCTGCGCCTCCCGGGCGGCGATCTCCTTCAGCCGCAGCGAGAGCTGCAACGTGCTGGGCCGCTCCTCGGGGTCCTTGGCCAGGCAGGCCCGGATCAGCGGGGCCAGCGCGTCCGGCACGCCGAAGAGCTGCGCCTCCTCGTGCACCACCCGGTACAGCATGACCTCGGAACTGCCGTGCCCGAAGGGCGAGTCGCCAGTCGAGGCGTACGCCAGGGTCGCGCCCAGGGAGAAGACGTCGGTGGCCGGGGTGACGGCCGCGCCGCGGACCTGCTCGGGAGCGAGGAAGCCGGGGGAGCCGACCGCGGTCCCGACGTGGGTGAGCGTGGAGGCACCGGTGGCCCAGGCGATGCCGAAGTCGATGATCCGCGGCCCCTTGGGGGACAGCAGGATGTTGGAGGGCTTCAGGTCGCGGTGGACGACACCGGCCTCGTGGACGGCGACCAGTCCCTCGGACAGGGCCGCGCCGATCGCCGCCGTGTCCGCCGCGCAGAGCGCGCCCTCGTCGGCGATCTTGTCGTGCAGGGAGGGGCCGGGCACGTACTGGGTGGCGAACCAGGGACGCTCGGCCTCCAGGTCGGCCGCGACCAGCCGGGCCGTGCAGCCGCCCCGGATGCGCCGGGCGGCGGACACCTCGCGCGCGAACCGCGAACGGAACTCCTGGTCCTCCGCCAGGTCCGGCCGGATGACCTTCAGCGCGACCCGCTGCCCCTTCTTGTCGGAGCCGAGGTAGACCACGCCCATCCCGCCCGCGCCGAGCCGTCGGTGAAGCCTGAACGAGCCGACGACGCGCGGGTCCTCGCGCCTCAGGCGCATCATCGCCATGTTCATCCCCGCTGCCCGGTCCCTTTGACGTGCCACAGCTTACGTTTCCACGGCCGCCCGCGCGCAGAGGCCGCGCCCTCTCGCCCGGTCGGATTGTGCGGGCCGCCGCACCGAGGTGAACCGCGGTCAGCAGGCCGTGCCCGACGGCGACTTCACGCCAGTGCCCACCCCAACCGGCTGGATCCGAAGGGGAATTGCACCTGGGCGGGAAGGCGGGACAGCAGGTGGCGGGTCCGGCGGCCGACCGCCGCCGACGGCCCGCGCGTGCGTCCGGCCCCCGGGCCGCGCCGCGTCCACGGGCCCCTCCCGGGCCCCCTTCCCAGTGATCGAAGTCACTCCTTCCGGTCCGCCGGACGCTTCCGAAATGACGGACACGGCGGGCGGCCCCTCCGGGATGTCCCCGATCCTCGTGTACACGTCTCCACCCAGGGGAGTAGTCCGCAGGTGGCGGCTCATCCTCCCGGAGGCCCGGCAATCGGTACGAGGGCATGACGCCGCGTGGGTGCCGCGCGCCTAGATTTGTGGTCAAGCGGCGGGTGCGCGCACTCGTCCCCCGAGCTCAGACACCCGCCGCTGCCAACGACAACCGAATCGGTCAGGAGAGGAGCCATGGCCCGGACGGCACCGGAACGCACCGCGTCCGCCACCCGTCACACGGGCCGTCGCCACCCGCTGGTGGCGACACTCATGGCCCTCCCCCTGGCGGCCCTGCTCCTGCTCGTCTTCGACGGCTGGGAGACGGTGGCCACACAAGCGTCGTCCGTGGGTGCGATGCTGGGGCGCTGAGCGGCGACCCCAGGCCCGGAAGAGCGGTCCGGGCAGGGACATCGATCCATGAAACCCCGTGGGGACGGGGGTGCGGCGGACGGCAACGATGCCGGCGCAGCTGGGGAGCTGCGCCGGCATCAGCCTTTCCGGCACCCGGGGGAGAAACCGCTGCCCGGCCGGCACCTCCGGGGCGCCCGTACACCCGCGCGGCGGCCGTCCGTCCCGTACGCCCCGCCCCGGCCGCAGGACCGCTGCACCCGCACCGCGCCACCGCCCGCACGCGCCCCCGCGTCGGCGCGAGCGGCGCGCCCACCCCCGTCCCCCGTCTCGGTCCCTGTCCCGCTCCCGTGCCCGTGGCCCCGCCTCAGTCCCCGCCCCGTACGCTCGGCCCATCACCCCACCGCTCCCGAGGCCCCCTTGACCGCAGACCCGAACGCCGACGCACCGGCACCCGCAGCCGCGCGCACCCGCCCCCGTACAGCCACCGCGACGGCAGCCACCGCGGACGCCGCGCCCCTCATCGCCGCCCTGGCCGAGGAGGCCAGGGCCGCCGCCCACCCGCACGCACCCGCCGCGCCCTGCGCCTGCCCCGGCGACGTCCTCGCCGACCGCGCCGACGCCACCGTCGTACGGCACGCCGGCGGCGTCGCCAAGGCCCATGCCCCGGGCACCGGCCCCGCGGCCCTCGCCCGCCGCGTCGCCACGGCGGCCGGCCTCCCGGACGTGTTCCTGCCCCCGCTCGCCCCCGCCCCGGCCCACCTGCTCGACCGGCTGGTGACGCGCTGGCCGTACGGCGTCCCCGTGGACCCCGGCGACCCGGACGCGGCCCCCTGGGAGTGCGCCGCCACCCTCCTCGCCCGGCTGCACCGCACCCCCGTACCGGCGGGCCTCCCCCCGATGCGCGGCCCCGAGAAGGCCGCCCGCGCGGTCGGCCGGCTCCGGGCGGCCCTGCGCGCCACCCCCCGGACGGCCGCCCGCGCGGCCGCCGGCCCCGTCCTGGCCGCCTGGGCCGCCCTCCCCGCCTGGGCGCGGGCCGCGGCGCCGATGCCCGGCCCGGCGGCCCTCTGCCACGGGGATCTGCACCTCGGCCAGCTCGTCCGGCATCCGGCCCCGGACGGGCCCTGGCGGCTGATCGACGTGGACGACCTCGGCACCGGCGCCCCGGCCTGGGACCTCGCCCGCCCCGCCGCCTGGTACGCCTGCGGACTCCTGCCGCCCGGCGAGTGGACGCGTTTCCTGACCGCGTACCGGCGGGCCGGCGGCCCCGCCGTGCCCCGGGACGGTGACCCCTGGCCCGCCCTGGACGTCCCGGCCCGCGCGCTCACCGTGCAGACGGCGGCCCGGGCGCTGGCCGGGGCGCTCGACGCCGGCCGCCGGTTGGACGAGGTGGAACAGGCCCTGGCCGACGCCTGCGCACGCATGCCCGCCGTCCCCGCCGGGAGGACGCCCGCGGATCCTGGCTAGGCTGCAACCGCCCGGGGCCGGACGGAGTCCGTATCCGGGGGAAACACGAAGCAGGACCGAACGGCGAGGAGTTGAGCCGACCATGCAGTGTCCGAAGTGCCATGCGCCGATGCACACCTACAACCGCAACGGCGTCCAGATCGAGCAGTGCAGCGGCTGCCGCGGCATCTTCCTCGACTACGGCGAGCTGGAGGCGCTGACCCGCCTGGAGAGCCAGTGGGCCCAGCCCGCCCCGCCGCCGCCCGCGCCGCCGCAGGCCTACCCGGCCGCGCCGCCCGCCCCCGCGTGGGGCGCTCCGTACGGCGGCGGGCACCACGGCGACCACGGTCACTACGGCCACCACCGCCACAAGAGTTTCGGCCGCATGCTGTTCTCCAGCTGAGCACGCGAAAGCCCCCGGCCGTTCGAGACGGCCGGGGGCTTTCCGGTGGTGTGGACGATACTGGGATTGAACCAGTGACCTCTTCCGTGTCAGGGAAGCGCTCTCCCGCTGAGCTAATCGTCCGCGGACCGTGACCCGCGAGTCACGGACAGTGCGCGATACTGGGATTGAACCAGTGACCTCTTCCGTGTCAGGGAAGCGCTCTCCCGCTGAGCTAATCGCGCGGGGTGGGACCTTCTAGAAGATCCGGGATCCGAGGATCCAGTGGACGATACTGGGATTGAACCAGTGACCTCTTCCGTGTCAGGGAAGCGCTCTCCCGCTGAGCTAATCGTCCTTGGAGGTGGAGACGGGATTTGAACCCGTGTAGACGGCTTTGCAGGCCGTTGCCTCGCCTCTCGGCCACTCCACCAGGAGTGTAGGGGATCGGGACGACCCCTTCTTCCTACGAGCGGACGACGAGGCTCGAACTCGCGACCTCAACCTTGGCAAGGTTGCGCTCTACCAACTGAGCTACGTCCGCCTGTCGTTTCGGTCCGCTTCCGCGTCCCGGCGACGTGTTGAACTCTAGCGGATTCCCGGGCCAGTACAAAAACGCGTTTGCGCAGCGTGCTGCGGTGCGTCCGGCGGACCCGGTGGTCAGGGCCCCCTCCGGGACATCACGGAGCCACCTCTCGGACACCCGACCTAGACTCGACCGTGTGCTCCACCACCCTCCCCTCGCCCGGTTCGACGACCGTGTCGCCACCGGCCTCCTCGACGTGACCAGTGATCCGGCCGCCCTGGATTCCACCGGCTTCTGGGCCGTCTGCGCGGACTTCGAGGGCCGCCTGACCTGCGCCCGCTTCGCGGACGTACGCACGGAGCCGGTGCCCGCGCCGGCGCCCGGCCGGTGGCGGGGGCCGCGGCCGGGGGACTGGACCTCCTCCCTGGACCGCGCCGCCTACACGGCGGCCGTGCGCCGCATCCGCGAGCACATCGCGGCCGGCGAGGTCTACCAGGCCAACCTCTGCCGGGTGCTCGCCGCGCCCGTCGCCGCCGACGCCGACGTGGACGCCCTGACCGCCCTGCTGGCCCGCGGCAACCCGGCGCCGTACGCCGGGACGGTCCGGCTGCCGGGGCACGGCGTGGAGATCGCCACCGCCTCGCCCGAGCTGTTCCTGCGCCGGGACGGCCGCACGGTCGAGTCGGGACCCATCAAGGGCACCGGGCGCACCGAGGCGGACCTGCTGGAGAAGGACCACGCCGAGAACGTGATGATCGTCGACCTGGTCCGCAACGACATCGGGCGGGTCTGCGCCACCGGCAGCGTGAGCGTCCCCGACCTGTGCGTCGTGGAGAAGCACCCGGGACTCGTCCACCTCGTCTCCACGGTGCGCGGGGAACTGCGCGAGGCGGCCGGCTGGCCGGAGCTGCTGGCCGCGGCCTTCCCGCCCGGCTCGGTCACCGGCGCCCCCAAGACGAGCGCCCTGCGGATCATCGGCGCGCTGGAGACGGCGCCGCGCGGACCGTACTGCGGCGGCATCGGCTGGGTGGACGCCGACCGGGGCACCGCCGAGCTGGCGGTCGGCATCCGCACCTTCTGGATCGACCGCTCCGCCGGGGGCGCGGCGACGCTGCGCTTCGGCACCGGGGCCGGCATCACCTGGGGCTCCGACCCGGCGGGGGAGTGGCGGGAGACCGAGCTGAAGGCGTCCCGGCTGCTCGCGATAGCGTCGGGGGCGTACGAGGACACCGAGGAGACGCGCACATGAGGATCTGGCTGGACGGCGGACTGCGGGACCTGGACTCCGCCCGGGTCTCCGTGCTCGACCACGGACTGACGGTCGGCGACGGGGTCTTCGAGACCGTGAAGACGACCGGCGGCGAGCCGTTCGCGCTCACCCGGCACCTGGACCGGCTGACCCGCTCGGCCCGCGGCCTCGGCCTGCCCGACCCCGACCACGACGAGGTGCGCCGGGCCTGCGCGGCCGTCCTCGCGGCCAACCCGATGCCGCTCGGCCGGCTGCGGATCACCTACACCGGCGGGCACGGCCCCCTCGGCTCCGACCGCGGCGAGCACGGCCCGACCCTCGTGGTCGCCCTCGGCGAGGCGGCCCGCCGCCCGGACTCGACCGCGGTGATCACCGTCCCGTGGACCCGCAACGAACGCGGCGCCCTCGCCGGCGTGAAGAGCACCTCGTACGCGGAGAACGTCGTCTCCCTCGCCCGCGCCCACCAACACGGCGCCTCCGAGGCGCTGTTCGGCAACACCGTCGGACGGCTCTGCGAGGGGACCGGGTCGAACGTCTTCGTCGTCCTGGACGGCGAGATCCACACCCCGCCGGTCTCCTCCGGCTGCCTGCCCGGCATCACCCGGGCCCTGGTCGTCGAGTGGACCGGCGCCAGGGAGACGGACCTCCCGCTGGACGTCCTGCGCCGCGCCGACGAGGTCTTCCTCACCTCCACCCTGCGCGACGTGCAGGCCGTCCACCGGGTCGACGACCGCGAACTGCCCGGCACCGCGGGCCCGGTGACCACCAAGGCCATGCGCGTCTTCGCCGAGCGGGCCGGGCAGGACCTCGAACCCTGAACCGGACCCGGCGCGCGGACGGGGCGGAAAAGGTGCTGACGCGACCGGCCGACGCGGGTAGAACACCTGTGATGACCACGACCCTGCGGCCGGCCGAGCCGCTCCAGCAGCACCCCGACGGGACCCGCTCCCGGCGCTTCGCGGTGTGTGTGAACAGCCGTCCCGTCGGTGAGATCCACCTCGGCACCTCGCCGAACCTCGGCGCCTCGGTGGCCCGGGTCCTCGACCTGCGGATCGCCGAGCCCGACCGGCGGCGCGGGCGCGGCACGGTGGCGGCGCTCGCCGCGGAGGAGGTCGCCCGCGGCTGGGGCTGCGCCGGCATGGAGGCCGTGGTGCCCGCCGCGGCGGCCGACGCGCTGCGGCTGTTCACCGCCCTCGGCTACACCGAGCGCAACCGCGGCATGGAGAAGCGCCTCGGCGGCACCCCGCCCGAGCTGCCCCCGGACAGCCGGGCGCGCCCCATGACCGCGGCCGAGTTCGAGGCGTGGCGGGAAGCGGAGGGCGAGCGGTACGCGCGCATGTGGATCGACCGGGGCGTCCCCGAGGCCGCGGCCCGTGCCAAGGCCCGCGCCGACCACGCGCGCCTGCTCCCGCACGGGCTCGACACCGACGGCGTGCTCTTCAGCGTGCTGGAGCACGCGGGCGACCCGGTGGGCACCCTGTGGGTGGCCCTGGAGGAGACCAGGGCCTACGTGTTCGACGTGGCGACCGACGAGGCCCGGCGCGGCCGGGGGCACGGCCGGACGCTCATGCTGCTGGCCGAACGCCAGGCCGTCGAGGCCGGCCGGCCGGTCCTCGGGCTCAACGTGTTCGCGGGCAACACCGCGGCCGAGCGGCTGTACGACTCGCTCGGCTACGAGACGGTGACCCGCTCCCTGAGCAAGCCCCTGCTCTAGGGGGTTTCGTTTGGCTCGGACCGGCCCGATCCGGACGGAAGACCCTAGGCGTCCCGGTCGGCCAGCAGCCGGTCGGCGATCTCCTCGACGCGCTCGCGCAGCCCCTCCTGGCTCTTGCCGCCGTCGAGGCGCTCACCGCCGATGACGTACGTCGGGGTGCCGGTCACGCCGATCGCCTTGCCCTCGGCCTGGTCGGCGTCGACGACCAGGATGTGCCGGCCGTCGATCAGCGCGGTGTCGAACTCCTCGGCGTCGAGGCCCAGTTCCCGGGCCACCTCGATCAGCAGGGCCTCGCCCCGGCCGTCCAGCTCCGCCACCCGCTCCAGCACGGCCTCCACGTACGGCCAGCCCGCGCCCTGCTCCAGCGCCTCCTCGGCGGCCTGCGCGGCGGCGAAGGCGTGCCGGTGCTTCTCCAGCGGGAAGTGCCGCAGCCGCAGCTCCAGCCGGTCGCCGTAGCGGGCGCGCAGGGCACGGACGTCGTCCAGGGCGGTACGGCAGTCGGGGCACTGGAGCTCGCACCAGACGTCGAGGACGGGGACGGCGGCGGGTGCGGGGGAGGAGTCGCTCATGCCCACCAGTCTTCCAGGCCGGGGACGGGCCACCCAATCGGGACCCCGCCGCCCGCCCGGAACCGGGTACGCCGCGACCCGGACCCCAGGAGGAGGCGACCCGGAGATGTCCCTGATCCGCGGGCGGGAGCGTGGCCCCGCGGGGAGCCGAGGGTGCACGATGGACACGAACGGACCGAGTCGCCAGGAGGACCGGATGATCGCCGAGACAGTCTGCTCCGCCGTGTCCGCGGCGGGCCTGGGCATCGCCGTGGTCACGGCCTACCGCCGGCGCTTCCTGGCGGCGGCCCGCATCGCGGCCTACTCGCTCGTGCCGGTCGGCCTGGTGATGACCGGGGTGGTCGGCTGGCTCTCCGACACCGCCCTGAGCCCCGTCGCCTGGGCGGGCTTCGGGGTGCTGGGCGCGGCCTGGCTCCTGTTCGCGGGTACGCGGGCGGTGGAACGCCGGCGCGCGGGGGCCGGCGGGGGGAGCAGTGCGGCCGGACGGGACGCGGTGGCGCCCGCGGCTCCGGCGCCGTCCCTCGGCGGGACCGGCCGGCCCGCGGCCCGGCCCTCCGGAGCCGCCGCACCCCAGGCCGGGGGCCGTCGGGCCGCCGGCCCGGCGGAGGACTTCAGCGACATCGAGGCCATCCTCAAGAAGCACGGCATATGACAGTCACATGACTCACTGAACCGACAGAGGTGGGCCCGCGAGCGTCCGGAATCGTTCACCGAGCGGACGAGACCTCACGGTATTCGGCGAAGTCCCGCAAGATCCGTGTGTGCCGATCGCGCGCGGAGCGCCGCGTGCGACATCATCTGCCGCGAGATGCTGGACACGACACAGAGCGAGGCCGCGCCGCCGAAGGACGAGCCGCGCGGGTGCCTCTTCGCCCTTTCCCAGCCACCGCTGATGATCTTCCTGACGGTGATCGGGTGTCTGTTCCTCATGGCTGCGCTGCACGATCTGCTGTTGCTGTGAGCCGTACACGTCCGTCCCGGCGTCACCCGCCGGGACCGACGTCGCACCGGGGCGTCTCGCGGCCGGGCCTCAGCCGGTCGCCTCCTTGCGCCGGGCCCGGTAGGCGGCGACGTGCAGCCGGTTCCCGCAGGTGCGGCTGTCGCAGTAGCGGCGCGAGCGGTTGCGGGACAGGTCCACGAAGGCGCGCCGGCAGTCCGGTGCCTCACAGCGCCGCAGCCGCTCCTGCTCCCCGGCCACCACGAAGAACGCCAGCGCCATCCCGCAGTCGGCGGCGAGGTGGTCGGCCACGGAGGCGCCCGGCGCGAAGTAGTGCACGTGCCAGTCGTAGCCGTCGTGGTCCGTGAGCCGGGGGGTGGTGCCCGCGGCGGCGATCAGCTCGTTGATCATCGTGGCGGCGGCCCGGGCGTCCGGCGCCGCGAAGATCGCGGCGAAACGCGCCCGGATCCGGCGCACCGCGGACAGGTCGAACTCCGACAGCGCGCCGACGTCGCTGATCTGGTGGTTGCGCACGAAATCCACGAGGGCCGGGAGATCGGACAGTCCGTCCGCCGCCGCGTCGTCCTCCGGCGCGGAGTTCACCAGATCCACCACGGTGTCGAGGGCGCACCGGGTGTCGTGGGTGATCAGCACGTTTCACTCCCTGGCCTGGGGGTCGGGCGGGCGCCCGCCGATGCTGGCCGATGGTAGCGACAACCGTGCCGGGCGCACCCGCCCTTGCCCCGACCTCGTCCACCCTGGAAAACGCCCCGCCGGCCCCGGCGGTTCCCGCCCCGGTGCGCCGCGCGCTGGCCGCGCGCCCGGCGGACACCCGGCGCACCCGGTCGTGCGCGCACCGCGACCGCGGAGCGCGGCACCGCGCCGCCCCGTGAGCGCTCACGGTGACGGCGTCGGCTCGTGCCGTATGCGGTTGTCTTGGCCCGAGCCGTCTCCCCGAGTGGACGGCGCCGGGCTGCTCGGGTGGCGGCGACCTAGCTCTCCGCCAGGATGTGCGAGAGCTCCTGATCCAGGTCGAAGTGCCGGTGCTCCGTGCCGGGCGGCACGGCGGCGTCGGTCCGCTTCAGGAAGGACTCCAGGGCCCGCGCCGGGGCCTCCAGCAGTGCTTCCCCCTCCGGGGAGCTGAGGGCGATGCACACGACGCCCTGGCCATGACTGCGGGATGGCCAGACGCGGACGTCGCCGGTGCCGGTGGGCCGGTGCAGCCCTTCGGCGAGGAGGTCGCGGGCGAACACCCACTCGACGGTCTCCTCGGCTCCGGTGTGGAAGGTGGCGTGCACGGCGTAGGGGTCGGCCGTGTCGTACCGCAGGCCTGCGGGGACAGGCAGGGAGGACTCGCTCGACACAACGAGGCGCAGGTGCAGCTCGCAGCTGACCGTGGTGTTCATAAGCGCCAGGGCCTTTCGCTCAGTGTGCGCTCGGGGATTCGCACGTCGGCGAAATCGACATGCCACCTACGGTGCCGTTGTAAACCCCTCTGAGGGTTTTGCGTGTGTTTACGTAACCCTTCCGGCCGAGAACTCGTACCGGATCTGAGACCATTCCGGTGACCGGATTCACTCGGGTAGGGTTTGTGCGCATGAATACGGGGAGTGACGAAGCGGGCGAGGCCGCCGTGCCGACGGACAGTGCGAAGACGAACGGGCCGGAGCCGGACCGGGAGGCCGGGCAGGGGCTCGGCTCGCGGGCGCCGGAGTTCATCAAGGCCCGCCGGGCCCTGCACGTGAGCTGGCAGGTCGGGGTCTTCGTGGTCGGCCTCGCGGTGGTGGTGGCGGGCATCATCATGCTGCCGCTGCCCGGGCCCGGCTGGGTGGTGATCTTCGGCGGCATGGCGATCTGGGCGACCGAGTTCGTCTGGGCCCAGCTCGTGCTCCGCTGGACCAAACGCAAGGTCACCGAGGCGGCCCAGCGTGCCCTCGACCCCCGGGTGCGCCGTCGCAACATCGCCCTGACCGTGACCGGACTGGTGATCATCGGCGTGCTCGCCGGGATCTACCTGTGGAAGTTCGGGCTCGTCGCGCCCTGGGGGATCAAGGACCAGTGAGGCCGCCGCGGGGCGGGCGGGCACGGACCGTCCCGCCCCTGGTCGGAGGCACCCCCTGACATGGGGTAATGTTCTTCCTGCGTCCGGGCGATTAGCTCAGTGGGAGAGCGCTTCGTTCACACCGAAGAGGTCACTGGTTCGAACCCAGTATCGCCCACCCGGACCGACGGCCCACCTGCGACCAGCAGGTGGGCCGTCGGCGTTCCCGCACCTCCCTCGGCGGTGCGCCGGAGCCCGGCCGGTGCCGGCCGGGCGCGGCGGACGCGTGGGGCGGGACCGCGCCGGTGAGCGGGGGCCGGTGGCGGTGCGTGAGCCCCGGCCGGCCGCGACGGGGGAGATCACGCCGGTGCCGGCCGGGCGCCCCGCGACCCGCCCGGTCCGGTGGCCGACAGCCGCCCGAGCCGCTCCGCGGACCCTCCGCTTCCCCTCGCCCCGCGACCCCGGGCCCGCCTCCCGAGTGCCGGAACGCCTCGCGCGACGGACGGTGACCATTGCGCACCGGAGTTCCGGACCCGGACCGCCGCCGGGGGAATCCAGGACTTTCCCCAAAGGCCCGTCACTTTCCTTTGTAAATAAGACAAGCAACCGGAATTCGCTGTCCCTTCGCGGCGCCGGCGCGGGGCCGTGGAACTGATTGCCGGTCAGTTCCGCACAAACGGAGCGCGGCCCCCCGCGCCCACCGCCGCCGGGAACCCGCCCCGGGACGCCCGCGCGCCCGCGCGGCACACTCGTCCCATGGACTGGAACCACTACCGCTTCCGCACCCTGTGGTCCCTGCCGGCCCCGCCCGCCCGGGTCTACGCGGCGCTGGAGCGGGCCGAGGACTACCCCCGGTGGTGGCCGCAGGTGCGGTCGGTGACCCGCCTCGACGCGGACACCGGCGTGATCACCATCCGGTCCGCGCTGCCCTACGGCCTCACGTCCACCGTGCGGGAGACCCGCCGGGACCCGGCCGCGGGCGTCCTGGAGGTCACCCTGTCCGGCGACATCGAGGGCTGGGCGCGCTGGACGGTCACCGCCGCCGGGCCCGGCACCCTCGCGCGCTACGACCAGGAGGTCCGCGTCAGGAAGGCACTGCTCAGACGGCTCGCCGTACCCGGACGCCCCCTCTTCCGGCTCAACCACCGCCTGATGATGCGGGCCGGACGGCGCGGACTGCGCCGCCGGCTGCGGGCGGTTTGAACGAAGGGCGCCCGGGCCTGTATTGTTCAGTGCGTTCCCGGGCGATTAGCTCAGTGGGAGAGCGCTTCGTTCACACCGAAGAGGTCACTGGTTCGAACCCAGTATCGCCCACCCGGGAGAGGCCGGTCCGCAGCAGCGGGCCGGCCTTTCGCATGCCGCCGGAGGTCACGCGGCGGCGGGCAGCTCCGGCCGCACCGGCCACTCCGTGCTGACGACCTCGTCCGAGCCGCTGCGCGCGAACCAGGCCTGGAGCCCGCGCGCCTGCGCCGCGTGCCAGTTCGCCTGGAGCGTGTGCAACTCGCCGGGCGACAGCCGCTCCAGCCGGGTCGCGAAGCGGCGGCCCAGCGCCCGTACGACATCGAGCGCGGCCAGCGCGTCCGCCCCCGCGTCATGGGCGCCGTCCAGCGCCACGCCGTAGTGCGCGCACAGGTCGGTCAGCGTGCGGCGGCCCTTGCGGTACCGGTCCAGGTGCTTGTCCAGCACCCGCGGGTCCAGCACCCGCAGCGGCACCGACTCGAACCAGCGCTCCAGCGACGACGCCCGGTGCCGGCGCAACTCCCGGTCCAGCAGCGTCAGATCGAACGGCGCGTTCATCACCACCAGGGGACGGCCCAGCGCCGCGTGCTCCGCGAGCTGCTCGGCTATCTCGTACACCACCGGAGCCGGCCAGCGCCCGTGGTGCTGGAGGTGCTCCTCCGTCAGACCGTGCACCGCCGTCGCCGCCTCCGGGACCGGCACGCCCGGGTTCACCAGCCAGCGGCTGACCCGGGGCCGGACCCCCGGGGCGTCCTGGACGACGACGGCGGCCGACACGATCCGGTCGGTCTCGACGTCCACGCCCGTCGTCTCCGTGTCGAAGGCCGCCAGCGGCCCCTCGTACCAGGTCGTCATGCCAACCCAACTCCTCGCTCACCCACGGCAGCTGACGTTCCGCCCACTGCCTGTTCGGTGATACCCGGGCCGTTTGCACGGTACGCCGGGAGGAGACAACAGGTATACGGGTCTTTGCAGTTCAGCGGCCCGCAGCGGAAGACCCCCGGTTGGGGAGGCTGTTGCCCATGGTCATCGCGCAGCCCGAGCGGGGCGGGCTGCCGCCCGGCCGTCCGGGCATCCTCCGCGGCACGCTCGCCATCACCGCCTGCATGGAGACGCTCCAGGTCGGCTATCTGCACGCGGTCGCCGCCGCGGCCGGCTGCTCGCTGTCCCAGCCCTTCCCGGACAACGGGATCGACTGGCACGTCAGCCACAGCGCGCCCGCGCACACCGTCGACGACGAGGTGACCGTCAAGGTGCAGCTGAAGGCCACCTACCAGGTCGCGCCCGCCCCGCCCGGGCGCGCCTTCTCCTTCACGCTCGACAACGAGCACCTGCGCAAGCTCGCCCGCACCCCCGTCTCGGTGCACAAGATCCTGGTCGTCATGCTCGTCCCGCGCTCCCGGGACGACTGGCTGCGGGCCGGCCACGACCGGCTCGACCTCAGGCACTGCTGCTACTGGGTCAACCTCGCCGGCCACCCCGTGACCGGCCGGCACCGGACCACCGTACGGATACCGACCGCACGCATCTTCGACGACCGGGCCCTGTGCGAGATCATGACGCGGGTCGGGACGGGAGGCACGCCATGACGAACCGTCCCCACGGCGAACCGGCCGGACCGCTCCGGCCGCGCCCCGACGGCCCGCCCTGGCCCCGGCCCCCGCTGCCCGCCCAGGTCGACCCCGCCGTGCTCGGCGCCCTGCTGCACCGGCACGGCTGGCAGCGCCGCGGGGGAGCGGCCGGACGGTACGGCCGCTGGACCCCGCCCGGCCCGGGCGGCGGCGGGACCAGCCTGCTCGTCCCCGAGAGCCGCGCCTTCCCCGACAGCGACGACCTGCTCGGCGAGGCACTCGACGCCCTCGCCCGCAGCGGCACCCCCTGCGCGCGCGAGGTGCTGATCTCCCTCGCCGTGCCCAGCGACGAGATCCGCTGGTGGCGCGACACCCCGGACGGCCCCGCCGACGCCGCCCCCTGGACCGCCGGCGACCGGCTGCGCGGCGCCGCCCGGCAGATGCTGCTCGCCGCCGCGCTCGCCACCCGCGCGCGGGCCGGCTACCACGGCGCCCGGCACCGCCGCCCCGCCGCCGCGCTGCTGGAGGACGTCCTGGTCGGCCCCGCCACCGGCGGCCGCACCGTCACCGCCTTCGCGCCCGTGCCCACCGGCCGGCCCCTCGCCGTCCGCCTCCACCAGGCCCTGCACGCCGCCCGCGAGGCCGTCGACTACCGGCGGGCCACCGGAAGGCTGGACGCCTTCGACGGCGCGGTCGAAGCCGGCGTCAGCCGCGAGCTGACCGAGGCGCTCGGCGCGCTCGTGCGCGGCACGGCGGGCGCCCGCGTCGGCGTCGCCTGGGCGCCCGCGGCCGGCGTCCCCGAGGGCTGCACGCCCTCCGCCGAACCCGTCGAGTTCTCCCCCGGCGACCTGCCCGCCCTCCGTGAGGCCGCCGCCCGCTACCTGCGGACCGAACCCTCCGTGCCGGTCCGCGTCACCGGCGCCGTCGTCCGGCTGCGCCGCTCCGGACCCGGCGGCGAGGGCACCGTGCGCCTGCGCGTCCTGGCCGGCGCGGACGTCCCGCACCTGCGCGTCACCCTCGACGAGGAGGACTACCGGGTCGCCGGCCACGCCCACCTCGTCGGCCTGCCCGTCTGCGTCCGCGGCCGGCTGGAGCGCCGGGGCGGCTTCCGCACGCTCACCGACGCCCACGGGGTGGTCCCCGTCCAGGTGGACGAGGGGGAGCGGGACCGGCTGCGCAAGGCCCTCCAGGAGAACCTCGACTTCCCCGGGGAGGCGTGCGGGGACGGGGAGCCGGCCGGGTACGGGGAGGGTGCCGGGGGATAACCGTTTCGCGGTCGGCGCCGTCGGGTCGGTACGATCGCCTGTGCGCGCGCTCCTGGTATGGCGCCGCATCCCCCTTCAGTCAGGAGAGACCGGTGTCAGACGTCCGTGTGATCATCCAGCGCGATTCCGAGCGGGAAGAACGCGTGGTGACGACGGGCACTACGGCCGCCGACCTCTTCGCGGGCGAGCGCTCGATCATCGCCGCGCGCGTGGCCGGCGAGCTGAAGGACCTCGCGTACGAGCTGTCCGACGGCGACGAGGTCGAGGGCGTCGAGATCTCGTCCGAGGACGGCCTGAACATCCTGCGCCACTCCACCGCGCACGTCATGGCGCAGGCCGTGCAGGAGCTGTTCCCCGAGGCCAAGCTCGGTATCGGCCCGCCCGTCAAGGACGGCTTCTACTACGACTTCGACGTCGAGAAGCCGTTCACGCCCGAGGATCTCAAGGCCGTCGAGAAGAAGATGCAGGAGATCCAGAAGCGCGGGCAGAAGTTCGCCCGCCGCGTGGTCACCGACGAGGCGGCCCGCGAGGAGCTGGCGGACGAGCCGTACAAGCTGGAGCTGATCGGCCTCAAGGGCTCGGCCTCCCACGACGACGGCGCGGACGTCGAGGTCGGCGCGGGCGAGCTGACCATCTACGACAACCTGGACGCCAAGACCGGCGAGCTGTGCTGGAAGGACCTCTGCCGCGGTCCGCACCTGCCCTCGACCCGGCTCATCCCGGCGTTCAAGCTGATGCGCAACGCGGCCGCCTACTGGCGCGGCAGCGAGAAGAACCCGATGCTCCAGCGCATCTACGGCACCGCCTGGCCGTCCAAGGACGAGCTGAAGGCGTACCTGGACTTCCTCGCCGAGGCCGAGAAGCGCGACCACCGCAAGCTCGGCAGCGAGCTGGACCTCTTCTCCATCCCCGAGCAGATCGGCTCCGGCCTCGCCGTCTTCCACCCCAAGGGCGGCATCGTCCGCCGGACCATGGAGGACTACTCGCGCCGCCGCCACGAGGAGGAGGGCTACGAGTTCGTCTACACCCCGCACGCCACGAAGGGGAAGCTCTTCGAGACGTCCGGGCACCTGGACTGGTACGCCGACGGCATGTACCCGCCCATGCAGCTCGACGAGGGCGTGGACTACTACCTCAAGCCCATGAACTGCCCGATGCACAACCTGATCTTCGACGCGCGCGGCCGGTCCTACCGTGAACTGCCGCTGCGCCTCTTCGAGTTCGGGACCGTGTACCGGTACGAGAAGTCGGGCGTCGTGCACGGCCTGACCCGGGCCCGCGGCTTCACGCAGGACGACGCGCACATCTACTGCACCCGTGAGCAGATGTCCGAGGAGCTGGACAAGACGCTCACCTTCGTCCTCGGCCTGCTGCGCGACTACGGCCTGACCGACTTCTACCTGGAGCTGTCCACCAAGGACCCGGAGAAGTTCGTCGGCTCCGACGAGGTCTGGGAGGAGGCGACCGAGACCCTGCGCGAGGTCGCCGAGAAGCAGGGCCTGCCCCTGGTCCCGGACCCGGGCGGCGCCGCCTTCTACGGTCCGAAGATCTCCGTCCAGGCGAAGGACGCGATCGGCCGGACCTGGCAGATGTCGACCATCCAGCTCGACTTCAACCTGCCCGAGCGCTTCAACCTGGAGTACACCGGCCCCGACGGCTCCAAGCAGCGCCCGGTCATGATCCACCGCGCGCTGTTCGGCTCCATCGAGCGGTTCTTCGCCGTCCTACTGGAGCACTACGCGGGCGCCTTCCCGGCCTGGCTGGCCCCCGTGCAGGCGATCGGCATCCCGATCGGCGACGCGCACGTGGAGTACCTGGAGAAGTTCGCGGCCGCGGCCCGCAGGCAGGGCCTGCGCGTCGAGGTGGACTCCTCCTCGGACCGCATGCAGAAGAAGATCCGCAACGCGCAGAAGCAGAAGGTGCCGTTCATGGTCATCGCCGGCGACGAGGACATGTCGAACGGCTCGGTGTCCTTCCGCTACCGCGACGGCTCCCAGGAGAACGGCATCCCGTTCGACGAGGCCATCGCCAAGATCGCGAAGGTCGTCGAGGAGCGCGCCCAGGTCTGATCCCGCCCGGACACGAGGCCCCCGGGAGGCTCAGCCGCCCGGGGGCCTCTCGTCGCCCCCGCGGGTGAAGGTGCGCACCAGCCAGGCCGAGAACGAGCCCGTCACCGCGCCGAGCAGGGCGAGGCCGCAGGCCATCATCACGATCGCGATCGTCCGGCCGAGGGGGGTCACCGGCACGACGTCGCCGTAGCCGACCGTGCTGAGGGTCGAGGCGGCCCACCACACCGCGTCGCCGAACGTGTACATGGTGGTGTAGGGCGCCCCGCGCTCCACCTGGTAGACCGTGAGGGCGCCGGTGAAGCCGAGGAGCAGCGTGGACACGCCCGCGTAGACGATCACCCGCGCGTACAGCGAGACCCGGGGCTGCCCGCGCCGGCGCTGCACCTCGTCGTACAGCGGCACGATGCGCAAGGGGCGCAGCAGCGGCAGGACCACCACGAGCGTGAGCAGCACGTGACCGGCCACGAAGCGCGCGCCCTGCCCGCTGATCCGCCAGCGCACCAGGTAGTCCGCGACGAAGACCGCCCACAGGCCGAGCATGACGAACCAGCACAGGTCGCGCCAGAAGCCGGGCAGGCCCGTGGCCAGGACCCGGGTGGCGTAGGCGGCCAGGAAGAGCAGGGCCGCCACGAAGAGGGGGAGCTCCGTGTCCCGCCCCCAGCGCGCCGCGCGGTTGTCGTCGTCCACCGGTCAAGCTTGGCCGGAGAGCGCCGCCGGGCCGCCCCGCCGACACGCCGGGCGAGGGTGACGCCATATGCTGCGTAGCATGACGAGTGAGCCGGAGCAGCAGATCGGAGTGGGGACCCAGGACGCGTTCCAGCGTCTGTGGACGCCCCACCGGATGGCCTACATCCAGGGCGAGAACAAGCCGACCGGTCCCGGGGCCGACGACGGCTGCCCCTTCTGCTCGATACCGGCCAAGTCCGACGAGGACGGCCTGGTCGTCCGGCGCGGCGAGCACGTGTACGCCGTGCTGAACCTGTACCCGTACAACGGCGGCCACCTGATGACCGTGCCGTACCGGCACGTGGCCGACTACACCGACCTGACCGCCGCGGAGACCACCGAGCTGGCGGAGCTGACGAAGCAGGCGATGACGGCCCTGCGCACCGCGTCCGGCGCGCACGGCTTCAACATCGGCATGAACCAGGGCACGGTCGCGGGCGCGGGCATCGCCGCCCACCTGCACCAGCACATCGTGCCGCGCTGGGGCGGGGACACGAACTTCATGCCGGTCGTGGGCCACACACGGGTGCTGCCGCAGTTGCTGGCGGACACCCGGAAGATGCTCGCGGAAGCCTGGCCGGCGGCGTCCTGAGCGGCTCCCCCGGCGGCCGGCGACGGGGCGGTGCCCGGCCGGCCGGGTCCCCGGCGAGCGGCAGCCCCACAGGAACCCGGGGCCGCCCGCGCCGGCCGCTCACGCGTCGTAGACGTCTGCCTTCCGCGGCGTCGGGTCCTGCACGTTGCCGCTGAGGAACGCCGAGCGGGCACCGAACTTCTCGGTGTTGACGCCGTTCTCCGCCAGCACCTTGATCGCCGCCGAGTGCACCGTGCGCAGCACCGGAGTGGCCGCGCGCAGCGCGTCGTCGGCCATGAAGCGGTGGCGCCACGGCTGGTCGGCCCAGGCGTGCCGCAGCCCGAACGGCTCGGGCAGGCCGAGCGAGCCGCCGAGCCACTTGAGCAGCGGCGGGTACCAGGTCAGCGGCGCCCGCACGGCGAGCCGGACGACCTCGTCCGCACCGACCAGCGGCAGCTTGATCGTGCGGGTCTCCCACGGCTTGAAGGACTTGGAGACCTCCTTGCTGGGCGCCGACGGCTTCGTCGTGAACAGCGGGTTCACCGGTCCCAGCGCGTGCCCGGTGACCTCGATGCGCAGGGTCTCGTGCAGCACGGTGACCGTGATCAGCATCGTGATGACCAGCTGCCCGTCCCACAGGGTCCACTGCACGCCCAGGTAGTGCCGGTCGCCGCTGCCGAACTGCTGCTTGTTGCAGATCTCCTGTATGGCGTGCGGCTTGACCTGGAACGCCTCGACGTCCGTGCCCTCGGGGCGGGACACGGATCCGGCCTTCTCACCGATCGGGGTGACGATCCAGTGCCGGATCGAGGGCTTCGGGAAGCCGCCGGTATTGAGCGGGCCGCGCTCCAGCAGGGCGAGCTGGTCGTGGATCGCGCGTATCACGTCCCAGCTGCGGAAGGGGTGGATCTCCCGGGCGGGGTCGGCGGGCACCAGGTCCTCGGCGAGCTGCCAGGAACCCCAGCGGGTGCCCATGCCGAGTATGCCCTTGGGGCCCGCGTAGAAGACGGAGTTGGACTGCTGCTCCGCGCTGAGCCGGGCCAGGGACTGGCGCAGGTCCTCGGCGGGGGTCTGGCCGGGCCCGCGCGGCACGGCCTCGGGGATCTTGGCGCCGACGCTGGTGCCGGACAGCAGCCCCTCCCAGCGGGTCCGCAGGTCCGCGGCGGCGCGCTCGCAGATCCGCTTGGCCCAGTACCAGCCGAGCACCGGGACGACGACGCTCGCCCGGGCGTACCAGGCCCAGAAGCCGCCGAACGGCATCTTGACCAGGAACAGCGCGGCGAGCAGGCCGACGCCCAGGAGGAGCACCGTGCCCAGCGTCCCCGCGCGCTTGTCGTCGCGTCTGGCCACGAAGGCGCGCAACTGGAAGACGAGCAGGAAGCAGAGCGTCCCGGGCAGGAAGAGCAGACCGCAGACGACGGTGATGGCGGTGAGGCGGTTGTCGCGCTCCCGGCGGATGTTGTTCGCGGCGAGCGCGTGCTCCACGACGACCCGCGGCTCGGTGCCGAAGGACTGGATCAGCGCGCCCCGGCCGGGGGCGAGCATCCGGTCGACCAGGGCACGGGAGAACGCCTCGCCCAGATTGGGCCGGAACAGCTTCAGCCGGCCGGCCTTCACGGTCGACTGGTGCCATTCGTTGTCGGCCTTCTTGATCTCCTCGATCGGGCTGTCCCGGTACGCCGCGGAGGCCAGCGCGGTCGTCGCCGCCTGCCCTTCGTCGCCCGAGACGGGCACCTGGGGCCCGTCCCACTCCGTTCCAACCGACATTCCCGCCCCCATCGCCGCCGGTGCCGTTCCTGCGGCCTTCCCGACTTCCCCGCTCCGCACACCTGTTGGACGGCCGCGGTGTCGACACCGGGCGGGAGCCCGGTGGTTGCGGCACGGCACGGCCAGGTGATCAGCGTATCCGCCGACACCGCCGGCATGCGGGCGGACGGCCGAACCCGCCTGCCCGCACGCCGTTGTGCGCCGGTGTACTACCCCTCGTCCCCGGCCTGTTCGCGGATGCGTTCGGCGATCTGCGCCGGCATCGCCTCGTGCCGGGCGTAGCTCCGGTCGAAGCGGGCCGTGCCGTGCGAGAGCGAGCGCAGGTCGACGGCGTACCGGCCGATCTCGAACTCGGGCACCTCGGCCCGGATCAGTGTCCGCCCGGTGCCCACCTGCTCGGTGCCGAGCAGCCGGCCGCGCCGGCTCGACAGGTCGCTCATCACCGCGCCCACGTAGTCGTCGCCGACCAGCACGGTCACCTCGGCGACCGGCTCCAGCAGGTGGATCCGCGCGTCCGCCGCGGCCTCGCGCAGGGCGAGCGCGCCCGCCGTTTGGAAGGCCGCGTCCGACGAGTCCACCGAGTGGGCCTTGCCGTCCAGCAGCGTGACCCGCACGTCCACCAGCGGATAGCCGGCCGCGACGCCCTTGGCGGCCTGCGCCCGTACGCCCTTCTCGACGGACGGGACGAACTGGCGGGGCACCGCGCCGCCGACCACCTTGTCCACGAACTCGATGCCCGAGCCGCCCGGCAGCGGCTCCACCTCGATCTCGCAGATGGCGTACTGGCCGTGACCGCCGGACTGCTTGACGTGCCGGCCGCGTCCCGTGGCGCTGTGCGCGAACGTCTCCCGCAGCGGGACCCGGTGCGGTACGACGTCGACCTGGACGCCGTACCGGCTGCGCAGCCGCTCCAGGGCGACGTCGGCGTGCGCCTCGCCGAGGCACCACAGCACCACCTGGTGGGTGTCCTGGTTCTGCTCCAGGCGCATCGTCGGGTCCTCGGCGACCAGCCGGGACAGGCCCTGGGACAGCTTGTCCTCGTCGGCCTTGCTGTGCGCGCGGATGGCCAGCGGCAGCAGCGGGTCGGGCATCCGCCAGGGCTCCATCAGGAGCGGGTCGTCCTTCGCGGACAGGGTGTCGCCGGTCTCGGCGCGGCCCAGCCTGGCCACGCACACCAGGTCGCCGGCGACGGCGTGGGGCACCGGGCGCTGCTGCTTGCCGAAGGGCATGGACAGGGCGCCGGCCTTCTCGTCGACGTCGTGGTCCTCGTGCCCGCGGTCGGCCAGGCCGTGCCCGGAGACGTGCACCGGGTGCTCCGGCCGCAGGGTGCCGGAGAAGACGCGGACCAGCGAGATCCGGCCGACGTAGGGGTCGGAGGAGGTCTTGACGACCTCGGCGACCAGCGGGCCGTCCGTGTCGCAGGGCTTCAGCTCGCGCCGCTCGCCGTCGATCGTGGTGACCCCCGGCAACGGATGCTCGAACGGGGTCGGGAAGCCGCCGGTGACCAGCTCCAGCAGCTCGACCGTGCCGAGGCCCTGCCGCGCGCCCTCGGCGGCGGGGGCGGCGGCCAGCACGGGGAAGAACGCCCCGCGCGCCACGGCCCGCTCCAGGTCCTCGACGAGGGTCCCGACGCCGACCGGTTCGCCGCCCAGGTAGCGGTCCATGAGGGTCTCGTCCTCGCTCTCCGCGATGATCCCCTCGATCAGCCGGTTGCGGGCCTCCTCGATGTCCGGCAGCTGGTCCGCGCCGGGCTCGGACTCCTTGCGCTCACCGGTCGAGTAGTCGAACAGCTTCCGCGACAGCAGTCCGACCAGCCCGGTCACGGGGGCGTGCCCGTCCGCTCCCTCGGGGCCGCGCAGCGGCAGGTACAGCGGCAGGACGGCGTCCGGGTCGTCCCCGCCGAAGGCCTCCGCGCAGATCCGGGTCATCTCCTCGAAGTCCGCGCGCGCGGCCTCCAGGTGTGTGACCACGATCGCGCGGGGCATGCCGACGGCCGCGCACTCCTCCCACACCATCCGGGTGGAGCCGTCGACGCCGTCCGCGGCCGAGACGACGAAGAGGGCCGCGTCCGCGGCCCGCAGCCCGGCCCGCAGCTCCCCGACGAAGTCGGCGTAGCCGGGGGTGTCCAGGAGGTTGACCTTGATGCCGTCCCAGGCCACCGGCACCAGGGAGAGCTGCACCGATCGCTGCTGCCGGTGCTCGATGTCGTCGTAGTCCGAGACGGTGCCGCCGTCCTCGACGCGGCCCGCCCGGTTCACCGCCCCGGCGGTCAGCGCGAGGGCCTCCACCAGGGTCGTCTTCCCCGAGCCGGAGTGGCCGACCAGCACCACGTTCCGTACGGACGCGGGACGGTCGGCCGCCAGAGCCCTGCCGGCGGCTCCGGGGTGGTGTGTCTGTGCCTTGTCGCCCATGATCCTGCCTCCCGTGCACGGTGAGGTCACTGCGGGCGCGGGACGCGCGGGACCCGCGTGCTGCGGCGGCTCCGACGACGCCCGCGGTCATTCGAGCTTTCCACTCCCGCCACGCCGCGTCCATACGAGGGGCCGCGGGCGGTGCGCACCGGATGCCGCCCGCGCCCCGCGCGCGGCGGTGCGCACCGGTGACCCGGCGCGGCCGCGGGTGCCCGCCCGTCACGCACACGCGCGCGTGGCTACGATGGGCCAGCCGGCGGCCACCAGGGCCGCGGCGACACCGACCGTCGGGAAGGCCATGCTGAACAAGTACGCGCGTGCATTCTTCACGCGTGTCCTCACACCGTTCGCCACGTTTCTGATCCGCCGGGGCGTGAGCCCCGACACGGTCACGCTGATCGGCACGGCCGGTGTGGTCGCGGGCGCTCTGGTCTTCTATCCCAGGGGCGAGTTCTTCTGGGGCACGGTGGTGATCACCCTCTTCGTCTTCTCCGACCTGGTCGACGGCAACATGGCCCGCCAGCTCGGCCGCTCCAGCCGCTGGGGCGCCTTCCTGGACTCGACCCTGGACCGGGTCGCCGACGCCGCGATCTTCGGCGGCTTCGCGCTGTGGTACGCGGGCCGGGGCGACGACGACGTCCTGTGCGCCGTCTCGATCTTCTGCCTGGCCAGCGGCCAGGTCGTGTCGTACACCAAGGCGCGCGGCGAGTCGATCGGGCTGCCGGTCGCCGTCAACGGGCTCGTCGAGCGTGCCGAGCGGCTGGTGGTCTCGCTGGTCGCGGCGGGTTTCGCGGGGCTGCACAAGTTCGGTGTGCCGGGCATCCAGTGGCTGCTGCCGATCGCGCTGTGGATCGTCGCCGCGGGCAGCCTCGTCACGCTGATCCAGCGGGTGGTCACCGTCCGCCGCGAGTCCGCCGAGGCGGAGGCCGCGGCGGCGGCCGGCGCGGGCCGGGGGAGCGAGGCGGCGCAGTGAGCGCGGCGGACCGGCTGACCGACAGCCTGTACGGCCTCGGCTGGAGCACCGTCAGGAAGCTGCCCGAGCCCGCCGCCGTGCGGCTCGGCCAGGCCGTCGCCGACCTCGCCTGGAAGCGGCGCGGCAAGGGCGTCCTGCGCCTGGAGGCCAACTACGCGCGCGTGGTGCCCGGCGCCGGCCCGGAGCGCCTCGCCGAACTGTCCCGCGCGGGCATGCGCTCGTACCTGCGCTACTGGATGGAGTCCTTCCGGCTGCCGGCCTGGAGCGCCGAACGCGTGCGGGCGGGCTTCGCCCCCAAGGACGTGCACCACCTGACGGACGGGCTGGCCGCCGGCCGGGGCGTGATCCTCGCCCTGCCGCACCTGGCCAACTGGGACCTGGCCGGCGCCTGGGTCACCACCGAGCTGCGGACGCCGTTCACGACCGTCGCCGAGCGACTGAGGCCCGAGACGCTCTACGACCGCTTCGTCGCCTACCGCGAGGGCCTCGGCATGGAGGTCCTGCCGCACAGCGGCGGCTCCGCCTTCGGCACCCTGGCACGCAGGCTGCGCGACGGCGGTCTGGTCTGCCTGGTCGCCGACCGCGACCTGTCCGCGTCCGGCGTCGAGGTCGGCTTCTTCGGCGAGACGGCCCGGATGCCGGCCGGACCGGCCCTGCTGGCGCAGCACACGGGCGCGCTGCTGCTGCCCGTCACCCTCTGGTACGACGACTCGCCCGTGATGCAGGGCCGCGTGCACCCCCCGGTCGAGGTGCCGGAGACGGGCACGCGCGCGGAGAGGACGTCCGTCATGACGCAGGCGCTGGCCGACGCCTTCGCCACCGGGATCGCCGACCACCCCGAGGACTGGCACATGCTCCAGCGCCTGTGGCTCGCCGACCTCGACCCCGCGAAGGGACCCTCGTGAGGATCGGGATCGTCTGCCCGTACTCCTGGGACGTGCCCGGCGGCGTCCAGTTCCACATCCGCGACCTCGCCGAGTACTTCATCCGGCTCGGCCACGAGGTGTCCGTCCTCGCCCCGGCCGACGACGACACGCCCCTGCCGCCGTACGTCGTCTCGGCGGGCCGCGCGGTCCCGGTGCCGTACAACGGCTCGGTGGCCCGCCTCAACTTCGGCTTCCTGTCGGCCGCGCGGGTGCGGCGCTGGCTGCACGAGGGCGGGTTCGACGTCGTCCACATCCACGAGCCGACCTCGCCCTCGCTGGGCCTGCTGACCTGCTGGGCGGCGCAGGGGCCCATCGTGGCGACCTTCCACACGTCCAACCCGCGCTCCCGGGCCATGATCGCCGCGTACGCCATCCTCCAGGCCGCGCTGGAGAAGATCAGCGCGCGGATCGCGGTCAGCGAGTACGCCCGCCGGACGCTGGTCGAGCACCTCGGCGGGGACGCGGTGGTCATCCCCAACGGCGTCGACGTGGACTTCTTCGCCAGGGCCGAGCCCAAGCCGCAGTGGCAGGGCGGCACCATCGGCTTCATCGGCCGGATCGACGAGCCCCGCAAGGGCCTGCCGGTGCTGATGAAGGCCCTGCCGGCGATCCTGGCCGCCCGGCCGGACACCCGGCTGCTGGTGGCGGGCCGCGGGGACGAGGAGGCGGCCGTGGCGGAACTCCCGGCGGCCCTGCGCGCGCGCGTGGAGTTCCTCGGCATGATCAGCGACGAGGACAAGGCCCGCCTCCTGCGCAGCGTCGACCTGTACGTCGCGCCCAACACGGGCGGGGAGAGCTTCGGCATCATCCTGGTCGAGGCGATGTCGGCGGGCGCCCCCGTGCTCGCCTCCGACCTGGACGCCTTCGTGCAGGTGCTGGACCAGGGCGGGGCCGGAGAGGTGTTCGCCAACGAGGACGCCGACGCGCTGGCCGGGGCGGCCGTGCGGCTGCTGGCGCACCCGGAGCGCCGGGCCGAGCTGCGCGAGCGCGGCAGCGCGCACGTACGGCGGTTCGACTGGTCGACGGTCGGCGCCGACATCCTGTCCGTCTACGAGACGGTGACGGCCGGCGCGGCGGCGGTCGGCGCGGACGAACGCGCGACCGGTCTTCGGGCCCGCTTCGGCCTGGCGGCCCGGGACTGACGGGTCGCCGTCCCGGCCGGAGCGCCGGGCGGCGGGCCGGTTCCGGTCAGGCGGGGGCGTTCCCGTACGGGTGATTGCGGGGCAGGCCCGCGGCAGCCGGGGCCCGGGGACGGTCGGGCCCGCCCCGCCCCACCCGTCTCCGCACGGTGGGCCGGCCGCCCCGGGACGGCCCGTGACCGGCGCCGGGGGCGTGGGCCGGCAGCCGATAGCCTTCGGCGGTGACCGCAACCCTCATCTGGATCCTCGTCGCGCTCCTGGCCGTCGGCGTGTACCTGAGCTGGACGGCCGGGCGGCTGGACCGGCTGCACGTGCGGATGGACGCCGCCCGGGCCGCGCTCGACGCCCAGTTGCTGCGGCGGGCCTCCGTGGCGCAGGAACTGGCGACCTCGGGGGTGCTGGACCCGGCCGCCTCGATAGTGCTGTACGAGGCCGCGCACGCGGCCCGGCAGGCCGAGGAGGAGCACCGGGAGGTCGCCGAGAGCGAGCTGAGCCAGGCGCTGCGGGTGGTGTTCGAGGACGCCGCGCAGGTGGAGGTCGTGCGCGAGGCCCCCGGCGGCGAGGGGGCGGCCCGCGAACTGGCCGAGGCCGTCCGCCGGGTGCCGATGGCCCGCCGCTTCCACAACGACGCCGTGGGAGCCGCCCGCAGGCTCCGTGAGCACCGCAAGGTCCGCTGGTTCCGGCTGGCCGGCCACGCCCCCTTCCCGCTGGCCTTCGAGATGGACGACGAGCCGCCGGCGGCCCTGGTGGAGAGGGCCGCCTGAACGGCGGGCGAAGCAAAACGATCCACCGGCTTTCCATTGGCCCTTGCTGTGGACTGGTCGACTCGCGTTTCCTCGGCGGTGCACCAAACCCTCTTCCCTTTCAGTGAGGTCACCCGTGTCCACCATCGACAACCAGGCTCCCGAGACCGGCACCGCGCGCGTGAAGCGCGGCATGGCCGAACAGCTCAAGGGCGGCGTGATCATGGACGTCGTCACGCCGGAGCAGGCGAAGATCGCCGAGGACGCGGGCGCCGTCGCCGTCATGGCCCTGGAGCGGGTCCCGGCGGACATCCGCAAGGACGGCGGGGTGGCCCGCATGTCCGACCCGGACATGATCGAGGGCATCATCGAGGCCGTCTCCATCCCGGTCATGGCCAAGTCCCGCATCGGCCACTTCGTCGAGGCCCAGGTGCTCCAGTCCCTCGGCGTCGACTACATCGACGAGTCCGAGGTGCTCACCCCGGCCGACGAGGTCAACCACTCCGACAAGTGGTCCTTCACCACCCCCTTCGTCTGCGGTGCGACCAACCTGGGCGAGGCCCTGCGCCGCATCGCCGAGGGCGCCGCGATGATCCGCTCCAAGGGCGAGGCCGGCACCGGCAACGTCGTCGAGGCCGTCCGCCACCTGCGCCAGATCAAGAACGAGATCGCCAGGCTGCGCGGCTTCGACAACCACGAGCTGTACGCCGCCGCCAAGGAGCTGCGCGCCCCGTACGAGCTGGTCAAGGAGGTCGCCGAGCTGGGCAAGCTCCCGGTGGTCCTCTTCTCCGCCGGTGGCGTGGCCACCCCGGCCGACGCCGCCCTGATGCGCCAGCTCGGCGCCGAGGGCGTGTTCGTCGGCTCCGGCATCTTCAAGTCCGGCGACCCGGCCAAGCGCGCCGCCGCCATCGTGAAGGCCACCACCTTCTACGACGACCCGAAGATCATCGCGGACGCGTCCCGCAACCTCGGCGAGGCCATGGTCGGCATCAACTGCGACACCCTCCCGGAGACCGAGCGCTACGCGAACCGCGGCTGGTGAACCGGCACGTCCGGCACCCCTCACCTAGGACTGCACGAAAAACATGACTGACGCACCCGTCATAGGCGTCCTGGCCCTCCAGGGCGACGTACGGGAGCACCTCATCGCCCTGGCCGCGGCGGACGCCGTGGCCAGGCCGGTGCGGCGCCCCGAGGAACTCGCCGCGGTCGACGGCCTCGTCCTGCCCGGCGGCGAGTCCACCACCATCTCCAAGCTGGCCGTCCTCTTCGGAGTGATGGAACCCCTCCGCGCGCGCGTGCGCGCCGGCATGCCCGTCTACGGCACCTGCGCCGGCATGATCATGCTCGCCGACAAGATCCTCGACCCGCGCTCGGGCCAGGAGACCATCGGCGGCATCGACATGATCGTGCGCCGCAACGCCTTCGGCCGGCAGAACGAGTCCTTCGAGGCCGCGGTCGACGTGACGGGCGTACCGGGCGATCCTGTGGAGGGCGTCTTCATCCGCGCCCCCTGGGTGGAGTCCGTGGGCGCCGGGACCGACGTGCTCGCCGAGCACGACGGCCACATCGTCGCCGTCCGCCAGGGCAACGCGCTCGCCACGTCGTTCCACCCGGAACTGACCGGCGACCACCGCGTGCACTCCCTGTTCGTCGACATGGTGCGCACCAACGGGACACGCGAGTCCTAGTAGGATCTCTGCGTTCGTTCATAGATGGGTTACGCGAAGGAGACAGGCAGATGTCCGGCCACTCTAAATGGGCCACGACGAAGCACAAGAAGGCCGTGATCGACGCCAAGCGCGGCAAACTCTTCGCGAAGCTGATCAAGAACATCGAGGTCGCTGCGCGTATGGGTGGTGTCGATCTCGAAGGCAACCCGACGCTCTACGACGCCGTCCAGAAGGCCAAGAAGCAGTCGGTTCCGAACAAGAACATCGACTCGGCCATCAAGCGCGGCGGCGGCCTCGAAGCCGGTGGTGCCGACTACGAGACGATCATGTACGAGGGCTACGGCCCCAACGGCGTCGCCGTGCTCATCGAGTGCCTCACCGACAACCGCAACCGCGCCGCCTCCGACGTCCGTGTCGCCATGACCCGCAACGGCGGCTCCATGGCCGACCCCGGCTCGGTGTCGTACCTGTTCCACCGCAAGGGCGTCGTCATCGTCCCCAAGGGCGAGCTGGCCGAGGACGACGTGCTCGGCGCCGTCCTGGACGCGGGCGCCGAGGAGGTCAACGACCTCGGCGAGTCCTTCGAGGTGCTCAGCGAGGCCACCGACCTGGTCGCGGTCCGCACCGCCCTCCAGGAGGCCGGCATCGACTACGACTCCGCCGAGGCCAACTTCGTCCCGACCATGCAGGTCGAGCTGGACGAGGAGGGCGCCAAGAAGATCTTCAAGCTCATCGACGCGCTCGAGGACAGCGACGACGTGCAGAACGTCTTCGCCAACTTCGACGTCAGCGACGAGGTCATGGAGAAGGTCGACGCGTAACGCGGACGGCTGCCGACCGGGCCGACGGGACACCCCCGTCGGCCCGTCGCGTTGTACGGCGTTGTCAGTGGCAGCCGATAGCCTGCACGAACCGGTGGACGAGCCGCCGGAGGGAGGGGCGCGCGTGCGTGTACTCGGGGTGGACCCCGGACTGACCCGGTGCGGTGTCGGCGTCGTGGAGGGGGTCGCGGGCCGTCCGCTCACCATGGTCGGCGTCGGTGTCGTGCGGACGCCCGCCGACGCGGAACTCAGCCTCCGCCTCCTCGCCGTCGAGCGGGGCATCGAGCAGTGGCTGGACGAGCACCGGCCCGAGTTCGTCGCCGTCGAGCGCGTCTTCAGCCAGCACAACGTGCGCACGGTGATGGGCACCGCCCAGGCCAGCGCCGTGGCGATGCTGTGCGCCGCCCGGCGCGGCATCCCCGTCGCCCTGCACACCCCGAGCGAGGTCAAGGCGGCCGTCACCGGCAGCGGACGCGCCGACAAGGCCCAGGTGGGCGCCATGGTGACCCGGCTGCTGCGGCTCGCCGCGCCGCCCAGGCCCGCCGACGCCGCCGACGCCCTCGCGCTCGCCATCTGCCACATCTGGCGCGCCCCCGCCCAGAACCGACTCCAGCAGGCCGTCGCCCGGCACGCAGTCCACGCAACGAAAGGCCGTACGGCATGATCGCCTTCGTCAGCGGCACGGTCGCCGCACTCGCCCCCGACGCCGCGGTCGTCGAGGTCGGCGGCGTCGGCATGGCCGTCCAGTGCACGCCGAACACGCTCTCGACGCTGCGCACCGGCCGGCCCGCCAAGCTGCACACCTCCCTCGTCGTGCGCGAGGACTCGCTCACCCTGTACGGCTTCGCCGACGACGACGAGCGCCAGGTGTTCGAGCTGCTGCAGACCGCGAGCGGCGTCGGCCCCCGCCTCGCCCAGGCCATGCTCGCCGTGCACACCCCGGACGCGCTGCGCCGCGCGGTCGCCACCGCCGACGAGAAGGCCCTCACCGCCGTCCCCGGGATCGGCAAGAAGGGCGCGCAGAAGCTGCTGCTGGAGCTGAAGGACCGGCTCGGCGAGCCCCTCGGCGCCCCCGCCGTCGGCGCACCCGTCAGCCAGGGCTGGCGCGACCAGCTGCACGCGGCCCTGATCGGCCTCGGCTACGCCACCCGCGAGGCCGACGAGGCCGTCACCGCCGTGGCCCCCCAGGCCGAGGCCGCCGGCGGCACCCCGCAGGTGGGGCAGCTGCTGAAGGCGGCCCTGCAGACCCTGAACCGCGCCCGCTGACCCCCGACACCGACGAGGCACCATCATGAACTGGGACGACACGACCGGCGCCGCGGCCGAGGAGTGGGCCGCCGACCCCGCGGGGGAGCGGCTCGTGGGCTCCGTCGCGGACCGGGAGGACCAGGCCGTCGAGGCCGCCCTGCGCCCCAAGGACCTCGGCGAGTTCATCGGCCAGGAGAAGGTCCGCGAACAGCTCGACCTGGTCCTGCGCGCCGCGCGCGCCCGGGGCGCCACCGCCGACCACGTGCTGCTCTCCGGCGCCCCCGGCCTCGGCAAGACCACCCTGTCGATGATCATCGCGGCCGAGATGGGCGCCCCCATCCGCATCACCTCGGGCCCCGCCATCCAGCACGCCGGCGACCTCGCCGCGATCCTCTCCTCCCTCCAGGAGGGCGAGGTGCTCTTCCTCGACGAGATCCACCGGATGTCCCGGCCCGCCGAGGAAATGCTGTACATGGCGATGGAGGACTTCCGCGTCGACGTCATCGTCGGCAAGGGCCCCGGCGCCACCGCGATCCCGCTGGAACTGCCGCCCTTCACCCTCGTCGGCGCCACCACCCGCGCGGGCCTCCTGCCGCCGCCGCTGCGCGACCGTTTCGGCTTCACCGCGCACATGGAGTTCTACGAGCCGCGCGAGCTGCAGCGCGTCGTGCACCGCTCGGCGGCCCTGCTCGACGTCGAGATAGCGCCGGACGGCGCCGCCGAGATCGCCGGCCGCTCCCGCGGCACGCCCCGCATCGCCAACCGCCTGCTGCGCCGCGTCCGCGACTACGCGCAGGTCAAGGCGGACGGCGTGGTCACCCGGGAGATCGCCGCCGCCGCCCTCGCCGTCTACGAGGTCGACGAGCGCGGCCTCGACCGGCTCGACCGCGCGGTCCTGAAGGCGCTGCTGAAGCTGTTCGGCGGCGGACCGGTCGGACTGTCCACCCTCGCCGTCGCGGTGGGGGAGGAGCGCGAGACGGTGGAGGAGGTCGCCGAGCCGTTCCTGGTCAGGGAGGGTCTGCTCGCCCGCACCCCGCGCGGCCGGGTCGCCACCCCCGCGGCCTGGGCGCACCTCGGCCTGACCCCGCCGGGCGCCGCGTCGGGCGGAAACGGACAACAGGACCTGTTCGGGGCGTGACGGCCGCCGCGCGGCGAGGGCGGTGGCCCGGCAGGAACGCAGGTGCCATGCTGAGCGTTGTTCCATACAAGCGGACTCGCTTAGACTCCGCCGATGCCGCCCTTCCGGGCGGCGCAGACCCGCACCCCCATACCGACAGGCCGCTCACCCGCGCGGTCGCGCGAAGGAATACTCCGTCCCGTGAATGCCTATACCCTCCTCCCGTTCATCGTTCTCATCGCGGCCATGTTCCTGATGACGCGTTCGGCCAAGAAGAAGCAGCAGCAGGCCGCCCAGATGCGGAACGAGATGCAGCCCGGTTCCGGCGTCCGCACGATCGGGGGCATGTACGCGACGGTCAAGGAGGTCAACGAGGACACGGTCCTCCTCGACGCCGGGCCGGGCGTCGACCTCCTCTTCGCCAAGAACTCCATCGGCGCCGTCCTCACCGACGACGAGTACAACCGGATCGTCCACGGCATCGAGCACGACCTGAAGTCCGACGCCGGCCTGGTCCCGGACGACGCCGCCTCCCTCACCGGGACCGACGGGCCCGCGGGCACCGCCTCCGACGACAGGATCGACCTCGGCAAGAAGGACACCGCCGAGCACGGCGAGGACGCGATCCGGGCCGCCGAGGACAAGGCCGACGCCGCCGAGGCCAAGGCGGAGGACGAGGCCAAGAGGACCGACGGCGACTCCGACACGAAGTAGCCACGCCCCGGGACGTGCGACGGCGGCATGACGGCGCCCGCGCATCCCGGGCGCGTCTGTTTCCCGCACGGGAACCCGACACCATGCCATGGCCGACCGCGCCGTCCGCGCGGGGCGGCCCGAGAGGGAGTACGAGAAGGTGGCTGCACCTAAGAGGGGCCGAAGCGCGAGCGCCCAGAGCAAGCCAGGGCGCTCGCTGGCCCTCATCCTGATCGCCATCGTGGCGCTCACCGGAGGCATGTTCCTCTCCGGGCACAAGACTCCGCGTCTCGGCATCGACCTCGCCGGTGGTACGAGCATCACGCTCAAGGCGAAGGCCGACCAGGGGTCAGCGATCAACAAGGCCAACATGGACACCGCGGTCGACATCATGAACCGCCGCGTCAACGGCCTTGGTGTCTCCGAGGCGGAGGTGCAGACCCAGGGTAACGACAACATCATCGTCAACATCCCCAAGGGCACCAACTCCAAGGAGGCCCAGGAACAGGTCGGCACCACCGCCAAGCTGTACTTCCGGCCGGTCCTGGCCCAGGAGGCCAGCATCCCCGCCGGCAGCCCCTCGCCGAGCGCGTCGCCCAGCGGCGGCTCGTCGCCGAAGCCCGGCGCGAGCCCGTCGTCCAGCGCCTCCGCCAAGGAGAAGGCGTCCTCGCCCGGCTCCTCGTCCCCCTCGGCCTCGGCCACCTCCCAGGGCCGCCCGGTCACGGACGCGCTGAAGGCCGGCTCCAGCCCCTCGCCGAGCACCTCCGCCTCCGGCAGCGGCAAGCCGTCCGCCAGCCCCTCGGCCTCCGCCGGCGGCGGCTCGGGCGCCGACGCCAAGCTCCAGGCGCAGTACGCCGCGCTGGACTGCACCAAGCCCGCGGTCCGCGCCAACGCCGGCAAGAAGGTCAAGCCCGGTGACCCGACCGTGGCCTGCGGCCAGGTCGACGGCAACTGGTACAAGTACCTGCTGGGCCCGGCCGCCGTGGACGGCACCGAGGTGAAGAAGGCCCAGGCGGTCTACGACACCCAGGGCGCCTCCGGCTGGCAGGTCCAGATGACCTTCACCAAGACCGGCGCGAACAAGTTCGCCGACATCACCGGTGAGCTGGCCCAGAAGGCGCAGCCGCAGAACGAGTTCGGCATCGTCCTGGACGGCGAGGTCGTCTCCAGCCCGTACGTGAGGCAGTCGATCACCGGCGGCCAGGCCGAGATCTCCGGCAGCTTCAAGCAGGAGGAGGCGCAGAACCTCGCCAACATGCTGTCGTACGGCGCCCTGCCGCTGTCCTTCCAGGAGCAGTCCGTCACCACCGTCACCGCCGCGCTCGGCGGCGAGCAGCTGCACGCCGGTCTGGTCGCGGGCGCGATCGGCCTCGTGCTGGTCGTGATCTACCTGGTGGTCTACTACCGCGGCCTGTCGCTCGTCGCCATGGCCTCGCTGCTGATCTCCGCCATGCTCACCTACCTGATCATGACGCTGCTCGGCCCGGCCATCGGCTTCGCGCTGAACCTGCCGGCCGTCTGCGGTGCCATCGTCGCCATCGGCATCACCGCGGACTCGTTCATCGTGTACTTCGAACGCATCCGGGACGAGATCCGCGAGGGCCGCTCGCTGCGTCCCGCCGTCGAGCGGGCCTGGCCGCGTGCCCGGCGCACCATCCTGGTCTCCGACTTCGTGTCGTTCCTCGCCGCCGCGGTGCTCTTCATCGTCACCGTGGGCAAGGTGCAGGGCTTCGCGTTCACGCTGGGTCTGACCACCCTGCTCGACGTGGTCGTCGTCTTCTTCTTCACCAAGCCGCTGATGACGCTGCTGGGCCGCCGCAGGTTCTTCGCCGACGGCCACAAGTGGTCCGGGCTCGACCCGAAGGGCCTGGGCGCCAAGCCGCCGCTGCGCCGCACCCGCCGTCCCGCCGGTCCCGCCGCCGGCCCCGTCGACCCGAAGGAGGCGTGAGCGATGACGAAACTCGGCAACCTCGGCGCCCGACTGCACCGCGGCGAGATCTCCTACGACTTCATCGGCAAGCGCAAGATCTGGTACGGCATCTCGATCCTGATCACCATCACGGCCATCGTCGGCCTGGCGGTGCGCGGCCTGAACATGGGCATCGAGTTCCAGGGCGGCGCGGTCTTCACGACGCCGACGAAGATGAGCACGTCGGTGGCCCAGGCGGAGGACTACGCCACCGAGGCCTCCGGCCACGAGGCGATCGTGCAGAAGCTGGGCAACGGCAGCCTGCGCATCCAGATCGCCGGCATCGACACCGGCCAGTCCGACCGGATCAAGCAGGAGCTGGCCAAGGACCTGAACCTCGACCCCGAGAAGCTCGCCGCCGACCTGGTCGGCCCGAGCTGGGGCGAGCAGATCGCCAACAAGGCCTGGGAGGGCCTGGCGATCTTCATGGTCCTCGTCGTGATCTACCTGGCGATCGCCTTCGAGTGGCGCATGGCCATCGCGGCCCTGATCGCGCTGATCCACGACATCACGATCACGACCGGTATCTACGCGCTGGTCGGCTTCGAGGTCACCCCGGGCACCGTCATCGGTCTGCTGACCATCCTCGGTTACTCGCTCTACGACACGGTCGTCGTCTTCGACAGCCTCAAGGAGTCGACGAAGGACATCACCAAGCAGACCCGCTTCACCTACAGCGACATCGCCAACCGGTCGATCAACGGCACCCTGGTCCGCTCCATCAACACCACGGTCGTCGCGCTGCTGCCGGTCGCCGGTCTCCTCTTCATCGGTGGCGGCTTCCTCGGCGCGGGCACCCTCAACGACATCTCGCTGTCGCTGTTCGTCGGCCTCGCGGCCGGTGCCTACTCGTCGATCTTCATCGCCACGCCGCTCGTCGCCGACCTCAAGGAGCAGGAGCCGGCGATGAAGGCCCTCACCAAGCGGGTCATGGCCAAGCGCGCCCAGGCCACCGCCAGCGAGGACCCGGCGCAGGCCCGCACCGCCGACGACGGCGACGACGACGCGGCCCCCGCCGTGGTGGGCCCGCGCGACCAGAGCGCGTCCCGCGGCCGGGGCCGCGGCCGGACCTCGGGGAAGCGCCGATGACCGACATCCAGGAGCTGCTGCTCAGCCGCATCCGCGACGTCGCCGACTACCCGGAGCCGGGCGTGACGTTCAAGGACATCACCCCGCTGCTGGCCGACCCGGTGGCCTTCACCGCCCTGACGGACGCCCTGGCGGGCATCGCGGTGAGCGCCGGGGCCACCAAGGTCGTCGGCCTGGAGGCCCGGGGCTTCATCCTGGGCGCGCCGGTCGCCGTGCGCGCCGGGATCGGCTTCATCCCGGTGCGGAAGGCCGGCAAGCTGCCGGGCGCGACGCTCGGCCAGGCGTACGAGCTGGAGTACGGATCGGCGGAGATCGAGGTGCACGCCGAGGACCTGACCTCCGGCGACCGGGTGCTGGTCGTCGACGACGTCCTCGCCACCGGGGGCACCGCGGAGGCGTCCGTGCAGCTCATCCGCAGGGCCGGCGCGGAGGTGGCCGGGGTCGCGGTCCTGATGGAGCTCGGGTTCCTGGCAGGACGGCGCAAGCTGGAGCCGGTGCTCGGCGGCGCGCCCCTGGAGGCGCTGATCACCGTCTGACCGACGGCGGGACACGGAGAACGGGCACCTGGGGAAGCTCCCCACGTGCCCGTTCTCCGTGTCCTGGCGGCCGACGACCACGTGATCGGAAGGCGGGCCCGGGAATCCCGGACCCGCCCTCCGTGTTCTGGGTACACGGTCCCCACAGCCGCCCGCAGGCGATGACCGGGCGCAGGATCGCTACCATGGGGTGCCCGGAGCCTGACCGGGGGACCCGGATCGCGCACGAGGAGCCCTCTTGCCAGACGAGGCCCAGCCACTGACCGCCGCCAAGCCCGAGCCCGCCTCGGCCGCAGCGGCGAAGCCCGCGCCGAGCGCTTCCCACGTGAAGAACGACTCCCGTGGGGCGGTCGAGCGCGCCCAGTCCGCGCCCGTCGAGAAGAGCGCCGAGTCCACGCGGCCCAAGCCCGCCCCCGCCGAGCGCCCGGCGCAGCCCCCGGTGGTGCGCCAGCCCGCGCAGCCCGCCCGCGCGGGTTCATCCAACCGCGTCCGGGCCCGCCTCGCCCGCCTCGGGGTCCAGCGCGCGAACCCGTACAACCCGGTCCTGGAGCCGCTGCTGCGGATAGTGCGCAGCAACGACCCCAAGATCGAGAACTCCACGCTGCGCCAGATCGAGCGCGCCTACCAGGTCGCCGAGCGCTGGCACCGCGGCCAGAAGCGCAAGAGCGGCGACCCGTACATCACGCATCCGCTCGCCGTCACCACCATCCTCGCCGAGCTGGGCATGGACCCGGCCACCCTGATGGCGGGGCTGCTGCACGACACCGTCGAGGACACCGAGTACGGCCTCGACCAGCTCCGCCGCGACTTCGGTGACACCGTCGCCCTCCTCGTCGACGGCGTGACCAAGCTGGACAAGGTCAAGTTCGGCGAGGCCGCGCAGGCCGAGACCGTGCGCAAGATGGTCGTCGCCATGGCCAAGGACCCCCGCGTCCTGGTCATCAAGCTCGCCGACCGCCTGCACAACATGCGCACCATGCGCTACCTCAAGCGCGAGAAGCAGGAGAAGAAGGCGCGCGAGACGCTGGAGATCTACGCCCCGCTCGCCCACCGCCTCGGCATGAACACCATCAAGTGGGAGCTTGAGGACCTCGCGTTCGCGATCCTCTACCCCAAGATGTACGACGAGATCGTACGGCTGGTGGCCGAGCGGGCGCCGAAGCGCGACGAGTACCTGGCCATAGTGACCGACGAGGTGCAGACGGACCTGCGGGCCGCCCGTATCAAGGCGACCGTCACCGGCCGCCCGAAGCACTACTACAGCGTCTACCAGAAGATGATCGTGCGGGGCCGCGACTTCGCCGAGATCTACGACCTGGTGGGCATCCGCGTCCTCGTCGACACGGTCCGCGACTGCTACGCCGCCCTCGGCACGGTGCACGCGCGATGGAACCCGGTCCCCGGCCGGTTCAAGGACTACATCGCGATGCCCAAGTTCAACATGTACCAGTCGCTGCACACGACGGTCATCGGGCCCAACGGCAAGCCGGTCGAGCTGCAGATCCGCACCTTCGACATGCACCGCCGCGCCGAGTACGGCATCGCCGCGCACTGGAAGTACAAGCAGGAGGCCGTCGCCGGTGCCTCCAAGGTGCGCACCGACGTGCCGAAGGCGTCCGGCAAGGACAAGGACGCCATCAACGACATGGCGTGGCTGCGCCAGTTGCTGGACTGGCAGAAGGAGACGGAGGACCCCGGCGAGTTCCTGGAGTCCCTGCGCTTCGACCTGTCCCGCAACGAGGTCTTCGTCTTCACCCCCAAGGGCGACGTCATAGCGCTGCCGGCCGGCGCGACCCCGGTCGACTTCGCGTACGCCGTCCACACCGAGGTCGGCCACCGCACCATAGGGGCCCGGGTCAACGGGCGGCTGGTTCCGCTCGAATCCACCCTCGACAACGGCGATCTGGTGGAGGTGTTCACCTCCAAGGCGGCCGGCGCCGGCCCGTCCCGGGACTGGCTCGGCTTCGTCAAGTCGCCGCGGGCGCGCAACAAGATCCGGGCCTGGTTCTCCAAGGAGCGCCGGGACGAGGCGATCGAGCAGGGCAAGGACGCGATCGTCCGCGCGATGCGCAAGCAGAACCTGCCGATCCAGCGGATCCTCACCGGCGACTCCCTCGTCACGCTCGCCCACGAGATGCGCTACTCGGACATCTCCGCGCTGTACGCGGCGATCGGCGAGGGGCACGTCTCCGCGCAGAACATCGTGCAGAAGCTCGTCCAGGCACTCGGCGGCGAGGAGGCCGCCACCGAGGAGATCGACGAGGAGGTCCCGCCGTCCCGCAGCCGCGGCCGCAAGCGGCGCTCCAGCGCCGACCCGGGCGTCGTCGTCAAGGGCGTCGACGACGTGTGGGTCAAGCTGGCCCGCTGCTGCACCCCGGTGCCCGGCGACCCGATCATCGGGTTCGTGACGCGCGGCAGTGGCGTGTCGGTTCACCGCCACGACTGCGTCAACGTCGACTCGCTCTCCCGCGAGCCCGAGCGCATCCTCGACGTGGAGTGGGCGCCCACCCAGTCCTCGGTCTTCCTCGTCGCCATCCAGGTGGAGGCCCTCGACCGCTCCCGGCTGCTGTCGGACGTCACCCGCGTCCTGTCCGACCAGCACGTCAACATCCTCTCGGCGGCCGTCCAGACCTCCCGCGACCGGGTCGCCACCTCCCGGTTCACCTTCGAGATGGGCGACCCCAAGCACCTCGGCCACGTCCTGAAGGCCGTGCGGGGCGTGGAGGGCGTGTACGACGTGTACCGCGTGACCTCGGGCCGCAGCAGGTCGTAGCCGCCGGGCGCGTGGGCGCGCGCGAGAGGGCCCCGTACACGCGTACGGGGCCCTCTCGCATCCGCGGGCGGGGGATCTCAGCCGCCGAACTCCTGGAGGCCCTTCAGAGCCTGGTCCAGGAGCGCCTGGCGGCCCTCGAGCTCCCGCTCCAGCTTGTCGGCCTTGGCGTTGTTGCCCTGGGCGCGCGCCTGCTCGATCTGGCCCCGCAGCTTGTCCACGGCGGCCTGGAGCTGGCCCGTCAGACCCGCGGCACGCGCGCGTGCCTCCGGGTTCGTCCGGCGCCACTCGGCCTCCTCGGCCTCCTGGAGCGCCCGCTCGACGGTCTGCATCCGGCCCTCGACCTTCGGCCGGGCGTCCCGCGGCACGTGGCCGATGGCCTCCCAGCGCTCGTTGATCGAGCGGAACGCGGCCCGCGCGGACTTCAGGTCGCCGATCGGCAGGAGCTTCTCGGCCTCCTCGGCCAGCTCCTCCTTCAGCTTCAGGTTCTCCGACTGCTCGGCGTCCCGTTCGGCGAACACCGAGCTGCGGGCGGCGAAGAACACGTCCTGGGCACCGCGGAAGCGGTTCCACAGCTCGTCCTCGTGCTCGCGCTGGGCGCGCCCCGCGGCCTTCCAGTCCGCCATCAGCTCGCGGTAACGGGCGGCCGTCGGCCCCCAGTCCGTGGAGCCCGACAGCGACTCCGCCTCCGCGACCAGCCGCTCCTTGATCCGGCGGGCGTCCTCGCGCTGCGCGTCCAGCTGCGCGAAGTGCGCCTTGCGGCGCTTGGAGAACGCCGAGCGGGCGTGCGAGAAGCGGTGCCACAGCTCGTCGTCGGACTTGCGGTCCAGGCGCGGCAGCCCCTTCCAGGTGTCCACCAGCGCCCGCAGCCGCTCACCGGCGGCCCGCCACTGGTCCGACTGCGCCAGCTGCTCGGCCTCGGTGACCAGGTCCTCCTTGGCCTTGCGGGCCTCGTCGGACTGCTTGGCCCGCTGGGCCTTGCGCTCCTCGCGGCGGGCCTCCACGGTCGCCACGAGCTTGTCCAGCCGGCCCCGCAGCGCGTCCAGGTCGCCGACCGCGTGGTGCGCCTCCACCTGCTCGCGCAGGTGGCCGATGGCGGTCTGGGCGTCCTTGGCCGACAGATCGGTCGTCCGCACGCGCTTCTCGAGGAGGCCGATCTCGACAACCAGGCCCTCGTACTTGCGCTCGAAGTAGGCAAGCGCCTCCTCGGGGGAGCCGGCCTGCCAGGAACCGACGACCTGCTCGCCGTCGGCCGTACGCACGTACACGGTCCCCGTCTCGTCGACGCGGCCCCACGGGTCGCTGCTCACAGCGCCTCCTCCACATGATGCCTGCGGGGAGCCTCAGCGCCCCCGGGCATCGTCCACAGTTTCGTCACGGCCAACATAGGCGACCAGCGGGTGACCTGTCCGCATCCAGCGCCACCGAAATTCCGCTACCCGCGGTGTTGACGTCCACGTGCGGATAGCGGCCCGGCGGGGCGGGGTCTTCGGGGACTTCAGGACTTGGTGACGGTGGCCTTGTCGATCACGACCGTCGCGTTCGGCGCACCGTCGCCGGCACCGGTGCTCTCACCGGCCGCGGCGATCTTGTCCAGCACCTTCAGGCCGGCCGCGTCGATGGTCCCGAACGGGGTGTAGCTGGGCGGGAGCTGGCTGTCCTTGAAGACGAGGAAGAACTGGCTGCCGCCGGTGTGCTTCTGGCCCGTGTTGGCCATCGCCACCGTGCCCGCCGGGTAGGTGTTGTTCTTCAGGCTCGCGTCCTTGAGGTTCTCGTCCGGGAGCGTGTAGCCGGGGCCGCCCGTGCCGGTGCCCTGGGGGTCACCGCACTGCAGGACGTAGATGCCCTGGGTGGTCAGGCGGTGGCACTTGGTGTGGTCGAAGTAGCCCTCGCGCGCGAGGAAGTCGAAGGAGTTGACCGTGTGCGGCGCCGCGGCCGTCTTCAGCGCGATGCCGATGTCCCCGCACGTCGTCGCGAGCTTCAGCGTGTACTTCGCCGACGTGTCGATCGACATCGCCGGCTCCTTCTTCCAGCTCAGCTTCTTCACCGAGCCGGCCGCCGGCTTCGCGCACGGGTCCTCGGGCTTGCTCGTCGGCGCGGCGCTCGGCGTCGTCTCCGCGTTCGCGTTCGTCTTCTTGTCGTCGTCCTTGAGCACACCGGTCGTGTACAGGGCGACACTGCCGATCACGACGACGCCGAGCACCGACGCGATCACGGAGTTGCGCAGACGGGACTTGCGCCGCGACTCGGTACGCCGCTGCTGCTGCCGCAAGAACTTCTCCCGGGCGAGCTGACGCCGCCGCTGCTCCTGGCTGACCACCGGGTTGTCTCCTATGCGTGTCGTGAGTCGGCCGGGACGCGTACGCCCTCGTGAGCCGACCGCTGCGTGTAGCCCCGTACCGTATATGGGATCGCTGAGGAAACGGCAGCGCCGGTAGGCTCTGAGAGCAGCTTGCGGCCGTCAGCAGTCCGCCACGTAGTCGACACAACGAAGGACGATCGTGCTCATTGCCGGGTTCCCCGCCGGGGCCTGGGGGACGAACTGTTATCTCGTCGCCCCCGCCGCCGGTGAGGAGTGCGTGATCATCGACCCCGGCCACCAGGCCGCCCAAGGCGTCGAGGAAGCGCTGCGGAAACATCGTCTCAAGCCCGTCGCCGTCGTCCTGACCCACGGCCACATCGACCACGTGGCCTCGGTCGTCCCCGTCTGCGGGGCGCACGGTGTACCGGCGTGGATCCACCCCGACGACCGGTACATGCTGAGCGATCCCGAGAAGGCGCTCGGCCGCTCCATCGGCATGCCGCTGATGGGCGAGCTGACCGTGGGGGAGCCGGACGACGTCAGGGAGCTGACGCACGGCGCGGGTCTGGAGCTGGCCGGACTGGAGTTCTCCGTCGCGCACGCGCCGGGCCATACCAAGGGGTCGGTGACCTTCCGGATGCCCGAGACCGCCGACGTCCCGTCGGTGTTCTTCTCGGGGGACCTGCTGTTCGCCGGCTCCATCGGACGCACCGACCTGCCGGGCGGATCCATGGAGGACATGTTGCGGTCGCTGGCCCGTGTGTGCCTGCCGCTCGACGACTCCACCGTGGTGCTGTCCGGCCACGGCCCCCAGACGACCATCGGCCAGGAGCGCGCCACCAATCCCTACCTGCGGCAGGTGGCGGCCGGCCAGGGAGCCGCCGAGGCTCCCCGACGAGGAATGTGACGAGAATTTCCGTGAGCACTTTCAAGGCCCCCAAGGGCACGTACGACCTCCTGCCGCCGGACAGCGCCAAGTTCCTCGCCGTCCGCGAGGCGATCGCCGCGCCGCTGCGCAACTCGGGCTACGGCTACATCGAGACGCCCGGTTTCGAGAACGTCGAGCTGTTCGCGCGCGGTGTCGGCGAGTCCACGGACATCGTGACCAAGGAGATGTACGTCTTCGAGACCAAGGGCGGCGACCGGCTCGCCCTGCGCCCGGAGACCACGGCACCCGTCCTGCGGGCGGTGCTGGAGGCCAACCTCCACAAGGCCGGCAACCTCCCGGTGAAGGTCTGGTACTCGGGCTCGCAGTACCGCTACGAGCGCCCCCAGAAGGGCCGTTACCGGCACTTCTCCCAGGTCGGCGCCGAGGCGATCGGCGCGGAGGACCCGGCGCTGGACGCCGAGCTGATCATCCTGGCCGACCAGGCGTACCGCGCGCTGGGCCTGCGGAACTTCCGCATCCTGCTCAACAGCCTGGGCGACAAGGAGTGCCGCCCGGTGTACCGGGCCGCGCTCCAGGACTTCCTGCGCGACCTGGACCTCGACGAGGACACCCGCGGGCGCATCGACATCAACCCGCTGCGCGTCCTGGACGACAAGCGCGAGTCGGTGCAGAAGCAGCTCACCGGCGTGCCGCTCCTGCGCGACTACCTGTGCGACGCGTGCAAGGCGTACCACGAGGAGGTGCGCGAACTGATCACCGCGGCGGGCGTGGTCTACGAGGACGACCCGAAGCTGGTGCGCGGCCTGGACTACTACACCCGCACCACTTTCGAGTTCGTGCACGACGGCCTCGGCTCGCAGTCCGCGGTGGGCGGCGGCGGCCGGTACGACGGCCTGTCCGAGATGATCGGCGGCCCCGCGCTGCCGTCCGTCGGCTGGGCCCTCGGCGTCGACCGCACGGTGCTGGCGCTGGAGGCGGAGGGCGTCGAGCTGGACCTGCCCTCGGCGACCAGCGTCTTCGCGGTCCCGCTGAGCGAGGAGGCCCGGCGCGTGCTGTTCGGCAAGGTCACCGAGCTGCGCAAGGTCGGGATCGCGGCGGACTACTCCTACGGCGCCAAGGGCCTGAAGGGCGCCATGAAGAACGCCAACCGCAGCGGGGCCCGGTACGCGCTCATCGCCGGCGAGCGCGACCTCGCCGAGGGCGTCGTCCAGCTCAAGGACATGGAGTCCGGCGAGCAGACCGCGATCGGCGTCAACGAGATCGTGGCGGAACTCGAGTCCAGGCTCGGCTGACGCACCGTACGGGCGCCGGAGTCCCCGGCGCCCCTCCCGGTGCCGGGACCGGCCCGACCCGCACCGGCTCGCGGGCCGTCAACGCGGCGGACGCCCGTTCGCCCCGCCGGGTGATCCGCGCGCGGGATCTCCACGCGCGCGTGCCCGCGCCGGACACGCGCCCTGGGACGGCGGCCTGCTCCCTCCCGTCACCTGAGGCCCGCGCCGGGGGCCCCGGCCCCCGTGGTCCCCGAGCAGGCCGGACGCCCGGCCGGGCCCGGCCGCCCCGCCCCGGCGCCGCCCGGGGCGGCCGCCCGCGCGGCCCCCGCGCACCCGTCGTACGTTCGCCCGTGCGTGCTGTCCGGAACGCGGTCCGCAGCCGGAACCCGGCGATCGGGGCCCGTCGGCGCCCTTCCCTTTATGTCCTCCGAACGGTGGACGGACGGGTCCGTGCGGCACAATGACCTCTGCCCGAAGTGGTCCAGGACTCAAGTGACGGAATCGGCGTGATGAGCAAGACGACAGTGAACGACGTCTCCGCGGAACCCGGTCCGGAGCGCGCCGCCGACGCCCCGCGCGCGGTGGGCGGCAGCCGTGCCCTCGCCATCCTGCTGGTGATCACCGGAGCGGCCGGACTGCTGGCCGCCTGGGTCATCACGATCGACAAGTTCAAGATCCTCGAGGCCAAGGTCGCGGGCACGACGTTCACCCCCGGGTGCAGCCTCAACCCGGTGGTCTCCTGCGGCAGCGTCATGCAGAGCAAGCAGGCCGCCGCCTTCGGCTTCCCGAACCCGATGCTCGGCCTGGTCTGCTACGGCATCGTGATCTGCGTCGGCATGAGCCTGCTGGCCCGCGCCCGGTTCCCGCGCTGGTACTGGCTGACCTTCAACTTCGGCTGCCTCTTCGGCGTCGCCTTCTGCACCTGGCTCCAGTTCCAGTCCCTGTACCGGATCAACGCGCTGTGCCTGTGGTGCTCGCTGGCCTGGGTCGCGACGATCACCATGTTCTGGTACGTCACCTCGTTCAACATCCGCAACGACCTCCTGCCGGCCCCGCGCTTGCTCAAGGGCTTCTTCGGCGAGTTCACCTGGGTCGTGCCCGTCCTGCACGTCGGCGTCATCGGCATGCTGGTGCTGACCCGCTGGTGGGACTTCTGGACCAGCTGACGCCCGGAAGGGATTGTCGGCGCGGTGTTCTAGGGTTTCAGGGTGGAACCCGACCTCTTCACCGCCGCAGCAGAAGAACGCCAGGAGAAGGACCCGGCAGGAAGTCCCCTGGCCGTGCGCATGCGCCCGCGCACACTCGACGAGGTCGTGGGCCAGCAGCACCTGCTGAAGCCCGGCTCGCCCCTGCGCCGCCTGGTCGGCGAGGGCTCCGGCGGCCCCGCCGGGCCCTCCTCGGTGATCCTGTGGGGCCCGCCCGGCACCGGCAAGACCACCCTGGCGTACGTCGTGTCGAAGGCGACGAACAAGCGGTTCGTGGAACTGTCCGCGATCACCGCGGGCGTCAAGGAGGTCCGCGCGGTCATCGACGGAGCCCGCCGCGCCACCGGCGGCTTCGGCAAGGAGACCGTCCTCTTCCTGGACGAGATCCACCGCTTCTCCAAGGCCCAGCAGGACTCCCTGCTGCCGGCCGTGGAGAACCGCTGGGTCACCCTGATCGCGGCCACCACGGAGAACCCGTACTTCTCGGTGATCTCCCCGCTGCTCTCCCGCTCCCTCCTGCTCACCCTCGAACCCCTCACCGACGACGACCTCCGGGGCCTGCTGAAGCGCGCCCTCGCCGACGAGCGCGGCCTGAGGAACACCGTGACCCTCCCCGAGGACACCGAGGACCACCTGCTGCGGATCGCCGGCGGCGACGCCCGCCGCGCCCTGACCGCGCTGGAGGCGGCCGCCGGAGCCGCCCTGGACCAGGGCGAGAGCGAGATCGCCCTCGGCACCCTGGAGCAGACCGTCGACCGGGCCGCGGTGAAGTACGACCGGGACGGCGACCAGCACTACGACGTCGCCAGCGCCCTCATCAAGTCCATCCGCGGCTCCGACGTCGACGCGGCCCTGCACTACCTGGCCCGCATGATCGAGGCCGGCGAGGACCCCCGCTTCATCGCCCGCCGGCTGATGATCTCCGCGAGCGAGGACATCGGCCTCGCCGACCCGAACGCGCTGCCCGTCGCCGTCGCCGCCGCCCAGGCCGTCGCCATGATCGGCTTTCCCGAGGCCGCCCTAACGCTCAGCCACGCCACCATCGCCCTGGCCCTCGCCCCCAAGTCCAACTCGGCCACCACCGCGATCGGCGCCGCCCTGGAGGACGTGCGCAAGGGCCTGGCCGGCCCGGTGCCCGCGCACCTGCGCGACGGGCACTACCAGGGCGCGGCCAAGCTCGGCCACGCCCAGGGGTACGTGTACCCGCACGACCTGCCCGAGGGCATCGCGGCCCAGCAGTACGCCCCGGACGCCCTGAAGGACCGCGAGTACTACGCGCCGGGCCGGCACGGCGCCGAGGCCAGGTACGCCGACGCCGTGGAGTGGACCCGAAGGCACCTCGGTCGCAAGCGCTCCTGAGCGCCCTGTAGACTGCTGCGCAGCGCCGAGTCCCGTGCCGTCAGAGCGGGACACATGGCCGGAAGCCCGGTCCCTCGCGGACCGGCTCCAGGAGCGTCGCGCACCGTCGAACGGTGTCGCGGGCAGCCCACCACCACCCGGGCCACCGGGACCGGTCGGTGGGCCACTCGCGTGCTGCACGTATGTGCCCAGACCAGGGAAGCGGCTGCCCGGCGGATCCCCTGCGGACCCCGACGGGTTTTCCCGGCTGCGGATGCGACCTCCCTAACCCTGGCAAGCCGGACACTACGAAAGAGAAGAAGACGTGGCGAACCAGTCCCGCCCCAAGGTCAAGAAGTCGCGTGCCCTCGGCATCGCGCTGACGCCGAAGGCCGTCAAGTACTTCGAGGCCCGCCCCTACCCGCCGGGTGAGCACGGCCGTGGCCGCAAGCAGAACTCGGATTACAAGGTCCGTCTGCTGGAGAAGCAGCGCCTGCGCGCCCAGTACGACATCTCCGAGCGCCAGCTCGTCCGCGCCTACGAGCGTGCCTCCAAGGTCCAGGGCAAGACCGGTGAGGCCCTGATCGTGGAGCTGGAGCGCCGCCTCGACGCCCTGGTCCTGCGCTCGGGCATCGCCCGCACGATCTACCAGGCCCGCCAGATGGTCGTCCACGGCCACATCCAGGTCAACGGCCAGAAGGTCGACAAGCCGTCCTTCCGCGTCCGCCCGGACGACGTCGTGCAGGTCCGCGACCGCTCCAAGGAGAAGACCCTCTTCACGATCGCCCGTGAAGGCGGCTTCGCCCCCGACGGTGAGACCCCGCGCTACCTCCAGGTGAACCTCAAGGCCCTGGCGTTCCGTCTGGACCGCGAGCCGAACCGCAAGGAGATCCCGGTGATCTGCGACGAGCAGCTCGTCGTCGAGTACTACGCCCGCTGATCCCAGCCCCGGCGCAGCACCTCAGCCCGCCGTCTCCCCGCCCTTCCGGGTGGGCGAGGCGGCGGGCTCGCATCTGCCCGCGGGCTCCCGCCGCCCCGGCTCGCCCCGCGGCCCCGCCTCCCCGCCGCCCCGGCCCACCGGGCCGCGCGGCGCCGGCGGCGCGGCCGGCCCGCCCGGCTCCCCCCGCCGCAGCGCCCGGGCCACCGCCGCGTCCCGGTCCAGCGCGGCGCCCGCCCGCACGCACTCCGCGTACCGGACGTCACCGAGCGCCCGCCGGGCCGCGCTCTCGCACCGCTCGTGCGGGGCGTTGTAGTACGCGGAACCGAACAGCGGCAGCCCCACCGAGGGCCACAGCCGCCCGGCGGCGCCCTGGAGGACCGCCGCCTCGGCCGGATCGCCCTGCGCCACCGTCACCAGGGCCAGCAGCTCGATCGACAGCACCGAGCCCAGCAGGTCGTCGAAGGCGTGCGCGTCGTCCAGGCAGTCCGCGAGCAGCACCCGCGCGCCGGCTGGGTCCCCGTCCAGCCAGGCCGCGTAGGCCAGCACGTACAGCGCGTACGACCGCGCCCACCGCTCGCCGTGCTCCTCGCACACCCGGCGCACGTCCTCGCACAGCCGCACCGCCTCCGGCACGTCCCCCCGGAACGCCCGCGCCATGGCCAGCTCCACCCGGCCCATCAGCACGTTGCTGTTCAGTTCGCCGATCTCCCGGTAGCGGTCCAGCGCCGAGCGCAGCAGCGTCTCCGCGCGGGCCACGTCGTCCGTGACCAGGGCCAGGCAGCCGGAGCGGTGCTCGGCGTACGCCAGCGCCGCCGGGTCGGCCGACCGCTCCGCCTGCTCCCGGCACGCCCGCAGCGCCCGCAGGGCCGGCACGGTGTCGCCCTGGAGGGCCGCCACGTAGCCGAGCACCCACAGCGCCTTCAGCCGGGCCCGCTCGTACTCCGAGTCCAGCGCCACGCTGCGCTCCAGCCAGCGCCGCCCCTCCGAGAGCCGGCCGCACCCCACCCAGCAGAACCACAGCGCACCCGCCAGGTGCTGCCCGAGATGCGCCTCGTCCGGCTCCGTCAGGCAGAACTCCAGCGCCGCCCGCAGGTTCGGCAGCTCCGCGTCCACGAGCGCGGCGACCTCCCGCTGCCGCGGCGAGAACCACTCCAGCTCACACCAGGTCGCCAGGCCCAGGTACCAGTCCCGGTGCCGTCTGCGCAGCCGGTCCGCGTCCCCGGTCGCCTCCAGCCAGTCGGCGCCGTAGGCCCGGACGGTGTCCAGCATCCGGTAGCGGGAGCCGGCCGCCGACTCCTCGCGGGTGAGGACCGACTGGGCGAGCAGCTCCGCCAGCACGCCCAGCGCGTCCTCGGCGGGCAGCCCCTCCCCGCCACACACGTACTCGGCCGCCTCCAGGTCGAAGCTCCCCGCGAACACCGAGAGCCGGGCCCACAGCAGCCGTTCCGCCGGCGTGCACAGCTCGTGGCTCCAGCCGATCGCCGTGCGCAGCGCCCGGTGCCGGGGGAGGGCGTCCCGGCCGCCGCCGGTCAGCAGCCGGAACCGGTCGTCGAGGCGCCGCAGCAGCTCGGCCGGGGACAGCGCCGGCAGCCGCCCGGCCGCCAGCTCCAGCGCCAGCGGGACGCCCTCCAGCCGGCGGCACACCTCGCGCACCTCGGGGCAGTCCGCCACCGGTGCCCCGTGCGCCCGGGCCCGGTCCCCGAACAGCTCCACGGCCTCGTCGGCACCGAGCGGCGCCAGCGCGAACAGCCGCTCTCCCGCCAGGCCCAGCGGGCGCCGGCCGGTGGCCAGCACGCGCAGCTCCGGCAGCTTCCGCAGCAGCTTCGCCACCAGGTCCGCGCAGGCCGCCACCAGGTGCTCGAAGCCGTCCAGCACCAGCAGGACCCGGCGGCCGGCCAGTCGCTCCAGCAGGACCTCCCGCGGCAGGCGGGCGGTGTGGTCGGTCAGCCCCAGCGCCTCCACCACCGCGTAGTCCACGAACTGCGGGTCGCGCACGCACGCCAGCTCCGCCCAGCCCCGGTCCGCCGCGGGCACGCCCCGCGCCGGGTCGCCGGCCGCCCACCGCGCGGCCACCCGCCCGGCCAGCCGGGACTTGCCGACCCCGCCCGCCCCGGTCACGGTCACCAGCCGGGCCCGGCCGAGCGCCGCGGTCAGCTCGGCCAGCTCCGCCGAGCGCCCGACGAAGGCGGTGAGTTCGAGGGGCGGATCGCCGTCCGCCCGGGAGCCGGCGCTGTGAGGACCTCGCATGGGACACGGAGCGTACTGAAGCGTGTTCGGTCCGTACAAACGCCGCCCGCGGCTCCACCGCACCTCCACCCGCGCCGGGCGGTAATCGGTACGGAGCCTCGGCCCTGGCGCGATAGGCTCGGGGCACGACTTTTCCGATGCTCAGACACGTTTCAGGGAGCGGGTGCGCACAGTGTCCGGTGGAGAGGTGGCCGGGATCCTGGTGGCCGTCTTCTGGGCGATTCTGGTCTCCTTCCTCGCCGTCGCGCTGGCGAGGCTGGCCCAGACGCTCAAGGCGACGACCAAGCTCGTCGCGGACGTGACCGACCAGGCGGTCCCGCTGCTCGCCGACGCGTCCCAGGCCGTGCGCTCCGCGCAGACCCAGATCGACCGGGTCGACGCGATCGCCACCGACGTCCAGGAGGTCACGTCGAACGCCTCCGCGCTGTCGAGCACCGTCGCCTCCACCTTCGGCGGCCCGCTGGTCAAGGTCGCCGCCTTCGGCTACGGCGTCCGCCGGGCGCTCGGCGGACGCAAGGGGGAGGACGTGCCCGTGAAGTCGCCCCGCCGTAACGTGATCGTGGGCCGCGCGGTCCCCGCCGCACGCCGCAAGCGCAAGTGAGGACTGAGACCGAGCGATGTTCCGTCGTAGCTTCTGGTTCACCTCCGGTGTCGCCGCCGGTGTCTGGGCCACCACCAAGGTCAACCGCAAGCTCAGGCAGCTCACTCCGGACAGCCTGGCCGCCACCGCGGCGAACAAGGCACTGGAGACCGGCCACCGGCTGAAGGACCGCGCGGTCGGCTTCGCGCTCGACGTCCGCGCCAACATGGCCCAGCGGGAGGCCGAGCTGGAGGAGGCCCTCGGCATCCACGAGGACCCCGGCCCCGGGCTCCCGGCGCCCCGGCGGCACGCCGCCATCGAGAACAACCGCAGCCCCCAGTACATCGAGAACACGACGTACACGTACAACCGGAATGAGGACCACTGATGGAGTCGGCCGAGATTCGCCGCCGCTGGCTGAGCTTCTTCGAGGAGCGCGGGCACACCGTCGTCCCTTCGGCGTCGCTCATCGCGGACGACCCGACTCTGCTCCTCGTCCCCGCCGGCATGGTGCCCTTCAAGCCCTACTTCCTGGGCGAGGTCAAGGCGCCGTTCCCGCGCGCCACCAGCGTGCAGAAGTGCGTGCGCACGCCCGACATCGAAGAAGTCGGCAAGACCACGCGGCACGGCACGTTCTTCCAGATGTGCGGCAACTTCTCCTTCGGCGACTACTTCAAGGAAGGCGCCATCACGTACGCCTGGGAGCTGCTCACCGCGCCCCAGGACCAGGGCGGTTACGGCCTGGAGCCGGAGCGGCTGTGGATCACCGTCTACCAGGACGACGACGAGGCCGAGCGCATCTGGCACGAGGTCGTCGGCGTGCCGAAGGAGCGCATCCAGCGCCTCGGCATGAAGGACAACTACTGGTCCATGGGCGTCCCCGGCCCGTGCGGCCCCTGCTCCGAGATCAACTACGACCGCGGCCCCGAGTTCGGCGCCGAGGGCGGTCCCGCCGTCAACGACGAGCGGTACGTGGAGATCTGGAACCTCGTCTTCATGCAGTACGAGCGGGGCGAGGGCATCGGCAAGGACAACTTCGAGATCCTCGGGGACCTGCCGAGCAAGAACATCGACACGGGCCTCGGCCTGGAGCGGCTCGCCATGATTCTGCAGGGCGTGCAGAACATGTACGAGATCGACACCTCCATGGCCGTCATCGAGAAGGCCACCGAGCTGACCGGCGTGCGCTACGGCGACGCCCACACCTCGGACGTGTCCCTCCGCGTGGTCACCGACCACATGCGCACGGCCACCATGCTCATCGGCGACGGCGTCACCCCCGGCAACGAGGGCCGCGGCTACGTGCTGCGCCGCATCATGCGCCGCGCCATCCGTAACATGCGCCTGCTCGGCGCCACCGGCCCGGTCGTCCAGGACCTGATCGACACCGTGATCGGCATGATGGGGCAGCAGTACCCGGAGCTGATCACCGAGCGCGAGCGCATCGAGAAGGTCGCCCTCGCCGAGGAGAACGCCTTCCTCAAGACGCTCAAGGCCGGCACCAACATCCTCGACACCGCCGTCACCGAGACCAAGCAGTCCGGCGGCCGGATCCTCTCCGGTGACAAGGCGTTCCTGCTCCACGACACCTGGGGCTTCCCGATCGACCTCACCCTGGAGATGGCCGCCGAGCAGGGGCTGTCCGTGGACGAGGACGGCTTCCGCCGCCTGATGAAGGAGCAGCGGGAGCGGGCCAAGGCCGACGCCCGGGCCAAGAAGACCGGCCACGCCGACATGGGCGCCTACCGCGAGATCGCCGACTCCGCCGGTGCCACCGACTTCATCGGCTACACCGACACCGAGGGCGAGTCCACCATCGTCGGCATGCTCGTCGACGGCGTCTCCTCGCCGGCCGCGTCCGAGGGCGACGAGGTCGAGGTCGTCCTCGACCGCACCCCCTTCTACGCCGAGGGCGGCGGCCAGATCGGCGACACCGGCCGGATCAAGGTCGACTCCGGTGCCGTCATCGAGATCCGCGACTGCCAGAAGCCGGTCCCGGGCGTCTACGTGCACAAGGGCGTCGTCCAGGTCGGCGAGGTCACCGTCGGCGCCAAGGCCCACGCCTCGATCGACGCCCGCCGCCGCACCGCCATCGCCCGCGCCCACTCGGCCACCCACCTGACGCACCAGGCGCTGCGCGACGCCCTCGGCCCGACGGCCGCCCAGGCCGGTTCGGAGAACCAGCCCGGCCGCTTCCGCTTCGACTTCGGCTCCCCGTCCGCCGTCCCGACGGCCGTGATGACCGACGTCGAGCAGAAGATCAACGAGGTGCTCGCCCGCGACCTGGACGTCACCGCCGAGGTCATGGGCATCGACGACGCCAGGAAGCAGGGCGCCATCGCCGAGTTCGGCGAGAAGTACGGCGAGCGGGTCCGCGTGGTCACCATCGGCGACTTCTCCAAGGAGCTGTGCGGCGGCACGCACGTGCACAACACCGCCCAGCTCGGCCTGGTGAAGCTGCTCGGCGAGTCCTCCATCGGCTCGGGTGTCCGCCGTATCGAGGCCCTCGTCGGTGTGGACGCCTACAACTTCCTCGCCCGCGAGCACACGGTCGTCGCCCAGCTCCAAGAGCTGATCAAGGGCCGGCCGGAGGAGCTGCCGGAGAAGGTCTCCGCCATGCTCGGCAAGCTGAAGGACGCCGAGAAGGAGATCGAGCGGTTCCGCGCCGAGAAGGTGCTCCAGGCCGCCGCCGGTCTCGCCGAGTCCGCCCGGGACGTGCACGGCGTGGCCGTGGTCACCGGGCAGGTCCCGGACGGCACCACGCCGGACGACCTGCGCAAGCTCGTCCTCGACGTGCGCGGCCGCATCCGCGGCGGCCGGGCCGCCGTGGTGGCGCTGTTCACCGTCAACAACGGCAAGCCGCTGACGGTCATCGCCACCAACGACGCGGCCCGCGAGCGCGGCCTCAAGGCCGGCGACCTGGTCCGGGCCGCCGCCAAGACCCTCGGCGGCGGCGGTGGCGGCAAGCCGGACGTCGCCCAGGGCGGCGGCCAGAACCCGGCCGCCGTCGGCGAGGCCGTCGAGGCCGTCGAGCGGCTCGTCGCCGAGACCGCGAAGTAGGGCGGGCGGACGGGCAGGAAGCGGCCGAGAAGATGCGCAGAGGACGCCGGCTCGCGATCGACGTCGGGGACGCCCGGATCGGGGTCGCCTCGTGCGACCCCGACGGGATCCTCGCCACCCCGGTGGAGACCGTCCCCGGCCGGGACGTCCCCGCCGCCCACCGCCGGCTGCGGCACCTGGTCGAGGAGTACGAGCCGATCGAGGTCGTCGTCGGGCTCCCCCGCTCCCTCAAGGGGAGCGAGGGCCCGGCGGCGGTCAAGGTCCGTGCCTTCGCGCAGGAGTTGGCCCGGGGCATCGCCCCGGTGCCGGTGCGCCTGGTGGACGAGCGGATGACGACCGTGACGGCCAGTCAGGGACTGCGCGCCTCGGGCGTGCGGTCGAAGAAGGGCCGCGCGGTCATCGACCAGGCGGCGGCCGTCGTCATCCTCCAGCAGGCCCTGGAATCCGAACGGGTGTCAGGTGAAGCACCCGGTGAGGGCGTCGAAGTGGTCATCTGATCGCGATACGGTAACGTTCCGCGCGATGCGCCGGTGTTCGAACAGCCGGGGCACAGCAAGAGGCGGAACGGAAGCAGGCCCACCGGCCGCGTGACCGTCGGCCTCGCGGCTCTAGGGGATCGATGACTGAGTATGGCCGGGGCCCTGGCCCCGAACCGTGGCATCCGGAGGACCCGTTGTACGGGGACGGCGGATGGGGTGGGCAGCAGGCCCCGACGGGCCCGCAGTCCCCCTACGACGGCCGGCCTCAGCAGCATCCCCACGCACCGCAGTACGGCGACTGGAACCAGGAGCAGCAGCCCGGATACGGCGCCCACCAGCAGCACCAGCAGTACGACCCGCAGTTCGCGGGCCACGCCACGCAGCAGCACCAGGGCGCCTGGGACGCGTCCGGCGGCCACGGCCAGGTGCCGTACGCCGCGGACCCCGGCGACCCGTACGGCCACCAGCCCGCCGCCTACGGCGGGGAGCAGCCCGACCTCTACGGCACCGAGGACGCCTACCCGCCGCCGGAGCCGCCCGGCCGCAGGCGCCCCGAACCGGAACCGGAACCCGCGGACGAGGAGGAGCACGCCTTCTTCGCGGGGGGCGGCGCGGACACCGGGGACGACGAGGACGGGGAGCACGAGCTCCAGAGCCGGCGCGAGCGGCGCGGCAAGGGCCGCAAGCCGGTCAAGAGCAAGAAGCGGCGCACCGGCTGCGCCTGCATGGTGGTCGTCCTGGTGTTCGGCGGCGGCCTCGGCGGCGTCGGGTACTTCGGCTACCAGTTCTACCAAAATCGTTTCGGCACGGCTCCGGACTACGCGGGCGACGGCACGAACCAGACGGTGACCGTCGAGATCCCCAAGGGCGCGGGCGGCTGGGAGATCGGCCGCCGGCTCAAGGAGGCCGGGGTCGTCAAGAGCGCCGAGGCCTTCGTCCACGCCCAGGGCCAGACGCCCGGCGGCGACGGGATCCAGGCCGGCGCCTACCTCCTGAAGAAGGAGATGTCCTCCGCCAGCGCCGTCAAGCTGATGCTGGACCCGCGCAGCCAGAACAACGTCGTGGTCACCGAGGGCGAGCGCAACTCCGGTGTCTACGCGGCCATCGACAAGCAGCTCGAACTGCCCGCGGGCACCACCAAGCAGATCGCCCGGAAGCAGTACAAGAGCCTCGGCCTGCCCGCCTGGGCGCAGAACAACAGCGACATCATGGACCCGCTGGAGGGCTTCCTCTGGCCGGCCACCTACCCGGCCGCCAAGGGCATGAAGCCCGAGGCGGTCCTGCGGCAGATGGTGACCCAGGCCAAGCAGAAGTACGCCGTCTACGGCCTCGACGACAAGGCCAGGGCGCTCGGTCTCGGCAACCCGTTCGAGCTGGTCACGGTCGCCAGCCTGGTCCAGGCCGAGGGCAAGACGCACGACGACTTCCGCAAGATGGCCGAGGTGGTCTACAACCGCCTCAAGCCCACCAACACCGAGACCAACCGCCTGCTGCAGTTCGACTCGACCTACAACTACCTGCTCGGCAAGAGCAACATCCACATCTCCGAGAAGGAGATCAACGGGAACCACAGCCCGTACAACACCTACACCCACAAGGGACTTCCGCCCGGCCCGATCGGCAACCCCGGCGAGGACGCGCTGAAGGCGACACTCAATCCGACGCACGACGGCTGGATCTACTTCGTGGCGACCGACGGCACGAACAACACCGAGTTCGCCAAGACCTATGCCGAATTCCTCCAGCTCAAGGAAAAGTTCGATGCCAGCTCGGGCAACTGACGGCCGCCGTGCCGCCGTGCTCGGTTCGCCGATCGCCCACTCCCTCTCCCCGGTGCTGCACCGTGCCGCGTACGACACGGCCGGGCTCACCGGCTGGTCGTACGACAGCTTCGACGTCGACGAGGCGGCCCTGCCCGGCTTCCTGGACGGGCTCGGCCCGGAGTGGGCCGGGCTGTCGCTGACCATGCCGCTGAAGCGGGCCGTCCTCCCGCTGCTGGACGAGGTCAGCGACACCGCCGCCGCGGTCGACGCGGTCAACACCCTGGTCTTCACCGAGGACGGACGCCGGCTCGGTGACAACACCGACGTCCCCGGCATGGTGGCCGCCCTGCGCGAGCACGGCGTCGACCAGGTGGAGAGCGCCGCCGTGCTCGGCGCCGGCGCCACCGCCTCCTCCGCGCTCGCCGCGCTCGCCCGGGTCTGCACCGGGGAGGTCGTCGCCTACGTGCGCAGCGAGACCCGCGCCGCCGAGATGCGGCGGTGGGGCGAGCGGCTCGACGTCGAGGTCCGCACCGAGGACTGGTCGCGGGCCGCCGAGGCGCTGCGCGCCCCGCTGGTGATCGCCACGACGCCGGCCGGCACGACCGACGCCCTCGCCACCGCCGTCCCCGAGCGCCCGGCCACCCTCTTCGACGTGCTCTACGACCCCTGGCCCACCGAGCTGGCGGCCCGCTGGTCCATGTTCGGCGGGGCCGTCGTGAGCGGCCTCGACCTGCTGGTCCACCAGGCCGTGCTCCAGTTCGAGCAGATGACCGGGCACGTCCCCGGCCCCCTGGACGCCATGCGGCACGCCGGCGAGAAGGCGCTCGCCGCCCGCTGACCCTCCCGCGCGCGTCCGCCTGCTGGACCGGCGGCCGGGCCCCGCCGCCGGACGTGGGAGGATCGGAGGTGGCGTAACCGGGATCGCGCACCCGGCGGCGCCGTCGCCGTACGCGAGGACGCGCGTGCGCCGGGCAGTACCGGGCGCGAGCACTGAGGAGCACCGTTGAGCAGGCTGCGTTGGCTGACCGCGGGGGAGTCCCACGGTCCCGCACTCGTCGCGACGCTGGAGGGTCTTCCCGCCGGCGTGCCGATCACCACGGAGATGGTGGCCGACCACCTGGCGCGGCGGCGGCTCGGCTACGGCCGCGGTGCGCGGATGAAGTTCGAGCGCGACGAGGTCACGTTCCTGGGCGGAGTCCGGCACGGCCTGACCCTCGGCTCCCCGGTGGCGGTCATGGTGGGCAACACCGAGTGGCCCAAGTGGGAGCAGGTCATGGCGGCCGACCCGGTCGACCCGGAGGTGCTGGCGGGTCTCGCCCGCAACGCGCCGCTGACCCGGCCCCGGCCCGGCCACGCGGACCTCGCCGGCATGCAGAAGTACGACTTCGACGAGGCCCGCCCGATCCTGGAGCGCGCCTCCGCCCGGGAGACCGCCGCCCGCGTGGCGCTGGGCGCGGTGGCCCGGTCGTACCTGAAGGAGACGACCGGCGTCGAGATCGTCTCGCACGTCGTCGAACTGTGCTCGGTGCGGGCCCCGCGGGGCGTGTACCCCACGCCGGCCGACGTGGCGAAGCTGGACGCCGACCCGCTGCGCTGCCTGGACGCGGCCGCGTCCGAGGCGATGGTCGCGGAGGTCGACCAGGCCCACAAGGACGGCGACACGCTCGGTGGCGTGGTCGAGGTGCTTGCCTACGGCGTTCCGGTCGGCCTCGGCTCGCACGTGCACTGGGACCGCAAGCTGGACGCCCGTCTCGCCGGTGCCCTGATGGGCATTCAGGCCATCAAGGGCGTCGAGATCGGTGACGGCTTCGAGCTGGCCCGGGTGCCCGGCTCCCAGGCGCACGACGAGATCGTGGGCACGCCCGAGGGTATCCGCCGCGTCTCCGGCCGCGCCGGCGGCACCGAGGGCGGCCTGTCCACCGGCGAGCTGCTGCGGGTGCGGGCCGCGATGAAGCCGATCGCGACCGTGCCGCGGGCCCTGCGGACGGTCGACGTGGCCACCGGTGAGGCCACGCAGGCCCACCACCAGCGCTCGGACGTCTCCGCGGTGCCGGCCGCCGGCATCGTCGCCGAGGCGATGGTCGCGCTGGTGCTGGCGGACGCGGTGGCGGAGAAGTTCGGCGGCGACAGCGTGGCCGAGACCCGCCGCAACGTGCGGTCGTACCTCGACAACCTGCGGATCAGGTGAGCGCGGTGCCAGCGGTCGTACTCGTCGGCCCGATGGGCGTGGGCAAGTCCACCGTGGGCCGGCTGCTGGCCGAGCGGCTGGGTGTCGGGTACCGCGACACCGACGAGGACATCGAGGCCGCCGCGGGCCGCGCCATCGCCGACATCTTCGTGGACGAGGGCGAGCCCGCCTTCCGCGCGATGGAGAAGCGGGCGGTGCGCACCGCGCTCGACGGGCACGCGGGCGTCCTCGCGCTCGGCGGCGGCGCCGTCCTCGACGCCGACACCCGGGCGCTGCTCAGCGGGCACCGGGTGGTCTACCTCTCGATGGACGTGGAGGAGGCGGTCCGGCGCACCGGCCTCAACGTGGCCCGTCCGCTGCTCGCGGTCAACCCGCGCAAGCAGTGGCGCGAGCTGATGGACGCCCGGCGGCACCTGTACGAGGCGGTCGCCACCGCCGTCGTGCCGACGGACGGCCGCAGCCCCGAAGAGGTCACCCGAGCAGTCCTGGACGCAGTGGAGTTGAAGGAAGCATGAGCGAGTCAGTCACCCGGATCCGGGTCGGCGGCACGGCGGGCACGGACGCGTACGAGGTGCTGGTCGGCCGGCAGCTCCTGGGCGAGCTGGGCGGGCTGATCGGGGAGCGGGCCAAGCGCGTCGCGGTCGTCCACCCGGAGGCCCTCGCCGAGACCGGGGAGGCGCTCCGCGCGGACCTGGCCGGGCAGGGGTACGAGGCCGTCGCCATCCAGGTGCCGAACGCGGAGGAGGCCAAGACGGCCGAGGTCGCCGCGTACTGCTGGAAGGCGCTGGGCCAGTGCGGGTTCACCCGCACCGACGTCATCGTCGGCGTCGGCGGCGGCGCCACCACGGACCTGGCCGGTTTCGTCGCCGCGACCTGGCTGCGCGGGGTCCGCTGGATCGCCGTCCCCACCACCGTGCTGGCCATGGTGGACGCGGCCGTCGGCGGCAAGACCGGGATCAACACCGCGGAGGGCAAGAACCTGGTCGGCGCCTTCCACCCGCCGGTCGGCGTCCTGTGCGACCTGGCCGCGCTGGACTCCCTGCCGGTGCACGACTACGTCTCGGGCCTGGCCGAGGTCATCAAGGCGGGGTTCATCGCCGACCCGGCGATCCTGGACCTGATCGAGGCCGACCCCGAGGCCGCCCGGACGCCGGGCGGACCGCACACGGCCGAGCTGATCGAGCGTTCGATCCGGGTCAAGGCCGAGGTCGTCTCCGCGGACCTGACGGAGTCCGGCCCGCGGGAGATCCTCAACTACGGCCACACGCTGGGCCACGCCATCGAGAAGAACGAGCGGTACAAGTGGCGGCACGGCGCCGCGGTGGCGGTCGGCATGCACTTCGCCGCCGAACTGGGCAGGCTGGCGGGCCGGCTGGACGACGCGACGGCCGACCGGCACCGCAGCGTCCTCGAAGCCGTGGGCCTGCCGCTGCACTACCGCTACGACCAGTGGCCCAAGCTGCTGGAGGCGATGCGGGTCGACAAGAAATCCCGCGGCGACCTGCTGCGCTTCGTCGTCCTGGACGGGCTGGCCAGGCCCACCGTCCTGGAGGGCCCCGACCCGGCGGTCCTGCTCGCCGCGTACGGCGAGGTCGGGCAGTAGGTTCCCGGCCGTTCCGTCCGTCCGGTTCCCCGCCCGGAACCGGGCACTCAGGGGCCGCCCCGGCCGTTTCACCGAACGACGACCGGGGACGGTACCGTTCGGTGGGCGGTGGGGGCACGCCCCCGCCGCCAGCACCACAGTGCCCGTACGAGACGGAGTGGCAACGGATGCAGCACGCAGCGGGGTCTCCGCTGCCGCCGCCCCACCAGGCGGGGCAGGGGCCGCACGCCGGCTGGGCGTCGGCGGCACACCAGCCGGGCCCGCCCCCGGGAACCCCGCGGGGGCCCGCCCCCGCACCCCCGCCGCCGGGCTTCCCGGCCCCGGCGGCCCCCGTGCCGCCGGCCCCGCAGCAGCCCCCGGCCCCCGCCGGCCCGGTGCCGCCGCCCGCGCGGTACGGCTCGGGCGCGTCCGTGCCCGACGGCACCGGGCACGTGCCGCTGCCGCCCGGCGGCCCGGTCGGCGCGCCCGCCGCCGCGGCGCCGGACCCGTCCGCCACCACCCTCGCCGTGCTCCTCATCGGCCCGGCCGGCGCGGGCAAGACCAGCGTGGCCAAGTACTGGGCGGACCACCGCCGGGTCTCCACGGCCCACATAAGCCTGGACGACGTCCGTGAATGGGTCCGCTCCGGCTTCGCCGACCCGCAGACGGGGTGGAACGACAACTCGGAGGCCCAGTACCGCCTGGCCCGCCGGACCTGCGGGTTCGCCGCCCGAAACTTCCTGGCCAACGGCATCTCCTGCATCCTGGACGACGCCGTCTTCCCGGACCGGCCGGTCGTGGGCCTCGGCGGCTGGAAGCGGCACGTGGGCCCGGGCCTGCTCCCGGTGGTGCTGCTCCCGGGCTTGGACGTCGTGCTGGAGCGCAACGCCGAACGGACCGGCAACCGCCGCCTCACCGACGAGGAGGTGGCCCGCATCCACGGCCGCATGGCCGGCTGGTACGGCTCGGGCCTGCCGATCATCGACAACTCCCAGCTCGACGTCCCGGCGACGGCCAGGGTGCTGGACGAGGTCCTGGCCAGGGCCATAGCGAGCCCGCCGAACTGGTGAGCCGGGGGAGGGCGGCCCCGCCGGGCACCGCGCCCGCCCCCGGACCCCGGCCGCAGGCCCGCCCCGGACCCCACTCGGACCCACCCAACCGGCACGAAGCGGACAAAACTCCTACGCTCGTCTCATGTCAGAGGTGTACGCGAACCGCCGATCCCGGCTGCGGGACCACGTCACCGCGGCCGGCACCGCGGCAGCGCTCGTCACCCGCCCGGCCAACGTCCGCTACCTCGCCGCCGCCGCTCCGCGGGGCTCCGTCCTGCTGCTCGGCAGCCGCGAGGACCTGCTGGTGTGCGCCGGCCCGCCGGGCGACCGCCCCCACGAAGGCAGGCCGGACGAAGGGCTGCGCCTGCACGTCCTCCCGGCGAACGACGGCGACCCCGTGGAGACGGCGGCCGGCCTCGCCGCCGCCCAGGGCGCCGACTCCCTGGCCGTCGAGGAGCACCACCTCACCGTGGCCCGGCACCGGGCCCTCGCCTCCGTCGCCCCGGGACTGCGCCTCGCCGACGTCGGCGGCGCCGTCGAGCAACTGCGGGTGGTCAAGGACGAGGAGGAGATCTCCTCCTTGCGCATCGGCGCCGAGATCGCCGACCAGGCCCTGGGCGAGCTGCTGGAGTCCATCCTGGTCGGCCGGACCGAGCGGCACCTGGCGCTGGAGCTGGAGCGGCGCCTGGTCGACCACGGCGCCGACGGCCCGGCGTTCCCCACCTCGGTGGCCACCGGGCCGCACGCCGGCCGCCGCGGGCACCGCCCCACCGACCGGCGGGTGGAGGAGGGCGACTTCCTCTCCGTCTGCCTCGGCGCCACCTACCGCGGCTACCGCTGCGAGATCGGCCGCACCTTCGTCATCGGGACCTCGCCCGCGGACTGGCAGATCGAGCTGTACGACCTGGTCTTCGCGGCCCAGCGCGCCGGCCGCGAGTTCCTCGCCCCCGGCGCCGCCTACCGGGACGTGGACCGCGTCACCCGGCACGTGCTGGACTCGGCCGGCTACGCGGAGGCGCTGCCGCCGCTGACCGGACACGGGGTCGGACTCGAAATCGACGAGGACCCTCGGCTGGCGCCCGCGGCCATGGGTAAACTGGACGCTTGCGTGCCGGTCACCGTCGAACCGGGGGTCCACCTCCCCGGCCGGGGCGGTGTCCGGATCGATGACACGCTCGTCGTGCGCCCCGAGGCGGACGGCGGACCCGAGCTACTCACCATCACGACCAAGGAGCTGCTCGCGCTCTAGCCTCGCGCTGTGCGCGTGACCCGGGGTCGTACGTCAGTCCAGGAGATTCCGCAACCGTGGCTTCCACGAACGACCTCAAGAACGGCCTGGTGCTCAAGCTCGAAGGCGGCCAGCTCTGGTCCGTCGTCGAGTTCCAGCACGTCAAGCCCGGCAAGGGCCCGGCCTTCGTGCGCACCAAGCTCAAGAACGTGCTGTCCGGCAAGGTGGTCGACAAGACCTTCAACGCCGGCGTCAAGGTCGAGACGGCCACCGTCGACAAGCGCGACATGCAGTACTCGTACAAGGACGGCGAGTACTTCGTCTTCATGGACATGGAGACGTACGACCAGCTGCACATCGACCCGAAGGCCGTCGGTGACGCCGCCAACTTCCTGATCGAGGGCTTCACCGCCGTCGTCGCCCAGCACGAGGGCGAGGTGCTCTTCGTCGAGCTGCCCGCCGCCGTCGAGCTGGTCATCGCCGAGACGGAGCCGGGCGTCCAGGGCGACCGCTCCACCGGCGGCACCAAGCCCGCCACCCTGGAGACCGGCCACCAGATCCAGGTCCCGCTCTTCATCACCACCGGTGAGAAGATCAAGGTCGACACCCGCACCAGCGACTACCTCGGCCGGGTGAACAGCTAACCGTGGCTGCCCGCAACACGGCCCGCAAGCGCGCCTTCCAGATCCTGTTCGAGGGCGACCAGCGCGGCGCCGACGTCCTGACGGTCCTCGCCGACTGGGTCCGGCTGTCCCGGTCCGACACCCGGCAGCCGCCGGTCAGCGAGTACACGATGCAGCTGGTCGAGGGGTACGCCGAGTACGCGAAGCGGATCGACGAGCTGATCGCGCAGTACGCGGTCGGCTGGACGCTCGACCGGATGCCGGTCGTGGACCGCAACCTCCTGCGGCTGGGCGCGTACGAGCTGATCTGGGTCGACGAGACCCCGGACGCCGTCGTCCTGGACGAGATGGTGCAGCTGGCCAAGGAGTTCTCGACGGACGAGTCGCCCTCGTTCGTCAACGGCCTGCTGGGGCGCCTGAAGGAGCTGAAGCCTTCGTTCCGCCGGGAGGCGTGACCGCGTCGCCGCAGGGGCGTGGGAGGAGCGGTGGGAGGGCGGCCGACGGCCGCGGCTCGCGCTGTTCCCCCCGCGCCCCTGCGGCATGTCCGTGTCCGCGGTCCGTGCCGCCTCCCGGGCCCCTGGGCCCGCGGATGTGCCGCCGGAGCCGTGGAACGCCGCCGGGGCGGCCGGAACCATACGGTTCCGGCCGCCCCGGCGGCACGTTTCTGCTGAGGCGTGAGAGGGCTGTTACGCCTCCTCGTGCGTGGCCACGGCACGGCGCGCGTCCGCGTCCAGCACACCCCAGCTGATGAGCTGCTCGGTGAGGACCGAGGGGGACTGGTCGTAGATGACGGCGAGGGTGCGCAGGTCGTCCTGGCGGATGGAGAGCACCTTGCCGTTGTAGTCACCGCGCTGCGACTGGATCGTCGCCGCGTAGCGCTGCAAGGGGCCCGCCTTCTCGGCCGGCACGGTGGCCAGCCGCTCCAGGTCCAGGACCAGCTTCGGCGGCGGCTCGGCGGCTCCGCCCGGCGTGGTGCCCGGCAGCAGCTCCTGCACCGGGACCCCATAGAAATCGGCCAGCTCGGCCAGGCGCTGCACGGTCACGGCACGGTCGCCGCGCTCGTACGAACCGACCACCACGGCCTTCCAGCGCCCCTGGGACTTCTCCTCGACACCGTGGAGGGAAAGGCCCTGCTGGGTGCGGATGGCCCGGAGCTTGGCCCCGAGCTGTTTGGCGTATTCGCTGGACATATGGCTCCCCGGACACTGTGTCGACGCGGCCGGCTGTCTTCCCGCCGCGCGGCTGGTAACTCACTGTGAGGTTACGCAGCGTGACTCTCGTGCGTCAAGCCGAATGGTCCACACCGACTCTTCCGTGCTGGACGTGGCCGGTTGGGCCAAGCGGGTGAAATAAACGGTGTCCGGGGGGTGACGGGGGGCCGTCCGGGGACCTGCTACGGTAGATGGCGCAATTCCGACGTCCTTTAAGGTCCGTCCCGTGAGGCGGAGAAGGAGGTCCGTTTCTTATGGACAAGCACGACACGACTGCGCATCCGCAGGCGTCCGACGCGCGGCCCGTTCTCGAGGGCCCCGACATCGCGCGGGTACTGACCCGCATCGCCCACGAGATCGTCGAACGCGCCAAGGGCGCCGACGACGTGGTGCTCCTCGGCATCCCGACCCGGGGCGTCTTCCTCGCCCGGCGGCTCGCCGACAAGCTGGAGCAGATCACCGACCGCAGGATCCCCGTCGGCTCGCTCGACATCACCATGTACCGCGACGACCTGCGCATGCACCCCCCGCGCGCGCTGGCCCGCACGGAGATCCCCGGAGACGGCATCGACGGCCGGCTGGTCGTCCTCGTCGACGACGTGCTCTTCTCCGGGCGCACCATCCGCGCGGCCCTGGACGCCCTGAACGACATCGGGCGCCCGCGCGCGGTGCAGCTCGCGGTCCTGGTCGACCGCGGCCACCGGGAACTGCCGATCCGCGCCGACTACGTCGGCAAGAACCTCCCCACGTCGTTGCGGGAGACGGTCAAGGTCCAGCTCGCCGAGGAGGACGGTCGCGACACCGTGCTGCTCGGCGCGAAGCCGGACGGCCACTAGCAAGCCGGGCGCCCGGCCGCTCCAGCGTGCCGTCCCGCGCCCCGGCTGCCCCAAATCTCCCGTTTGAACTGCCTTACGGAGCCTGACAGATGCAGCGTCATCTCATCTCGGCCGCCGACCTCACCCGCGACGACGCCGTCCTGATCCTCGACACCGCCGAGGAGATGGCCCGGGTGGCCGACCGGCCGATCAAGAAGCTGCCGACCCTGCGCGGCCGGACGATCGTCAACCTCTTCTTCGAGGACTCCACGCGGACGCGGATCTCCTTCGAGGCCGCCGAGAAGCGGCTGTCCGCGGACGTCATCAACTTCACCGCCAAGGGCTCGTCGGTGTCCAAGGGCGAGTCCCTGAAGGACACCGCCCAGACCCTGGAGGCCATGGGCGTCGACGCCGTCGTCATCCGGCACGGCGCCTCGGGGGCGCCGTACCGGCTCGCCAACTCCGGCTGGATCGACGCGGCCGTCATCAACGCGGGCGACGGCACCCACCAGCACCCCACCCAGGCGCTGCTGGACGCCTTCACCCTGCGCCGCCGGCTGACCGGCCGTGACGCCGGCCTCGGCCAGGACCTGTCCGGCAGGCGGGTCACCATCGTCGGGGACGTCCTGCACAGCCGGGTCGCCCGCTCCAACGTCGACCTGCTGCACACCCTCGGCGCCGAGGTCACCCTGGTCGCCCCGCCCACCCTCGTGCCCGTCGGCGTCGAGAACTGGCCCTGCTCGGTCTCGTACGACCTCGACAGCACCCTGGCCAAGTCCGACGCCGTGATGATGCTCCGCGTCCAGCGCGAGCGGATGAACGCCGCCTTCTTCCCGACCGAGCGCGAGTACTCCCGGCGCTACGGCCTCGACGGCGACCGCATGGCCCGGCTGCCCGAGCACGCCATCGTGATGCACCCCGGCCCGATGGTCCGCGGCATGGAGATCACCGCCGAGGTCGCCGACTCCGGCCGCTGCACCGCCGTCGAGCAGGTGGCCAACGGCGTGTCCATCCGGATGGCCGTCCTCTACCTCCTGCTCGGCGGCAACGAGCCCGCCCTGACCCACGCCCGCACCGACGAGGAGAAGTAAGAACCATGAGCAAGATCCTGATCCGTGGTGCGAAGGTGCTCGGCGGTGCGCCGCAGGACGTCCTGATCGACGGCGAGACCATCGCGGAGGTGGGTACCGGCCTGTCCGCCGAGGTCGTCGAGGTCGTCGAGGCCGAGGGCAGGGTGCTGCTGCCGGGCCTGGTCGACCTGCACACCCACCTGCGCGAGCCGGGCCGGGAGGACTCCGAGACCGTCCTCACCGGCACCCGCGCGGCGGCGAGCGGCGGCTACACGGCCGTCTTCGCCATGGCCAACACCTTCCCCGTCGCCGACACCGCGGGCGTGGTCGAGCAGGTCTACCGCCTCGGGCGGGAGCACGGCTACTGCGACGTGCAGCCCATCGGCGCCGTCACCGTCGGCCTGGAGGGCCGCAAGCTCGCCGAGCTGGGCGCGATGCACGAGTCCGCCGCCGGCGTCACCGTCTTCTCCGACGACGGCAAGTGCGTCGACGACGCGGTGATCATGCGTCGCGCGCTGGAGTACGTGAAGGCGTTCGGCGGAGTCGTCGCCCAGCACGCCCAGGAGCCCCGGCTCACCGAGGGCGCCCAGATGAACGAGGGCGTCGTCTCCGCCGAGCTGGGCCTGGGCGGCTGGCCGGCCGTCGCCGAGGAGTCGATCATCGCGCGGGACGTCCTGCTCGCCGAGCACGTGGACTCCCGCGTCCACATCTGCCACCTGTCCACCGCCGGCTCGGTGGAGATCGTCCGCTGGGCCAAGTCCCGCGGCATCCGGGTCACCGCCGAGGTCACCCCCCACCACCTGCTCCTCACCGACGAGCTGGTGCGCACGTACAACCCCGTCTACAAGGTCAACCCGCCGCTGCGCACCGAGCGCGACGTCATGGCGCTGCGCGAGGCGCTCGCCGACGGCACGATCGACATCGTCGCCACCGACCACGCCCCGCACCCGCACGAGGACAAGGACTGCGAGTGGGCCGCCGCCGCCATGGGGATGGTCGGCCTGGAGACGGCGCTGTCGGTGGTCCAGGAGACCATGGTCGACACGGGCCTGCTGGACTGGGCCGGCGTCGCCGACCGGATGTCCGCCCGGCCGGCGCGGATCGGGCAGGCCACCGGGCACGGACGTCCCGTCTCGGCAGGTGAGCCCGCCAACCTCACCCTGGTCGACACGGCATACCGTGGCCGGGTGGACCCCGCGGACTTCGCCTCGCGCAGCCGCAACACCCCCTACCAGGGGCGTGAGCTGCCGGGCCGTGTGACGCACACGTGGCTGCGGGGCAGGGCCACGCTCGTCGACGGGAAGCTCACGTGACACCTGTAATCCTGCTGGCCGAGGCGGAGAAGTCGGCCGAGGTCACCGACTGGGGGGCCCGGATCGGCTGGCTCGTCGGGCTGGCCCTGTTCATCGCGCTGGTCTACTGGCTGATGCGCGAGGGCTGGAAGTGGCGCGGCACCCTCCAGAGCGACCTGCCCGCGCTGCCCGCCGCGCCCGAGGAGAGCGGCCCGGTGAGACTGGGCATGAGCGGTCGCTACCACGGCTCCACCACGGCCGGGCAGTGGCTGGACCGCATCGTGGCCCACGGCCTGGGCACCCGCAGCCGGGCCGAGCTCACCCTGACCGACGAGGGCCTCCACGTCGAGCGCCCCGGAGCGGCCGACTTCTTCGTCCCCACGGCCGCCCTGCGCGGCGCCCGGCTGGACAAGGGCATCGCCGGCAAGGTCCTCACCGAGGACGGGCTGCTGGTGGTGACCTGGGCGCACGGCGGCAGACTGATCGACTCCGGCTTCCGCTCCGACCACGCGGCCGAGCACGCCGAGTGGGTCGACACCCTGAACAAGATGACCAACGACACGGAAGGCGCACGATGACGACCTCCACCAGGGGAAGCTCCTCGCAGAGGAAGACGGTGCTTCCCGCCGTACTCGTCCTGGAGGACGGCCGCACCTTCCGCGGCCGCGCCTACGGGGCCGTGGGGGAGACCTTCGGCGAGGCCGTGTTCTCCACCGGCATGACCGGCTACCAGGAGACCCTCACCGACCCGTCGTACGACCGCCAGATCGTCGTCGCGACCGCCCCGCAGATCGGCAACACCGGCTGGAACGACGAGGACGACGAGTCGGGCCGCATCTGGGTCTCCGGCTACGTCGTGCGCGACCCCGCGCGCGTGCCCTCCAACTGGCGCTCCCGGCGCTCCCTGGACGACGAGCTGGAGCGCCAGGGCGTGGTCGGCATCGCCGGCATAGACACCCGCGCCCTCACCCGCCACCTGCGCGAGCGCGGCTCGATGCGCGCCGGCATCTTCTCCGGCGAGGCGGTCGCCCCCGAGGCGGAGCTGCTGGCGCGGGTGCAGGCCCAGCCGCACATGAAGGGCGCGAGCCTCTACGAGGAGGTCGCGACCAAGGAGGCGTACGTCGTCCCCGCGGTCGGCGAGAAGCGCTTCACGGTCGCCGCCATCGACCTCGGCATCAAGGGCATGACCCCGCACCGCATGGCCGAGCGCGGCATAGAGGTCCACGTCCTGCCCGCCACCGCCACGGCCGACGAGGTCTACGCGGTGGAGCCGGACGGCGTGTTCTTCTCCAACGGCCCCGGCGACCCGGCCACCGCCGACGGCCCGGTCGCGCTGATGACCGCCGTCCTCGAGCGCCGGACCCCGCTGTTCGGCATCTGCTTCGGCAACCAGATCCTCGGCCGCGCGCTCGGTTTCGGCACCTACAAGCTGAAGTACGGCCACCGGGGCATCAACCAGCCGGTCCAGGACCGTACGACCGGCAAGGTCGAGGTCACCGCGCACAACCACGGCTTCGCCGTGGACGCGCCGCTCGACAAGGTCAGCGAGACGAAGTTCGGCCGCGCCGAGGTCTCGCACGTCTGCCTGAACGACGACGTCGTGGAGGGGCTCCAGCTGCTCGACCAGCCGGCCTTCTCCGTCCAGTACCACCCCGAAGCGGCAGCGGGCCCCCACGACGCCGCCTACCTGTTCGACCGCTTCGTTTCCCTGATGGAGGGCCAGCGTGCCTAAGCGCACCGATATCCAGTCCGTCCTGGTCATCGGCTCCGGCCCGATCGTCATCGGCCAGGCCGCCGAGTTCGACTACTCCGGCACCCAGGCGTGCCGCGTCCTCAAGGCCGAGGGCCTGCGCGTCGTCCTCGTCAACTCCAACCCGGCGACGATCATGACCGACCCGGAGATCGCCGACGCCACCTACGTCGAGCCGATCACCCCCGAGTTCGTCGAGAAGATCATCGCCAAGGAGCGCCCGGACGCCCTGCTGCCCACCCTGGGCGGCCAGACGGCCCTGAACACCGCGATCTCGCTGCACGAGAACGGCGTTCTGGAGAAGTACGGCGTCGAGCTGATCGGCGCCAAGCCCGAGGCGATCCACAAGGGCGAGGACCGCGACCTGTTCAAGGGCGTCGTGGAGGAGGTCCGCAGGAAGACCGGCCACGGCGAGTCCGCCCGCTCGGTCATCTGCCACTCCATGGACGACGTCCTCGCGGGCGTCGAGACCCTCGGCGGCTACCCGGTCGTCGTCCGCCCCTCCTTCACCATGGGCGGCGCCGGCTCCGGCTTCGCGCACGACGAGGAGGAGCTGCGCCGCATCGCCGGCCAGGGCCTGACGCTCTCCCCGACCACCGAGGTGCTCCTGGAGGAGTCCATCCTCGGCTGGAAGGAGTACGAGCTGGAGCTGATGCGCGACAAGAACGACAACGTCGTGGTCGTCTGCTCCATCGAGAACTTCGACCCGATGGGTGTGCACACCGGTGACTCGATCACCGTCGCGCCCGCGATGACGCTCACCGACCGCGAGTACCAGATCCTGCGCGACATCGGCATCGCCGTGATCCGCGAGGTCGGCGTCGACACCGGCGGCTGCAACATCCAGTTCGCGGTGGACCCCGAGGACGGCCGCGTGATCGTCATCGAGATGAACCCGCGCGTCTCCCGGTCCTCCGCGCTCGCCTCCAAGGCCACCGGCTTCCCGATCGCCAAGATCGCCGCCAAGCTGGCCGTCGGCTACACGCTGGACGAGATCCCGAACGACATCACGCAGGAGACCCCGGCCTCCTTCGAGCCCACGCTCGACTACGTGGTCGTCAAGGCCCCCCGGTTCGCCTTCGAGAAGTTCCCGCAGGCCGACTCCACGCTGACCACCACCATGAAGTCGGTCGGCGAGGCCATGGCCATCGGCCGCAACTTCCCCGAGGCCTTCCAGAAGGCGCTGCGCTCGCTGGAGAAGAAGGGCAGCCAGTTCACCTTCGTCGGCGAGCCCGGCGACAAGGAGGCGCTGCTGCGCGAGGCGGTCCGCCCCACCGACGGCCGGATCAACACCGTCATGCAGGCCATCCGGGCCGGCGCCACCCCCGAGGAGGTCTTCGCGTACACGAGGATCGACCCGTGGTTCGTGGACCAGCTCTTCCTGATCAAGGAGATCGCGGACGAGCTGGCCGAGGCGTCCGAGCTGACCGCCGGCCTGCTCGCCGAGGCCAAGCGGCACGGCTTCTCCGACCAGCAGATCGGCGAGATCCGCGGCCTGCGCGAGGACGTCGTCCGCGAGGTCCGGCACGCCCTCGGCATCCGCCCGGTCTACAAGACGGTCGACACCTGCGCCGCCGAGTTCGCCGCGAAGACGCCGTACTTCTACTCGGCCTACGACGAGGAGACCGAGGTCGCGCGCCGCGAGAAGCCGGCCGTCATCATCCTCGGCTCCGGCCCCAACCGCATCGGCCAGGGCATCGAGTTCGACTACTCCTGCGTCCACGCCTCCTTCGCGCTGTCCGACGCCGGGTACGAGACCGTGATGGTCAACTGCAACCCGGAGACCGTCTCCACCGACTACGACACCTCCGACCGGCTGTACTTCGAGCCGCTCACGCTGGAGGACGTGCTGGAGATCGTCCACGCCGAGCAGCAGGCCGGCCCGGTCGCGGGCGTGATCGTCCAGCTCGGCGGCCAGACCCCGCTCGGCCTCTCGCAGGCCCTGAAGGACAACGGCGTACCGGTCGTCGGCACGTCCCCCGAGGCCATCCACGCGGCCGAGGACCGGGGCGCGTTCGGGCGGGTCCTCGCCGAGGCGGGCCTGCCCGCGCCCAAGCACGGCACGGCCACCACCTTCGCGGAGGCCAAGGCCATCGCCGACGAGATCGGCTACCCGGTCCTGGTCCGGCCCTCGTACGTGCTCGGCGGACGCGGCATGGAGATCGTCTACGACGAGACCCGCCTCGCCGCCTACATCGCCGAGTCGACCGAGATCAGCCCCTCCCGGCCGGTCCTCGTCGACCGCTTCCTCGACGACGCGATCGAGATCGACGTCGACGCCCTCTACGACGGCGAGGAGCTGTACCTCGGCGGTGTCATGGAGCACATCGAGGAGGCCGGCATCCACTCCGGTGACTCGGCGTGCGCCCTGCCCCCGATCACCCTCGGCGGCTTCGACATCAAGCGGCTGCGCGCCTCCACCGAGGCCATCGCCAAGGGCGTCGGCGTGCGCGGCCTGATCAACATCCAGTTCGCGATGGCCGGCGACATCCTCTACGTCCTGGAGGCCAACCCGCGCGCCTCCCGCACGGTCCCCTTCACCTCGAAGGCGACCGCGGTGCCGCTCGCCAAGGCCGCCGCCCGCATCTCGCTGGGCGCGACCGTCGCCGAACTGCGCGCCGAGGGCCTGCTGCCGAAGAACGGCGACGGCGGCGAGCTGCCGCTGGACGCGCCGATCTCCGTCAAGGAGGCGGTCATGCCGTGGTCGCGGTTCCGCGACATCCAGGGCCGCGGCGTCGACACGGTCCTCGGCCCGGAGATGCGCTCCACCGGCGAGGTCATGGGCATCGACTCGGTCTTCGGCACGGCCTACGCCAAGTCGCAGGCGGGTGCCTACGGCCCGCTGCCCACCAAGGGCCGCGCCTTCATCTCTGTCGCCAACCGCGACAAGCGCTCGATGATCTTCCCGGCGCGCGAGCTGGTCGCCCACGGCTTCGAGCTGCTCGCCACCTCCGGCACCGCCGAGGTCCTCAAGCGCAACGGCATCCACGCCACCGTCGTGCGCAAGCAGTCCGAGGGCACCGGCCCGAACGGCGAGCGGACCATCGTCCAGCTCATCCACGACGGCGAGGTCGACCTCATCGTCAACACCCCGTACGGCACCGGCGGCCGCCTCGACGGCTACGACATCCGTACGGCGGCGGTGGCCCGCTCCGTGCCGTGCCTGACGACCGTCCAGGCGCTCGCCGCGGCCGTCCAGGGCATCGACGCCCTCACCCACGGGGACGTGGGCGTCCGCTCGCTCCAGGAGCACGCCGAGCACCTGACCGCGGCCCGCGACTAGCAGCCGGCCACAGAGGGGGACACCGGAACCGGTGTCCCCCTCCGCATGAGGCTTGACGAGGACAGAGAGACATGTACGAGCTTTTCTTCCGCCTGGTGTTCCGGCGGATGGACCCGGAGAAGGCCCACCACCTCGCCTTCCGCTGGATCCGCCGGGCCGTCCGGATCCCCGTGCTGCGCACCTTCGCCGCCGCCGCGCTCGCCCCCCGCTACAAGGAGCTGCGCACCGAGGCGTTCGGGCTGCGGATGCACGGCCCGTTCGGGCTCGCCGCCGGCTTCGACAAGAACGCCGTCGCGATCGACGGGATGGCGATGCTGGGCTTCGACCACGTCGAGATCGGCACGGTCACCGGCGAACCCCAGCCGGGCAACCCCCGCAAGCGGCTGTTCCGGCTGGTCGCCGACCGGGCGCTGATCAACCGCATGGGCTTCAACAACGACGGCTCGCTCACCGTGGCGGCCCGGCTGGCCACCCGCGAGCCGGTCTTCCGGACCGTCGTCGGCGTCAACATCGGCAAGACCAAGGTGGTCCCGGAGGCGGAGGCCGTCGCCGACTACGTGAAGTCCGCCGAGCGGCTCGCGCCGTACGCCGACTACCTGGTCGTGAACGTCTCCTCGCCGAACACGCCCGGCCTGCGCAACCTCCAGGCGACCGAGGCGCTGCGGCCGCTGCTGACCGCCGTGCGCGAGGCCGCCGACCGCACGGTCGCCCACCGGCGCGTCCCGCTACTGGTGAAGATCGCCCCGGACCTCGCCGACGAGGACGTCGACGCCGTCGCCGACCTCGCCGTGGAGCTGGGCCTGGACGGCATCATCGCCACCAACACCACCATCGCGCGCGAGGGGCTCGGCCTGAGGTCGGCCTCCGCGCTGGTGGGGGAGACCGGCGGCCTGTCCGGCGCCCCGCTCAAGGAGCGGTCCCTGGAGGTCCTGCGCCGCCTGTACGCGCGCGTGGGCGACCGGATCACGCTCGTGGGCGTCGGCGGCGTCGAGACCGCCGAGGACGCCTGGCAGCGGATCCTGGCCGGTGCCACGCTGGTCCAGGGCTACAGCGCCTTCGTCTACGAGGGCCCGTTCTGGTGCCGCTCCGTCCACAAGGGACTGGCCGCGCGCCTGCGCACCAGCCCGTACGCCACCCTCGCCGACGCGGTCGGCGCCGACGTGAGGAAGCCCGCATGAGCCCGCTGGAGCCCTTCGGCGCCCGGCTGCGCCGCGCCATGGACGAGCGCGGCCCGCTGTGCGTCGGCATCGACCCGCACGCCGCCCTGCTCGCCGAGTGGGGCCTGGCCGACGACGTCGCCGGTCTGGAGCGGTTCAGCCGCACGGTCGTCGAGGCCGTGGCCGGCCGGGTCGCCGTCCTGAAGCCGCAGAGCGCCTTCTTCGAGCGGTTCGGCTCCCGGGGCCTGGCCGTGCTGGAGAAGTCGGTCCAGGAGGCGCGGGCGGCCGGCGCCCTGGTCGTGATGGACGCCAAGCGCGGCGACATCGGCTCGACCATGGCCGCCTACGCCGAGTCGTTCCTGCACCCCGACGCCCCGCTGTTCTCCGACGCCCTGACCGTCTCGCCGTACCTCGGCTACGGCTCGCTCCGCCCGGCCGTCGACCTGGCCCGGGAGAGCGGGGCCGGCCTGTTCGTGCTGGCGCTGACCTCGAACCCGGAGGGCGGCGAGGTGCAGCACGCCCTCCGCGCGGACGGCAGGACCGTCGGCGCGACCATGCTGGCCCACCTGGCGGCCGAGAACGCGGGGGAGGAGCCGCTGGGCTCCTTCGGCGCGGTGGTCGGCGCCACGCTCGGCGACCTGTCCTCCTACGACCTGGACGTCAACGGACCGCTCCTCGCCCCCGGCATCGGCGCCCAGGGCGCGACCCCCGCCGATCTCCCCGGGGTGTTCGGCGCGGCCGTGCGCAACGTGGTGCCCAACGTCAGCCGGGGTGTCCTGCGTCACGGTCCCGACGTCAGCGCGCTGCGCGGGGCGGCCGAGCGGTTCGCGGAGGAGATCCGGACGGCCGTCGCGGCCTCCTGAACGCCCATCGCCTGCTCGGCTGAGCGGTGCCGCGCCAATTTGAGCGCGCGGAGTGGTGCGCGTCCCGGGCGATATGCCTGAATTGTCCGGCCTGGCAGAGGCTGACCAGGACTTTTCCGCTGTTCTCGCTGACTCTGGAGGAGTAGCCCGCTAGTCTCCGAGCAGAGGGAACGGACGAGCGTGTTGCTCGTGGCTCCCCAGGTGTGGGGCGACTAGGTTCCTCACCGGTCCGTATCCGACAGTTCGACATCCGAGGTGACGTAGGCGTGGCTCTTCCGCCCCTTACCCCTGAACAGCGCGCAGCCGCGCTCGAAAAGGCCGCCGCGGCTCGCCGGGAGCGGGCCGAGGTCAAGAATCGACTCAAGCACTCCGGCGCCTCCCTGCACGAGGTCATCAAGCAGGGCCAGGAAAACGACGTCATCGGCAAGATGAAGGTCTCGGCGCTGCTCGAGTCCCTGCCGGGCGTGGGCAAGGTCCGCGCCAAGCAGATCATGGAGCGTCTGGGCATCTCCGAGAGCCGTCGTGTGCGCGGTCTCGGATCCAACCAGATCGCCTCCCTGGAGCGTGAGTTCGGCAGCACCGGCTCCTGACTCCGGCTCCCCGCGCGAGCGGGAATCGGACGGGGCGTCCCGGGCACTCCGGGATTGCTGGAATAATCGCTGCATGAGTGAACGTCCGCGGCTGACCGTGCTCTCCGGCCCCTCGGGGGTCGGCAAGAGCACGGTCGTCGCCCATATGCGCAAGGAACACCCCGACGTCTGGCTCTCGGTGTCGGCGACCACCCGCACGCCGCGCCCCGGTGAGCAGCACGGTGTCCACTACTTCTTCGTCACCGACGAGGAGATGGACAAGCTGATCGCCAACGGCGAGCTGCTGGAGTGGGCCGAGTTCGCCGGCAACCGGTACGGCACGCCCCGCGCGGCCGTGCTGGAGCGGCTGGAGAACGGCGAGCCCGTGCTGCTGGAGATCGACCTCCAGGGGGCCCGGCAGGTCCGCGAGTCGATGACGGACGCCCAGCTCGTGTTCCTGGCCCCGCCCTCCTGGGAGGAGCTGGTGCGCAGGCTGACCGGCCGGGGGACCGAGCCGCCCGAGGTCATCGAGCGCCGCCTGGAGGCTGCGACGACGGAACTGGCGGCCGAGCCGGAGTTCGACGTCACCCTGGTGAACACCTCCGTCGAGGACGTGGCCCGCGAGCTGCTAGCCTTGATGGACATGGTGTGATCGTGACTGTGATCACGATGATCGAATCTTTTCCATCCATCGGAAGGTAGAGCGTGTCCTCTTCCATCACCGCGCCCGAGGGCATCATCAACCCGCCGATCGACGAGCTTCTCGAGGCGACCGACTCGAAGTACAGCCTCGTGATCTACGCGGCCAAGCGTGCGCGCCAGATCAACGCGTACTACTCGCAGCTCGGTGAGGGCCTCCTGGAGTACGTCGGTCCGCTCGTCGACACCCACGTGCACGAGAAGCCGCTCTCCATCGCCCTGCGCGAGATCAACGCCGGTCTGCTGACCTCCGAGGCCGTCGAGGGCCCCGCGCAGTAGTCGTTCGGATCGCGGTCGACTCATCCACGGGCCCGGCAGTCACACTGCCGGGCCCGTGGTGTGTCATGGAGTCGTACGTTTCGAGTCGTACGGTTCGCGTCGAGGTTTCGAGTCCGGGGAGACACGGTGGACAAGCCGAGGGTCGTGCTGGGGGTCAGCGGTGGCATCGCCGCCTACAAGGCCTGTGAGCTGCTGCGGAGGTTCACGGAGTCGGGCCACGACGTCCGCGTCGTGCCCACCGCCTCCGCGCTGCATTTCGTCGGCGCCGCCACCTGGTCCGCGCTCTCGGGCAACCCGGTGTCCACCGAGGTCTGGGACGGCGTCCACGAGGTGCCGCACGTCCGCATCGGCCAGCACGCCGACCTGGTGGTCGTCGCCCCGGCCACCGCGGACATGCTCGCCAAGGCCGCCCACGGCCTCGCCGACGACCTCCTCACCAACACGCTCCTCACCGCCCGCTGCCCGGTGGTCTTCGCCCCGGCGATGCACACCGAGATGTGGGAGCACCCCGCCACCCAGGAGAACGTGGCCACGCTGCGCCGCCGCGGCGCCGTGGTCGTCGAGCCCGCCGTGGGCCGCCTCACCGGCGTCGACACCGGCAAGGGCCGGCTGCCGGACCCGGGGGAGATCTTCGAGGTCTGCCGCCGGGTGCTGGCCCGCGGCACCGGCGCGCCCGACCTGGCCGGACGGCACGTCGTCGTCTCCGCCGGCGGCACCCGCGAGCCGCTCGACCCGGTCCGCTTCCTCGGCAACCGCTCCTCCGGCAAGCAGGGCTACGCCCTCGCCCGCACCGCCGCGGCCCGCGGCGCCCGGGTGACCCTCGTCTCGGCCAACGCGGGCCTGCCCGACCCGGCGGGCGTGGACGTCGTCCGGGCCGGCACGGCCGTGCAGCTGCGCGAGGCCGTCCTGAAGGCCGCGGCGGACGCCGACGCCGTGGTCATGGCCGCCGCCGTCGCCGACTTCCGGCCGGCCGCCTACGCCACCGGGAAGATCAAGAAGAAGGACGGCCGGGACCCCGACCCGATCGTCCTGGTGCGAAATCCGGACATCCTCGCGGAGATCTCCGCCGATCGGGCCCGCGCCGGACAGGTGATCGTCGGCTTCGCCGCCGAGACCGACGACGTCCTCGCCAACGGCCGCGCCAAGCTCGCCCGCAAGGGCTGCGACCTTCTCGTGGTCAACGAGGTCGGCGAGCGCAAGACCTTCGGTTCCGAGGAGAACGAGGCCGTCGTGCTGGGTGCCGACGGCAGCGAGACCCCGGTGCCGTACGGCCCCAAGGAGGCCCTCGCCGACACGGTCTGGGACCTGGTCGTGGATCGGCTGGCCTAACGCCCGGCGCGTGATCGGGTGAACCCGGTGACGGCGCGCGCCCGGCTCAAATCGGGTGTGGCGGCTCTGGCCAAGGCCGCTCGCCATTGTGCAGAATGCCCGTGCCGCAGGTCACAGCGCTCCCGAGAGGCGAGACGGTGGCCCATCGGCCGAGTGCGACCGATAAACTGTTCACGGTCGACGCCGGGCGCAGCCCCGTGTCCTCCGCAAATGATCAGCCAGCAGCCGCTGCAACCACAGGGAGCGTTGTGTCCCGTCGCCTGTTCACCTCGGAGTCCGTGACCGAGGGTCACCCCGACAAGATCGCTGACCAGATCAGCGACACCATTCTCGACGCGCTTCTGCGCGAGGACCCGACCTCCCGGGTCGCCGTGGAGACGCTCATCACCACCGGCCTGGTGCACGTGGCCGGTGAGGTGACGACGAAGGCGTACGCGGACATCGCGACCCTCGTCCGCGGCAAGATCCTGGAGATCGGCTACGACTCCTCGAAGAAGGGCTTCGACGGTGCCTCCTGCGGCGTGTCGGTGTCCATCGGCGCGCAGTCCCCGGACATCGCGCAGGGTGTCGACACGGCGTACGAGAACCGGGTCGAGGGCGACGATGACGAGCTGGACCGGCAGGGTGCGGGCGACCAGGGCCTGATGTTCGGCTACGCGTCCGACGAGACGCCGACCCTGATGCCGCTGCCGGTCTTCCTCGCGCACCGCCTGTCCAAGCGGCTCTCCGAGGTCCGCAAGAACGGCACCATCCCCTACCTGCGCCCCGACGGCAAGACGCAGGTCACCATCGAGTACGACGGCGACAAGGCCGTCCGCCTCGACACGGTGGTCGTCTCCTCCCAGCACGCCTCCGACATCGACCTGGAGTCGCTGCTCGCGCCCGACATCCGCGAGTTCGTCGTGGAGCCGGAGCTGAAGGCGCTCCTGGACGAGGGCATCAAGCTGGACACCGAGGGCTACCGCCTGCTGGTCAACCCGACCGGCCGCTTCGAGATCGGCGGCCCGATGGGTGACGCCGGCCTGACCGGCCGCAAGATCATCATCGACACCTACGGCGGCATGGCCCGCCACGGCGGCGGCGCCTTCTCCGGCAAGGACCCGTCCAAGGTGGACCGCTCGGCTGCGTACGCGATGCGCTGGGTCGCCAAGAACGTCGTGGCGGCCGGCCTGGCCTCCCGCTGCGAGGTCCAGGTCGCCTACGCCATCGGCAAGGCCGAGCCGGTCGGTCTGTTCGTGGAGACCTTCGGCACCGCCAAGGTCGACTCCGAGCGGATCGAGAAGGCGATCGACGACGTCTTCGACCTCCGCCCGGCCGCGATCATCCGCGACCTCGACCTGCTCCGCCCGATCTACGCCCAGACGGCGGCGTACGGCCACTTCGGCCGCGAGCTGCCCGACTTCACCTGGGAGCGCACGGACCGCGTGGACGCCCTGCGCGCCGCCGCGGGCCTGTAGGCACCCGACCGCTCACCGAGGCCCGGCCCCCCCCGACGCGGGAGCCGGGCCTCGGCGTGTTCCGGGCCGGTCCCGGCCGGCCTCGCGTCCGATGCCGCTACGGTCCCGGAGGGTGCGGGCCGGACCGGCGTTGTCGGTCGCGTTTGGTAAGAATGCAAGCGTGAGCAGCGAGAACGGGGCGTCCCGAGGGGACGGGGACGGCGGGGCTGAGGGGGCGCCGCCGGAGCAGCTCGCGCTCATCCGGGAGAGCGTGCGCGAGGCCAAGGTGCCCCGCGCCAAGCCGCGCACCTGGCGGGGCGCTGCGCTCGCCGGGGAACTGCCCGTCGCCCGGGTCCTGGTCGACAAGGGCGTGCTGCACCTCGACCGGTACTTCGACTACGCCGTCCCCGAGGAACTGGACGCCGAGGCGCAGCCCGGTGTGCGGGTGCGGGTGCGGTTCGGGGCCGGGCGGCACCGGGTGCGCGAGGGACGCCGGGAAGGCGGCGGACTCGTCGACGGCTTCCTCGTCGAACGGCGGGCCGAGTCCGACTACTCCGGACCCCTGGCGGCGCTCGCCCAGGTCGTGTCGCCGGAGCGGGTGCTGAGCGAGGAACTGCTCGGCCTCGTCCGGGCCGTCGCCGACCGGTACGCGGGCAGCCTCGCCGACGTCCTGCAACTGGCCGTGCCCCCGCGCAGCGCCCGCGCCGAGCGGCGGACGTCCCCCGAACCGCTGCCACCGCCGAAGGCACCCGGACCCGGCTCCTGGACGCGCTACGAGCACGGTGGCGCCTTCCTCGACGCGCTGGCCGCCGGCGGGGCGCCCAGGGCCGTGTGGAACGCGCTGCCCGGGCCGCTGTGGAGCGAGGAGCTGGCCCGGGCCGTCGCCGCCACCCTCGCGTCCGGACGCGGCGCCCTCGTCGTCGTCCCGGACGGGCGGGCCGCCGCCCGCGTGGACGCCGCGCTGACCGCGCTGCTCGGGCCCGGCCGGCACGCGCTGCTCACCGCCGACGCCGGCCCCGAGAAGCGCTACGCGCAGTGGCTGGCCGTGCGGCGCGGCTCCGTGCACGCCGTCGTCGGGACCCGGGCGGCGATGTTCGCGCCGGTGCGCGACCTCGGGCTCGTCGCCGTCTGGGACGACGGGGACGACAGCCACAGCGAGCAGCACGCCCCGCAGCCGCACGCCCGGGACGTGCTCCTGCTGCGCGCCGCGCTGGACAAGTGCGCCTTCCTGCTGGGCGGCTGGAGCTGCACCGTGGAGGCCGCACAGCTCGTGGAGAGCGGCTGGGCCCGGCCCCTGCTCGCCGGGCGGGAGCAGGTGCGGCGCACCGCGCCCCTCGTCCGGACGGTCGGGGACGAGGACCTCGCGCGCGACGAGGCCGCCCGCGCCGCCCGGCTCCCCACGCTCGCCTGGCAGGCGGCCCGGGAGGGACTGCGGCACGGCCCGGTGCTGGTGCAGGTGCCCCGGCGGGGCTACGCGCCCCGCATGGCCTGCGCGCGGTGCCGGGAGCCCGCGCGGTGCCGGCACTGCTCGGGCCCGCTCGAAGGACAGGACGGGGGCGTCCTGCGCTGCGGGTGGTGCGGGCGCGAGGAGGGCGCCTGGCACTGCCCGGAGTGCGGCGGCTTCCGGCTGCGCGCCCAGGTCGTGGGGGCCCGCCGCACCGCCGAGGAGCTGGGGCGGGCCTTCCCCGCGGTGCCGGTGCGCACCTCGGGGCGCGAGCACGTGCTGGACACCGTCCCGGACGCGCCCGCGCTGGTGGTCAGCACACCGGGCGCGGAACCGGTCGCCGAGGGCGGCTACGCGGCGGCCCTGCTGCTGGACGGCTGGGCCATGCTCGTACGACCCGATCTGCGGGCCGGTGAGGACGCGCTGCGCCGGTGGATCGCGGCCGCCGCGCTGGTCCGGCCCCAGACCGAGGGGGGCACCGTGGTCGTGGTGGCCGAGCCGACCCTGCGGCCCGTACAGGCCCTGGTGCGCTGGGACCCCGTCGGGCACGCCGTGCGGGAACTGGCCGAGCGGGCCGAACTGGGCTTTCCGCCGGTGTCCCGGATGGCGGCCGTGTCCGGGCCGCCTGCGGCCGTCGCCGAGTTCCTGGAGGCGGTCGACCTGCCGCCGGACGCCGAACTGCTGGGGCCGGTACCGCTGCCACCCCCGCCACCGGGCCGGCCGCGCAGGCCCGGGGCGCCGCCGCCCGGTGAGCACTGGGAACGCGCGCTCATCCGGGTGCCGCCCGGCAGTGGCGCGGCGCTGGCCACCGCGCTGAAGACCGCGCAGGCCGCGCGGATGGCGCGGGGGAGCGGCGAGGCGGTACGGGTGCGGGTCGACCCACCGGACATCGGCTGAGCGCCGCCGGTCGCCGTCGCTATGGGCGCTGCGGGGGTGGGCGCGTGTCCGGGGCGCGGCCCGGCAGTGGGGTGGCGCTGGCTGTCGTGCTGAGGACCGTGCGGGGCGCGCGGGGCGCGGGGGAGTGGTGAGGCGGTGCGGGTGCGGGTTGGTCCGCTGGGCACCGGCTGAGCGCCGCCGGTCGCCGTCGCCGGGTCTGCCGGGTGTGTCCGGGTGCCGTCGCTCGGTGAGCTGCGGGGGTCCGGGGTGCGGCCCGGCAGTGGGGTGGCGCTGGCTGTCGTGCTGGGGACCGTGCGGGGCGCGGGGGGAGTGGTGAGGCGGTGCGAGTGCGCGGCGATCCGCTGGGCATCGGCTGGCCGTCGTCTGTCGCCGTCGCCGGGGCAGTCGCGCGGGTTCGGGGCGTGGCCCGGCAGCGGTGCGAGGCTGACCGCCGCGCGGATGGCGCGGAGTAGGTGCGGCTGTGAGGGCGCGGGTCGGTCCGCTGGACATCGGCTGAGCGCTGCCGGGCGCCGCTTGGGAGCGGGCGCCTGTCCGGGTGCCGTCCGGAAGTGGGGTGGCGCCGGCCGCCGTGGCCAAGACCGCCGCGCATCGAACCGCCGGACACGGCCGGCGAGCTGCTGGGGCTGGTACCGCCGCCGGGTCGGCAGCAGAGGACCGGGGCGCCGGCGGCCGGCGAGTACGGGGAGGGGGCGCTCGGCCGGGGGCCGCCCGGCAGCGGTGCCGTGCCGGCCGCGCATCGATCCGCCGGACGCGGCTGACCATGGTGCCGCCTCGTGGCCATGCGGGTCCGGGGGGCCGTTGCCCGGGCCCGGGTATGCGGCTGCCCTCCCGGGTACAGGCCGGGAGGGCGGCGGTGCGGGGGCCGTCAGCCGTTGCGCGGGCTCGGGAAGGCCGTCGGCCGGGGGTCCTCGCGCAGCGTCGGGCTGCCCGCGGTCGGCTGGGTGGGCATGGAGCGGGCCGCGGGGACCGTCGGCACGGCGGGGAGCCCCGCGTTCGCGCTGAGCGTGCGGGTGCCGGACGGTTCCGGGCTCCGCTCCGTCTCCGCGGCGGCCTGGGCCGCGGCGCGGCGGGCGCCGTAGCGGCGGTGCACCGCCTGTTTGGTGACCCCGAGGGCCGAGCCCACCGCGTCCCACGAGAAGCCCAGCGAGCGGTCGAAGTCCACGGCGGCCGTGACCAGGGTTTCGACGCTGTCCCGCAGTTCCTGGGCGAGGCGCACCGTCGGGGCGGGAGCGCGTCCGTAGACGACGAAGCCCGTGGAGGGGCCGGAGCGGCGCGGACGGTAGACGTTGCCCAGTTGGGCGGTGAGCGTGCGCAGCGCGTCCACCTGCCGGCGGACCCGCTCGATGTCCCGCACCAGCAAGTGCAGGCTGGCCCGGGCCTGGGCGTCGTGGGTTGCGTGGTCGGCCATGAACAAGCCTCTCGAACCGGCGTTGAAAGGAATCGGGCCGCGCGGGCGGTCCGGTGTGGTCAACTCTTTCTTGACCAACGCGCCTGTGCTCCGCTGGTCACGGGGTGGGGGCGTACGGAAATCCGCGTACGCCGGTCGCCCGGTCGCGCGCCGTGCCCGGTGCCGGAGGCGTCCCCCCGGTCCGCTCACCGCCCGTTCCCCGGCGGCCGTCGGCCCGGTCGGCCGGGCGGTCGGCGCGGGCGCTCGCCGTCGGCGTCCGCACGCCCGTGGTCATAGACTGGTGCGCCGCCCGCCCCCGCCCGAGAGGCCCGATCCCGCCCATGAAGCTCGTCTTCGCCGGCACCCCCGAGGTCGCCGTCCCCGCCCTGGACGCCCTGCTCGCCTCCGGGCGGCACGAGGTGGCCGCCGTCGTCACGCGGCCCGACGCACCGGCCGGGCGCGGGCGCAGGATGGTCGCCTCACCCGTGGCCCAGCGGGCGGAGGAGGCCGGCATCGAGATCCTCAAGCCCGTCAAGCCGCGCGACCCGGAGTTCCTGGCGCGGCTGCGGGAGATCGCCCCGGACTGCTGCCCCGTCGTCGCCTACGGCGCCCTGCTGCCGAAGGCCGCCCTGGACATCCCGGCCCACGGCTGGGTCAACCTGCACTTCTCCCTGCTGCCCGCCTGGCGCGGCGCCGCGCCCGTGCAGCACTCCCTGATGGCGGGCGACGAGATCACGGGTGCCTCCACCTTCCTCATCGAGGAGGGGCTCGACTCGGGGCCCGTCTACGGGACCGTGACCGAGGAGATCCGCCCCACCGACACCAGCGGCGACCTGCTGACCCGGCTCGCCCTCGCCGGCGCCGGGCTGCTCGCCGCCACCATGGACGGCATCGGGGACGGCACCCTGAAGGCCGTGCCGCAGCCCGCCGAGGGCGTCACCCTCGCGCCGAAGATCACCGTCGAGGACGCCCGGGTGGATTGGGCGGCGCCCGCGCTGCGCGTCGACCGGGTGGTGCGCGGCTGCACCCCGGCCCCCGGCGCCTGGACCACCTTCCGCGGCGAGCGGCTCAAGCTCATCCAGGTCAAGCCGGTGCCCGAGCGCACGGACCTCGCCCCCGGCGCGCTCGCGGCGGGCAAGAACAGCGTGCACGTGGGCACCGGTTCGTACGCCGTCGAGCTGCTGTGGGTGCAGGCCCAGGGCAAGAAGCCGATGCGGGCCGCCGACTGGGCGCGCGGGGTGCGCATCGCCGGGACCGAGACCCTCGGCGGCTGACGCCCCGGACGACGGGGGAGGGCCCGCGCCGACGTAGGCTGGAGGCGCATCCCCCTCTTCACACCCGGAGCACCTTTTTCGTGAGCGAGCAGTCCCGGCGGCCCCGCAAGCCCGCCAAGCCCTACCGCCGTCCTCAGAAGGACCCCGTCCGCATCCTGGCCTTCGAGGCGCTGCGCGCGGTGGACGAACGGGACGCGTACGCCAACCTCGTGCTGCCCCCGCTGCTGCGCAAGGCCCGCGAGAAGGGCGACTTCGACGCCCGGGACGCCGCCCTCGCCACCGAGCTGGTGTACGGCACGCTGCGCCGCCAGGGCACCTACGACGCCGTCATCGCCGCCTGCGTCGACCGGCCGCTGCGCGAGGTCGACCCGCCGGTGCTCGACGTGCTCGCCCTCGGCGCGCACCAACTGCTCGGCACGCGCATCCCCACCCACGCCGCCGTCTCCGCCTCCGTGGAACTGGCGCGCGTGGTGCTCGGCGACGGGCGCGCGAAGTTCGTCAACGCCGTCCTCCGCAAGATCGCCCAGGACGACCTCCAGGGCTGGCTGGAGAAGGTCGCGCCGCCCTACGACGAGGACCCCGAGGACCACCTCGCCGTCGTCCACTCGCACCCCCGCTGGGTCGTCTCGGCGCTCTGGGACTCCCTCGGCGGCGGCCGGGCCGGCATCGAGGAACTGCTGGCGGCGGACAACGAACGGCCCGAGGTGACGCTCGTCGCCCGGCCCGGCCGGGCCGGTACCGGGGAACTGCTGCGCGAGGACGCCGCCGTCCCCGGCCGCTGGTCGCCGTACGCCGTGCGGCTCGCCGAGGGCGGCGAACCCGGCGCGGTCGACGCCGTCCGCGAGGGACGGGCGGGCGTGCAGGACGAGGGCAGCCAGCTGGTCGCCCTTGCGCTCGCCAACGCCCCGCTGGACGGCCCGGACCGGACGTGGCTCGACGGATGCGCCGGACCCGGCGGCAAGGCCGCGCTGCTGGCCGCCCTCGCCGCCGAGCGCGGCGCCGCGCTGCTCGCCTCCGAGAAGCAGCCGCACCGGGCCGGGCTGGTCGCGAAGGCGCTGCACGGCAACCCGGGGCCGTACCAGGTCGTCGCGGCCGACGGCACCCGCCCGCCCTGGCGGCCCGGCTCCTTCGACCGGGTGCTGGTGGACGTCCCGTGCACCGGCCTCGGCGCGCTGCGCCGCCGCCCCGAGGCCCGCTGGCGCCGCCGCCCCGAGGACCTCGACAGCTTCGGCCCGCTCCAGCGCGCCCTGCTGGGCACGGCCCTGGACTCCGTGCGGGTCGGCGGGGTCGTCGGCTACGCCACCTGCTCCCCGCACCTGGCGGAGACCCGCGCCGTCGTGTCCGACGTCCTCGAGCAGCGCCCGGACACCGACCTGATCGACGCCCGCCCCCTCCTGCCCGGCGTACCGGACCTGGGCGAGGGACCCGACATCCAGCTCTGGCCCCACCTGCACGGCACGGACGCGATGTACCTGGCCCTGATCCGCCGGACCGCCTGACGCCGACCGGACAGCGCCCCCCCGCGGGGCGCGGGAACCCCGGCGGCCGGTCCCGCCGGGGCGCCCGCCGGGACCGGACCGTGGACCGCGGCTACAGCCCGGCGCGGCGGCATGGCAGGCTTGGGGCATGGCCGCGCAGATCAACCCCAGCATCCTGTCCGCCGACTTCGCCCGCCTCGCGGACGAGGCCGAGGCGGTCCGGGGCGCCGACTGGCTCCACGTCGACGTCATGGACAACCACTTCGTCCCGAACCTCACCCTCGGCGTGCCGGTGGTGGAGTCCCTGGCCCGTGCGACGGACACCCCGCTGGACTGCCACCTGATGATCGAGGACCCCGACCGGTGGGCCCCGCAGTACGTCGAGGCGGGGGCGTCGTCCGTCACCTTCCACGTGGAGGCCGCCGCCGCCCCGGTGCGGCTCGCCCGGGAGATCCGCGCGAAGGGCGCCCGCGCCTCCATGGCGCTGAAGCCCGCCACCCCGATCGAGCCGTTCGAGGACCTGCTGCCGGAACTCGACATGCTGCTGATCATGACGGTCGAGCCCGGCTTCGGCGGACAGGCGTTCCTCGACATCATGCTGCCGAAGATCCGCCGCACCCGCGAACTGATCGGCAAGCACGGCCTCCAGCTCTGGTTGCAGGTCGACGGCGGTGTCTCGGCCTCGACGATCGAGCGGTGCGCGGACGCCGGGGCGGACGTGTTCGTCGCCGGCTCGGCCGTCTACGGGGCGGAGGACCCGGCGGAGGCGGTGCGGGCCCTGCGCGGCCGGGCGGACGCGGCCACCACCAGGGCGAGCTGGGCATGCGACCACTGAGCCACAGGCAGGTGAACGGTTAAGAGAACGCCGCCCATCAGGGCGGATCAGCCGCGCCGGATCTGCAAGGATGAACGGCGAATCCAGAGTGTGAACAGCAGTGAGGAGATCGCCGTGTCGGGTATGTCGGCGGGCCGGTCAGCCATGCGGATGGGACCCGCTGAGCTGGTGCAGGCGGCGGCCATGGCCCGCCGCTTCTACCTCGAGGGCAAGTCCAAGATCCAGATCGCGGAGGAGTTCGGCGTCAGCCGCTTCAAGGTGGCCCGGGTCCTGGAGACGGCCCTCGAACGGGATCTCGTGCGCATCGAGATCCGTGTGCCGGCCGAACTGGACGCCGAGCGCTCCGACGCGCTGCGCGCCCGGTACGGCCTGAGGCACGCCGTCGTGGTCGAGTCCCCGGCCGAGGCCGAGGAGACGCCCGACCCCGAGAACCTCGGCGAGGTCGCCGCCGATCTGCTCGGCGAGCTCGTCAACGAGGGGGACGTGCTCGGACTGGCCTGGGGCCGGTCCACCATCCACATGGCGGCGGCGCTCGACCGGCTGCCGCCGTGCACGGTGGTGCAGCTCACGGGTGTGTACGACGCCGGGACCGCCGAGCGCGGTTCGGTGGAGGCGGTCCGCAGGGCCGCCCAGGTGTCCGGCGGTGACGCGCACCCCATCTACGCGCCGATGCTGCTGCCGGACACGGGCACCGCGGTGGCGCTGCGCAACCAGACCGGGATCGCCCGGGCCTTCGAGTACTTCGACAAGGTCACGGTCGCCTGCGTCTCCATCGGCTCCTGGGAGCCCGGCATCTCGACCGTGCACGACATGCTCAGCGACGAGGAGCGCGCGCACTACGCCTCGCTCGGCGTCGCCGCCGAGATGTCCGCGCACCTCTTCGACGCCGAGGGGCGCCGGATCGGGCGGGACCTGGGGGAGCGGTGCATCACGGTCAAGGCCGACCAGCTCCGCCGCGTCCCGGAGGTCGTGGCCATCGCGGGTGGCCAGCGCAAGGCCTCCGCGATCGACGCGGTGCTCCGCTCCGGACTGGTCACCAGCCTGGTGACCGACACCTCGGCGGCCGACTACCTGATGACGACGGGCCCGACGCCGAGGCCGGCGCTCAGCCGCGCGGACCCGGACGGGATCTGATCGCGGGAGGCGGTGTCGCCGGGCCGGGACGGCCGTGGCAGCATCGGCGCCATGCTGCTGCGGCCCGTTCCTCGTGCACCCGTCCGGTCCGTCGTCCCGCGGGTGCTCGCGGGGCTGCTGGTCTGCCTCTCCGTCCTGCTGGCGGGCTGCGCGTCGCCGGCGGACACCGGGACCGCTCCGGGCACCGCCCGGTCGACCCCGGCGTGGGCCGGGGGCCTGGCCGTGGTCCCGGAGTCCCGGCTGCCCGCCGAGGCCCGCAGGACCCTGGCCCTCGTCGACCGGGGCGGCCCCTTCCCGTACGCCAGGGACGGGGTGGTGTTCGGCAACCGCGAGCGGCACCTGCCCCGACAGCGGCGCGGCTACTACCACGAGTACACGGTGCCGACGCCCGGCTCGCGCGACCGCGGGGCCCGGCGCCTCGTCACCGGCGCGGGCGGGGAGACGTACTACACCGATGACCACTACGAATCGTTCCGGGCGGTGCTGAGATGAGCGAGGACCTGACCGGCCGCCTCGTGGTCGCGCTCGACCTGGGCGGTGTCACCGACAAGGCGGGGCTGATGGACCGCGCCGCCCGCGCCCTGGCGCTGCCCGACTGGTTCGGCCGCAACTGGGACGCGCTGGCCGACTCCCTGTCCGACCCCTCCGTCTGGCCCGGGGAGGCGGCGGAGCGGGGGCTGCTCCTCGTCGTGCGGGACTGGCAGGCGTACGCGCAGGCGCGGCCGGCGGAGTGGGAGACCGCCCGGGAGGTGTTCTCGGACGCCATGGACACCCTGCCGGCGCTGACCGTCGCCCTCGCACTCGGAGGATCCTCCTAAGGCCCGTCCGGCGGGCCTGGAGGATCTGTGGGGGCGGGACGGTCGCCCCGTCATGGGACAATGAAGTACGTGCTCTTTCCCCCTGGCACACCTGTCCGGGGGTCACCTCTGATCGACTGGGATGTGCGGCACGTGCGTTTCCTCAATGACATCCAGCCCGCGTACGACCTGACGTACGACGACGTGTTCATGGTGCCGAGCCGCTCCGCGGTGGGCTCGCGCCAGGGCGTGGACCTCGCTTCGCCGGACGGCACGGGCACCACGATCCCGCTCGTCGTCGCGAACATGACCGCCATCGCCGGCCGCCGCATGGCCGAGACGGTCGCCCGCCGCGGCGGGCTCGTGGTCATCCCGCAGGACATCCCGATCGAGGTCGTCACCGACGTGGTGTCCTGGGTGAAGAGCCGGCACCTGGTGCTGGACACCCCGATCGTGCTGGCACCGCACCAGACCGTCGCCGACGCCCTGGCGCTGCTGCCCAAGCGGGCGCACAACGCCGGTGTGGTCGTGGACGAGGACGGGCGGCCCGTCGGCGTCGTCACCGACGCCGACCTGTCCGGCGTCGACCGCTTCACCCAGCTCGAACTCGTCATGTCCAAGGACCTGCTCCTGCTGGACGCGGACATCGACCCGCGCGAGGCCTTCAACACCCTCGACCACCACAACCGCCGCTACGCCCCGGCCGTCGACCGGGACGGCAGGCTCGCCGGCATCCTGACCCGCAAGAGCGCCCTGCGCGCCACGCTGTACACCCCGGCGGTCGACGCCCGGGGCCGGCTGCGGATAGCCGCCGCCGTCGGCATCAACGGCGATGTGGCGGGCAAGGCCAAGCAGCTGCTCGACGCGGGCGTGGACACGCTCGTCATCGACACCGCGCACGGCCACCAGGAGTCGATGATCAACGCGGTCCGGGTGGTGCGGGCGCTCGACCCGCAGGTGCCGATCGCGGCCGGCAACATCGTCTCCGCCGAGGGCGTCAAGGACCTGATCGAGGCGGGCGCCGACATCGTCAAGGTCGGTGTCGGACCGGGCGCCATGTGCACCACCCGCATGATGACCGGCGTGGGGCGCCCGCAGTTCTCCGCCATCCTGGAGTGCGCCGCCGAGGCGCGGAAGTACGGCAAGCACGTCTGGGCCGACGGCGGTGTCCGGCACCCGCGCGACGTCGCCATGGCCCTCGCGGCCGGCGCGTCCAACGTGATGGTCGGCTCCTGGTTCGCGGGCACCTTCGAGTCGCCGGGCGACCTCCAGCACGACGCCAAGGGGCGGGCGTACAAGGAGTCCTTCGGCATGGCGTCCGCCCGCGCCGTGCGCAACCGCACCTCCGAGGAGTCGGCGTACGACCGCGCCCGCAAGGCGCTGTTCGAGGAGGGCATCTCCACCTCCCGCATGTTCCTCGACCCGGCCCGGCCGGGCGTCGAGGACCTGATCGACTCGATCATCGCGGGCGTGCGTTCGTCCTGCACCTACGCCGGTGCCGGCTCCCTGGAGGAGTTCGCCGAGAAGGCGATCGTCGGCGTCCAGAGCGCCGCCGGCTACGCCGAGGGCAAGCCGCTGCACGCCAGCTGGAACTGATCCCCCGCCGCCCGTACCGACGGCCCCCGTCCTCCCGCAGCCTGGGAGGACGGGGGCCGTCGGCGTGTGCGCCGGGCCGCGGCCGCCCGCAATCGCGTGGCGCATACACCTTTCCCGGCGGTGGACTGCGGACGACGGCCGCCGGACCGCCGCGCAACGGTCGACAGCTCCGGCGCAACGATTTCTCGTCCGGCACGGATGGACGCAACGAAGACGCGGGTATGCGCAAGGTTGCTGCATTCCGCCCGAGAAGGCCCGCCTCATAGGGTGCTGCGCTAGGGCCTGTCGGCCCTGATACGTGGTGTGGCGGGGACCCCGCTCGGCGGGTTCCTGCCCTCGCAGGCCCGTCGGTCCCCGCCGCGGCCCGGCCGTCGTGCCGGTCCGCCACCGCGACCCCACCGGCGGCGATAAGGAGCCCACGCGTGCTCGACCAAGGCGCATCCGCGCGAAACCAGATACCGGCCGCCCCCGCGTCCCCGGGCGTCGCCGCGCGCCTGTTGCGTCGCAAGCCCGTGGAAGCCCTGGTCGCGGAGGGCGGCCAGGGCGAGGGAGGGGAGCTGAGGCGCTCCCTCGGACTGTGGCAGCTCACCATGATCAGCATCGGTGCCACGCTCGGCACCGGCATCTTCGTGGTCCTCGGCGAGGCCGTGCCCAAGGCCGGTCCCGCGGTGACCCTGGCCTTCGTCATCGCCGGCCTCACGGCGCTGTTCTCGGCCCTGTCCTACGCCGAGCTGGCGGGCAGCATCCCCGTCGCCGGCTCGTCCTACTCCTACGCGTACGCGACGCTGGGCGAGCTGGTCGCCTGGGTCTGCGGCTGGTGCCTGGTGCTGGAGTACGGCGTGTCGGTGGCCGCCGTCGCCGTCGGCTGGGGCCAGTACCTCAACGAGCTGCTCGACGGCACCGTCGGGGTCACCATCCCCTCCGCGCTGGCGTCGGCGCCGGGCGAGGGCGGGGTCATCAACCTGCCCGCCCTGATCGTCGTCCTGCTGGCGATGATGTTCCTGCTCGGCGGCGCGCGGGAGTCCGCCCGGGCCAACACGATCATGGTCTGTGTGAAGATCGCCGCCCTCGTGCTCTTCTGCGCGATCGGCTTCACGGGCTTCAAGTCCGGCAACTACCGCGACTTCATGCCGCTCGGCATGTCCGGTGTCAGCGCCGCGGGCGCCACGCTGTTCTTCTCCTACATCGGCTTCGACGCCGCCTCCACCGCCGGCGAGGAGGCGAAGGACCCCAAGCGCGACCTGCCGCGGGCGATCATGCTGTCGCTGATCATCGTCACCGCGCTCTACGTCCTCGTCGCGGGCGTCGCCGTCGGCGCGTGGAACTGGAAGCGGTTCGACGGCTCGGAGGCCGCCCTCGCCGCGATCATGAACGATGTCACCGGCCAGTCCTTCTGGGGCACGATGCTCGCGCTGGGCGCGGTCATCTCCATCGCCAGCGTGGTGCTCACGGTGCTCTACGGCCAGACCCGCATCCTCTTCGCGATGTCCCGCGACGGCCTGGTGCCGAGGGCGCTCGGCCGGATCCACCCGAAGACCGGCGCCCCCCGCCTCAACACGGTGCTCGTCTCCCTCTTCTGCGGGGTGCTCGCCGCCCTGATCCCGCTGGGCAAGCTCGTCGACGCCACCAGCATCGGCACGCTGTTCGCCTTCGGGCTGGTCAACATCGCGGTGATCGTCCTGCGGTTCAGGCGGCCGGACATGGAGCGCACGTTCCGGGTGCCGTTCGGGCCGGTGCTGCCCATGCTGGGCTTCGGGTTCTGCGCCTACAACATGTTCAGCCTCGACACCGTGACCTGGGTGGTCTTCGGATGCTGGATGGCCGCCGGGCTCGTGTTCTACTTCCTGTACGGCTATCGCCGTTCCCGTCTCGCGACCGGTCAGGTGCTCGCGGCGGCGGCAGAGAAGTGACCGAACCGAAGAAGTGAACGACCCCCTGTGCTGAACGATCTCGACGAACGCATCGTGCACGCCCTCGCCGAGGACGCCCGCCGCTCCTACGCGGACATCGGGCAGACGGTCGGCCTGTCCGCGCCCGCGGTGAAGCGGCGCGTGGACCGGCTGCGGGCCACCGGAGCCATCACCGGGTTCACCGTCCGGGTGGACCCGGCCGCGCTCGGCTGGGAGACCGAGGGATACATCGAGATCCACTGCCGGCGCAACACCTCGCCGGAGACCATCCAGCGCGGGCTGGAGCGGTACCAGGAGGTCGTGGCCGCCTCGACCGTCACCGGCGACGCGGACGCGATCGCCCAGGTCTTCGCCTCGGACATGCGCCACTTCGAGCGCGTGCTGGAGCGGATCGCGGGCGAGCCGTTCGTCGAGCGCACCAAGTCGGTCCTGGTGCTGTCCCCCCTGCTCCGCCGCTTCTCCTCCGGGGCGCCGGGGTAGGGGGCGGGGGCGTGCGCCCCGGCTACTCCGCGGTCTTGCGCGCGAGCGGGTTGTTGCCGATCGAGTTGTGCACGCTGAAGCTGACCGCGTCCGAGCGGTAGCGGTCGTCCGACCACTCCACCGGGCGGCCCTCCAGCGTCGTCGTCACGCGCCGCACCCGCAGCAGCGGGCTGGTCCGGCGCACCCCGAGCAGCTCGGCGTCCAGCGCGCCGCAGGCGACCGCGTCGATGACGTGCTCGCCGTAGGCGAAGACCAGGCCCGTGTCGTCGTACAGCCGCTGGGTGACGGACGGGCAGTCGGGCTCGATGGACTCCACCGCGGGGGAGATCCAGCCGGCGTACACCGTGCGTTCCAGCAGTACCGGCTCACCGTCCAGGCCGCGAACCCGCAGGACGTGCAATACCGGTTCGCCCGCGCTCAGTTGGAGGCGCACCGCGTCCTCGGAGGTCGCCGGGCGGTACGCCTGGGACACCACCCGGCCGGTGGCCGTACGGCCCATGGCGCGGGCCCACTGGGCGAAGCTGCGCAGTTCCGCGAAGCTCTGGCTGCGACGGCTGGCGAGCACCACGCGGCGGGCACCCTGGCGGGAACCGATCAGCCCCTCGGCGGTGAGGGCCGCCACGGCCTGGCGGACCGTGCCGCGCGAGACGCGGTAGTGGGCCGCGAGCTCCGACTCGGAGGGCAGCCGGCTGCCGACCGCGTACTCCTCGTGGCCGATCGCGCGCCGCAGCTCGTCGGCGATCTCCTCGTGTCGCGCCGTCATGCTTCCCCTCTGTGTAGGCGTCTGTGCACAGCGTGAGCAGCCTAGTCGACAGCGCGGGGCCCACCGCTCCGGCCGCAACTATGCAGGGAAACAGGGGTCGAAGTTTCGCCGGCGTTCATGAACGCGTCACCGAGGGCGGGCGTACTGGGGCCAACTTGTTCAGACAAGTCTCCCCTCCCTCGTCATGTGTCCCCCTCCGCCCGCACCGTCCTGGTGGCCGAACGCGCCACCAGGAGGTGCGGCTCGCCCGGTTCCGGGACGCGTTGCACCGGATCGAGCGGGTGCCGGGCGCGGGCGTGCCGGTCGTCCTGACCGGCGACTTCAACTGACCCTCGCACCTGGACCGGACGGACACCGCCTGGCCGGTGACCAAGGCCGCCGAGGAAGCGGGCCTGCGCGACTCCTGCCGGGAGGCCCACCCCGACCCGGCCCTCTCGCCCGGCCACACCTGGTCGCCGGTCCACCCCGTGCACGAGGACGGCAGCGGGCGGCCCGAACCGCACGACCGGATCGACTGCGTGCTGCACCGGGGCCCGTGGCCCCGTGTGCGCGGGCGTCGTGGCCCCGTGTGTGGGTGCTCCGGGGTGGTGCGCAACGAATCGCCGTTCGGGGGGCGCTGCACGCAATGAACCGCGCACCCGCGCGCAACGGCTCCTTCTTGTCCGGCCGAGCGCGCCGACCGTACCGTCTTATCGGCCCCCAACCCCCCGTACCGGTGAGGATCCCGCATGCGCACCGCCCTGCTCCAGAGCTCCGGCCGACCCGGCTCGGTCGCCGGGAACCTCAAGGTCCTCGACGAGGCCGCGGGCCGTGCCGCCGCCGCGGGCGCCGGGCTGCTGGCCGCACCCGAGATGTTCCTCACCGGGTACGCGATCGGCGACGAGATCCGCCACCTCGCCGAGCCCGCCGACGGCGACTCCGCCGACGCGATCGCCGAGACCGCCACGCGGCACGGGATCGCCATCGCCTACGGCTACCCGGAGCGCGACGGCGAGACGGTGTACAACTCGGCCCAGCTCATCTCCGCCGACGGCACCCGGCTCGCGAACTACCGCAAGACCCACCTCTTCGGCTGCTTCGAGCGCGACCAGTTCACGCCCGGCGCGCAGCAGGTCGTCCAGGCCGAGCTGAACGGCCTCACCGTGGGCCTGCTGATCTGCTACGACGTCGAGTTCCCGGAGAACGTCCGGGCTCACGCCCTGGCCGGCACCGACCTCCTCGTCGTCCCGACCGCGCAGATGCACCCGTTCCAGTTCGTCGCCGAGTCGATGATCCCGGTGCGCGCCTTCGAGAACCAGATGTACGTCGCCTACGTCAACCGGGTGGGCCGGGAAGGGGAGTTCGAGTTCGTCGGCCTCTCCGTCCTCGCCGGTCCCGACGGCGTCGCCCGGACCCGCGCCGGCCGCGCCGAGCAACTGGTGCTCGCCGACGCCGACCCCGCCCTCCTGGCCGCGTCCCGGGCGGACAACCCGTACCTGGCGGACCGCCGCCCCGGGCTGTACGGGTCCCTGATCTGAACCCCCGCCCGCCTCACCCGAGTCACCCCGCGCAAGGAGTCCGTACCCCATGACGTCCACGGTGCCCAACGCCGTCGAGCACACCGACGAGCAGCAGCCGCCGATCACCATGTTCGGCCCGGACTTCCCCTACGCCTACGACGACTTCCTCGCCCACCCGGCGGGCCTCGGCCAGATCCCGGCGACCGAGCACGGCACCGAGGTGGCGATCATCGGCGGCGGTCTGTCCGGCATCGTGGCCGCCTACGAGCTGATGAAGATGGGCCTCAAGCCCGTCGTCTACGAGGCCGACCAGATCGGCGGCCGGCTGCGCACGGTCGGCTTCGACGGCTGCGACGAGGCGCTCAACTGCGAGCTGGGCGCGATGCGCTTCCCGCCGTCCTCCACCGCCCTGCAGCACTACATCGACATGGTGGGCCTGGAGACCAGGCCCTTCCCGAACCCGCTGGCCGAGGCCACCCCCTCGACCGTCGTCGACCTCAAGGGCGAGTCGCACTACGCCGAGACCATCGCCGACCTGCCCCAGGTCTACCGGGACGTCGCCGAGGCCTGGGGCAGGTGCCTCGAAGAGGGCGCCGACTTCTCCGACATGAACCGCGCGATGCGCGAGCGGGACGTCCCGCGCATCCGGGAGATCTGGGCGAAGCTCGTCGAGAAGCTCGACAACCAGACCTTCTACGGCTTCCTCTGCGACTCCGAGGCGTTCAAGTCCTTCCGGCACCGCGAGATCTTCGGCCAGGTCGGCTTCGGCACCGGCGGCTGGGACACCGACTTCCCGAACTCCATCCTGGAGATCCTCCGCGTCGTCTACACCGAGGCCGACGACCACCACCGCGGCATCGTCGGCGGCTCCCAGCAGCTTCCGCTGCGCCTGTGGGAGCGCGAGGCGGCGAAGATCGTCCACTGGCCGTACGGCACCTCGCTGAAGTCGCTGCACGCGGACGGCGCGCCCAGGCCGGCCGTGACCCGGCTGCACCGCACCGCGGGCAACCGGATCACCGTGACGGACGCGCACGGTGACATCCGCACCTACGCGGCGGTCGTCTTCACCGCCCAGTCCTGGATGCTGCTGTCCAAGATCGCCTGTGACGACTCGCTCTTCCCGATCGACCACTGGACCGCGATCGAGCGCACCCACTACATGGAGTCCTCGAAGCTCTTCGTGCCCGTGGACCGGCCGTTCTGGCTGGACAAGGCCGTCGACGACAGGGGAAATCCGACCGGCCGGGACGTCATGTCGATGACGCTCACCGACCGCATGACCCGCGGCACCTACCTGCTGGACGACGGCCCGGACAAGCCCGCCGTGATCTGCCTGTCCTACACCTGGTGCGACGACAGCCTGAAGTGGCTGCCGCTGTCCGCGAACGAGCGGATGGAGGTCATGCTGAAGTCGCTCGGCGAGATCTACCCGAAGGTCGACATCAGGAAGCACATCATCGGCAACCCGGTGACCGTCTCCTGGGAGAACGAGCCCTACTTCATGGGCGCGTTCAAGGCCAACCTGCCCGGCCACTACCGCTACCAGCGGCGCCTGTTCACCCACTTCATGCAGGACCGGCTGCCCGAGGACAAGCGGGGCGTCTTCCTCGCCGGCGACGACATCTCCTGGACCGCCGGCTGGGCCGAGGGCGCCGTGCAGACCGCGCTGAACGCGGTCTGGGGCGTCATGCGCCACTTCGGCGGCGAGACCGACGCGACGAACCCGGGTCCGGGCGACCTTTACGACGGGATCGCGCCGGTGGAGCTGCCCGAGGACTGACCCGGGGGCCCGTGACCGGGGCGCGGGCGGCCGGCCTCAGACTCCGGCCGCCCGCGCCTTCTCGAACACCTCGGCGGCGGCGTCCGTCAGTTCGAGCGCGTCCCGCGCGTTCGTCTGGAGGTCGACGAGGATCTCGTCCATGCCGATCCCGTCGTACGCGACGAGGTCCGCAACGATCTGGTCCACGTCGCCCTGGAAGGGCCTGCGGTCCACGCCGTCGTACGGCTTGGCCCGCTGGGCGGCGTTCACCCGCAGCACGGTGCGGATCGGCCGGGTGCGGCCCCGCTCCTCGGCCAGTTCCCGAAGCCGGCGCCAGTCGGCGGCGACCCGGGCGGCGTCGAAGCCCACCGGCAGCCAGCCGTCGGCGTGGTCGACCAGCCGCCGGAAGGCCCGCGTGCCGGTCGCCGCCAGCAGGACGGGGATCGGCCGGACGGGCTTGGGCCCGACCGCGGCGGAGGCGATCCGGGCGAGCCGCCCGTCGTGGACGACCGGATCCGGGCCCCACACCGCGCGGCAGACCTCGATGACCTCGTCCAGGACCGCGCCGCGCTCCTCGAACGGCCGGACGCCCGCGGCCGCGTACTCGTCCAGGGACCAGCCGGTCCCGAAGCCCGCGAGCACCCGGCCCCCGCTCGCCGCGTCCAGCGTGGCCAGCGTCTTCGCCAGCCGGAACGGCAGGTGCAGCGGCGCCACCAGGACGCTGGAGCCCAGCTCCGCCCGCTCCGTGGCCGCCGCGGCCAGGGTGAGCGTGACCAGCGGGTCGGCCACGTGCCGGTAGGTGTCCGGCCAGGGCAGGCCCTCGATGCCGTAGAGGCCCTGGGTGGCGGGCTCGGGGAACAGCGCCCGTTCGAACACCCACAGGCTGTCGTAGCCGATGCGCTCGGCGGCGCGGGCCACCGCGGGCACGTCCCTGCCGATCGAGTACTGCCGCATCTGGGGAAGACTCAGGCCGAGCCGGGTCGCCGTCCGGTGCTCCTCCGCGATCGGGGACTGGGGGCCGCCGGGGCAGGGTACGGCCGCCCGCGGGGAGCGGTGGGGAGGCGCGCGGGGGCGGCACCCGGCCGGCTCAACCGGCCAGCGGGGTCAGCAGCATCCGGCCCGCGAAGCCCACCGCGGCGTCCAGCCGTGCGGCGAACTCCTCGGCGACGTCGGCGCAGTGCCGCAGCGCCCACAGCGCGCGGGCCGTCGCCCACGTCGCGTCCCGGGCCCGCTCCAGGCTCCAGGAGCCCAGCAGATGGGTGAGCGGGTCGGCGATCTGGAGCAGGTCCGGGCCCGGCATCAGCTCCTCGCGGATGCGTTCCTCCAGCGAGACGAGGAGGTCGCCCACGCGGTCGAACTCGTCCTCCAGGTCGGCCGGCGCGCAGCCGAGCGTGCGGCAGGCGTCGACCACGGCCAGGGCCAGGTCGTGGCCGATGTGGGCGTTGATGCCGGCCAGCGCGAACTGGAGCGGCCGGATGCCGGGGTGGCGGCGGAGCTGGAAGAGGGGCCGCCAGCAGGCGGGCGGTCGGCGGTCCGCGGCGGCCGTGTCGACCGCCGCCAGGTAGCGCTCGGCGAACCGCACGTCCAGCGCGCTCGCCGCGCGCGGGTCCGGGAACGCGCCCACCGCCAGGCACCGGCCGACCTCCTCCGTGACGGCGAGGTAGACGCGGTTGAACACTGCGACGCCGTCCCGCGCGGGCAGGGCCGCGTCGAGCGCGCGCATCCGCGCGACGACGGAGTCGACTGAGTCGGTGTCGGTGTCGGTGTCGGTGTCGGTGTCGGTGTCGACGGAGAGGGTGAGGGTGAGCTGTGCCGGCTGCGCCATGGGGGAAGGGTGGCAGCCGGCGGCCGGCCGGGGGGCCGGCCACCGGGTGCTTCGCCGGAACGGGGGAACGCCGGGCTACGACTCGGTGCGCGGCGCCTGCGTGCCCGTCCCCGCGTCGTAGGAGGACGTGCCCTCGTCCAGCAGCGGCTCCTGCTTCTTCAGGTGGGGCGGGGCGAAGGCGCGCAGCGCGTGGTAGCCGGTGATGGCGACCAGGGTGCCGAGCGCGATGCCGCTGAGCGAGAAGGTATCGGTGAACTTCATGGAGACGTTGCCGACGCCGATGATGATGCCCGCGGCGGCCGGGACCAGGTTCAGCGGGTTGCGCAGGTCCACCTTGGCGTTGATCCAGATCTGGGCGCCGAGGAGGCCGATCATGCCGTAGAGGATGACGGTGATGCCGCCGAGGACGCCGCCCGGGATCGCGGCCACGATCGCGCCGAACTTCGGGCAGACGCCGAAGAGGAGCGCGAAGCCGGCGGCGGCCCAGTAGGCGGCCGTGGAGTAGACGCGGGTGGCGGCCATCACGCCGATGTTCTCGGAGTAGGTGGTGTTGGGCGGGCCGCCCACGGCGGTCGACAGCACGGAGGCGACGCCGTCCGCGGAGATCGCCGTGCCGAGCTTGTCGTCCAGCGGGTCGCCGGTCATCTCGCCGACCGCCTTGACGTGCCCCGCGTTCTCCGCGACCAGGGCGATGACCACCGGCAGCGCGACCAGGATCGCCGACCAGTGGAACGCCGGCCCGTGGAAGTGGGGCAGCCCGATCCAGTCGGCCTTGCCGACGCCGGAGAGGTCCAGGCGCCAGTGGTCGGTGACCTTGCCGCTGCCGTCGTTGGAGTGGATCTTGCCGAAGACCCGGTCGAAGACCCAGGAGATGCCGTAGCCGAAGAGCAGGCCCAGGAAGATCGCGATGCGCGACCAGAAGCCGCGCAGGCAGACGACGGCCAGACCGGTGAAGAGCATCACCAGCAGTGCGGTCCACTGGTCCTGCGGCCAGTAGGTGGACGCGGTCACCGGGGCCAGGTTGAAGCCGATCAGCATGACGACCGCGCCGGTCACGATCGGCGGCATCGCGGCGTGGATGATCCGCGCGCCGAAGCGCTGCACGGCGAGGCCCACCAGGAACAGCACGACGCCGACGACGAGGACGGCTCCGGTGACGGTCGCGCTCGTGCCGCCCTGGGCGCGGATCACGGCGGCCACGCCCACGAACGACAGGGAGCAGCCGAGGTAGCTGGGCACCCGGCCGCGGGTGGCGAGCAGGAAGATCACGGTCGCGACACCGGACATCATGATCGCGAGGTTGGGGTCCAGGCCCATCAGCACCGGGGCGACGAAGGACGCCCCGAACATCGCGACCACGTGCTGGGCGCCCAGGCCCACGGTACGGGGCCAGGAGAGCCGTTCGTCGGGGCGTACCACCGCTCCGGGCGCGGGCGTGCGCCCGTCACCGTGCAGTTTCCAGCGCACGCCGAGGTCCATGGTGGGGTTTCGCTTTCTTACGTACGAGAGGAGGTTCCGGACCATTGTCAGGGGTAATCGGCGTGCTCCTCGCCCGCACGGTCGCCTGAGCGGTCGCTTAGTATGGTCGGGTACGGGGGTGCCGCCACCCCGCCCGCCCTGCCCAGGAGCCCCGCCCGTGACCGCCGAAGCCCCGACAGTCCCCGCCGTCTCGTACGGCCGGCTGATCCCCGTCACCGTCCACTTCGACGACCTCGACGCGCTCGGGCTGCTGCACAACGCCCGCTACCCGCTGCTGGTGGAGCGCGCCTGGACCGAGATGTGGCACGCGCACGGCGTCCGTTTCGACGGTGACTGGACGGCGGCCGGCGACGCCTGCAACGCGGTCCGCGAACTGCGCATCGGCTACGAGGCGCCGGTCACCAGTCCCGGCGCCTACGCGGTCCACCTCTGGCTGGAGCGGCTCGGCACCACCGGGCTCACCTACGGCTTCCGGTTCTGCTCGGCCGACGGCGGCGAGACCTACGCCCGGGGCACCCGGGTGCTGGTCCGGCTGGACCCGGCGACCATGCGCCCGGCGCCCTGGAGCGAGACCTTCAGGGCCGTGGGTCGGACACTGCTGCGGCCCGCGGACTGACCTCCGCGCGGCCCCCGCGCTCCGCGCTGCGCAGCACCCCCGCGAACACCGCGAGCCCGCACGCCAGCGCCGTCACGACGCAGAACGACACCATCAGGCTGGTCGCCTGGGCCACTCCGCCGATCAGGCTCGGCGCGATCAGCCCCGAGGTGTAGGTGATGGTGGCCACACCCGCGATGGCCTGGCTCGGGTTGGGGCCGGCGTGCCCGGCCGCCGCGAAGCAGAGCGGCACGACGACCGCGATCCCGAGGCCCGTCAGCGCGAATCCGCCCATCGCCACCGCCGGATGCCCGGCGAGCACGATCAGCAGCCCGCCGAGCCCGGCCAGGACGCCGCCGGCCCGGACCGTACGGACCGCGCCGAACCGGTTCACCACCGCGTCCCCGGCGATCCGGGCGACCGCCATGGTCAGCATGAACCCGGTGGTGCAGGCCGCGGCCACCCCGGCCGAGCTGTCCAGCCGGTCCCGCAGGAAGACGGCCGACCAGTCCAGGCTCGCCCCCTCGGCGAACACCGCGCAGAAGCCGACCGCGCCGATCAGCAGCGCGGAGCGCGGCGGCAGCGCGAACCGCGGGGGCGGCTCCTCGTCCTCGGCGGGCTGGAGGTCGAGCACCCCGCCGCAGGCCACCAGCCCGAGCAGGGTCAGGACGGCCGCGGCGAGGGAGAAGTGCACCCGGGCGTCCGCGCCGAGGTGTGCGGCCAGGGTCCCGGCCGCCGAGCCGACCAAGGCGCCGGCGCTCCACATGCCGTGCAGCCCCGACATGATCGACTTCCCGAGCAGCCGCTCGACCTCCACGCCGAGCGCGTTCATCGCGACGTCGGCCATGCCCGAGGTCGCGCCGTAGGCGAACATCGCCAGGCACAGGGTGAGGAGATTCGGCGCGAGGGACGGCAGCACCAGGGACAGCGTCCACAGGGCCAGCAGACCGCGCAGCGCCGTACGGCTGCCGAAACGGTGGCTGATCCGGCCCGCCAGCGGCATCGCGCACGAGGCGCCGAACGCGGTGAAGGCCAGTGCGAAGCCCAGTTGCCCGGCGCCCAGCGAGGTGTGGTCCTGGACCCACGGCACGCGCGTGGCGAACGAACCGGTCACGGCCCCGTGCACGGCGAACACGGCGGCCACCGCGTACCGGGCGCGCCGCACCCCACCGCCCGTGTGGTTCACGTCACTCATCTCCCTGTCCCTCCCCGAGGGGGTGCCCAGACCCACCTGCCCGACGCGGCCGTAAACTATCAGGAACCCTGCCTGATAGATAGACGTTCCACGCGACCGCGCGGGCCGGCCGGTCCCCGCCGATCTGGGAGGATTCCGTCATGCCCGCATCACCGAGCACCGCCCGGGCCATCAACGACCGGCTGGCCCTGCGGCTGCTGCAGCAGGAAGGCCCGCTCACGGCGGGGCGGCTGAAGCAGCTCACCGGACTGTCCCGGCCGACGATCGCCGACCTCATCGACCGGCTCACGGCCGCCGGGCTGATCACGGTGGTCGGCGAGAGCGGCGAGCAGCGCCGCGGCCCCAACGCCCGGCTCCACGGCATCGTCGCCGACCGCGCCCACCTCGCCGCGCTGGACGTGCGCACCGGGGGTGTCCTCGTCCTGGTCTCCGATCTGCTCGGCCGGGTGCTCGCCGAGGCGTCCGTGCCGATCGGCGGGGACACCGGCACCGAGGGCGCCGTGGAGCGGGCGGTGGCCGCGGTGGAGGGCGCCGTGAAGGAGGCCGGCGCCGTGGGGGCGCCCCCGCACGAGGGCGTCCGGGAGTGGGGGAGGCTGCACACCGTCGGCATCGGCGCGCCGGGCCTGATCGACCCGGCCACCGGCGACCTCAGGGACTCGGCCGGCCTGCCGGACTGGCACCGCAGTCTGGTCGCCGCGCTCCAGGACCGGCTGCCCGGCGCCCGGGTCACCGTCGAGAACGAGACCAACCTCGCCGCCCTGGCCGAGCAGCGCGAGGGCGCCGCCCGCGACCGGGACACCTTCGTGCTGCTCTGGCTGGACCACGGGGTCGGGGCCGCGGTCGTCCTTGACGGCCATCTGCGCCGGGGCGCCTCCGGCGGCACCGGCGAGATCGGCTTCCTGCCGGTCCCGGGGACGGCGGAGCTGCCCTCCGCGACCGACTGCGCCGGGGGCTTCCACTCGCTCACCGGGGCGGCGGCGGTCGTCGCGCTGGCGGCGGAGTGCGGCCTGCGGGCGCCGGGCCCGCCGGACGGGGCGGGAGCGGCGGAGGCGGTACGCCGGGCGGTGGCCGAGGCGACGGCATCGGAATCGGCACCGGGTGCGGAGCCCGGGGACGCGTCGACGGCGCGGGTGGCGGGCGCGGGGGCCGCGCTGGTGCCCGCGGTGTCCGGCGACGGTCCCGCCGCCCGCTTCCTGCGGACCCTGGCCGACCGGATCGCCGTCGGCGCGGCCTCGGTGGTGGCCGTCCTGGACCCTGGGTGCGTGGTGCTCGGCGGTGAGGTCGGCCAGGCCGGGGGAGAGGTGCTCGCCGGGCTGGTGCGCGAACGGCTGGGCCGGATGTCACCCCTGGTCACCGAGGTACGGGCGAGCAGCCTGGGCGGCACGGCGGTCCTGCGCGGCGCGTTGCTCACCGCCCGGGACCGCGCCCAGGACGAACTGTTCGCCCCGGAGCGCTGAACCCCCCGGACCCGTCGACCCCGGTCCCGGTTCCACTCCGCCCGGGTGGGGAGCGGCACGGAGCGGCCGCGCTCGGCGGGGGCCGCGCGGTCGCCGGTGTACGGACCCACCCCGGGCCACCGTTCCGGTGTCAGGGGCTTGGCGCTGGTCTTCGGCCCCGGTGGCGGCGAAGCTCCCGGCGTCCCGGTCGGGGTCACCGGTTCGGCGTCCGCGCTGCCTCGTCGGGGTCACCGGTTCGGCGTCCGCGCTGCCTCGTCGGGGTCACCGGTTCGGCGTCCGCGCTGCCTCGTCGGGGCCACCGGTCCGGCGTCCGGCAGCGGCCTTCGGGTCCCGGTGGTGGCCGTCGCCCCCGACGCGGCCGGGAGCCGGTGCGCACCGGACGCGCCGATGCCCGGTGTCGCCGTCGGCCGGTCGCGGGAGCGCGTGCATGGGGAGCCCCGGTCCGTCGCCGTCGGTCCAGCAGTGACGGCGGGGCACAGGCCGCCCGGTGTGACCCCGTACCCCCGGCGCCGGACGACGCCCCGGAAAACGTGACATCCCCCGGGGCGATCTGTTCCGGACACGCCGATCGGTGACACGGAGGACGCCATGCTGGCGACCCGGCGGCGGGCAAGGGCCGTCGTCACCGCCGCCGGGCCCGCCCGCACCCTAAAAGGACTAGACCATTGCGGTCAATGGGTGAGGCCGGTGGTCAACGCACCGGCCTGTGCCCCCGGTTGGCCCGGACCGCCGTGTGGCGCGAAATCGCCGGTACGGAGTGTGACCGAGCCCACACCGGCCGCTCGTATGGACCAGTGCCGGGCGTGGCACACTGACCCTGTACCAGAAGCAGCGCACTCCGGGGTCGGTGAAAGTCCGAACCGGCGGTTACAGTCCGCGACCCGGTCGCTTCCAGCGGCCGGTTGACCAGGTGAAATTCCTGGACCGACGGTTAAAGTCCGGATGGGAGGCAGTGCGCGGCGGGCGGGCATGCGTATTCCGTGTGCGCGCCGCCGTATCCAGGCTCGTCCGTATGCGGACGAGCCCGTTGCCGGCGACGCCTCCGGTGCGTGTCCATCCGTAGATTCTGTCGTCTTCGACAGGCCCCGGAGTCCGTGCCCCAAGAGGCAGGAGGACCCGGGAAGTGTTCACCGGAATCGTCGAAGAGCTGGGTGAGGTCACCGCCGTCGAGAACCTCGGCGACGCCTCCCGCTTCCGGCTCCGCGGCCCCGTCGTGACCGAGGGCGCGCAGCACGGCGACTCCATCGCCGTGAACGGGGTCTGTCTCACCGTCGTGGAGCACGAGGGCGACGAGTTCACCGCCGACGTCATGGCCGAGACCCTGAACCGCTCCAGCCTCGGCGCGCTGGCCGTCGGCTCCCGCGTCAACCTGGAGCGGCCCACCGCCGTCGGCGCCCGCCTCGGCGGCCACATCGTGCAGGGGCACGTGGACGGCACCGGCGAGATCCTGGCGCGCGAGCCCTCCGAGAACTGGGAGATCGTGAAGATCTCCCTGCCCGCGGCCCTCGCCCGCTACGTCGTCGAGAAGGGCTCCATCACCGTCGACGGCATCAGCCTGACCGTCGTGGACGCGAATTCCGACCACTTCACCGTCAGCCTCATCCCGACCACGCTCGCCCTCACCACGCTCGGCGTGAAGCAGGCCGGCGACCCGGTCAACCTCGAAGTGGACGTCATCGCCAAGTACGTCGAGCGGCTGCTCGGCGCCGGACGGGAGGCCGGCCGGTGAACTGGCTGAACTCCGAGGCGTTCACCCTCTTCGGCCAGCACATCATCTGGTCGGACATGGTCGGCAACACCCTCGGCCTCATCACCCTCGCCTTCGGTTGGCGCCGCTCCCTGTGGACCTGGCCGGTGCAGTTCCTCTCCGGTCTCGTCCTCTTCTCCGCCTTCTACGGCCACCTCACGGGCAGCGCCGGCAAGCAGACCGTCGTCATGGCCGTCGCCCTGTACGGCTGGTGGCAGTGGCAGCGCGGCCGGGGCGAGGCCGGCGACGGCCGGATCACCGTACGGTTCGCCAGCTGGCGCGAACGCGGCGCGATGGCCGCCGCCGCGGCCGCAGGCACCGTCGCCGTGGCCCTCCTCTTCACGGCCTACCCGAAGCTCTCCTGGGACCCCTGGCCCGACGCCTACATCTTCGTCGGCACCGTCGTCGCGATGTACGCGCAGGCCAAGGGCATGGTCGAGTTCTGGTTCGCCTGGCTGCTCGTCGACCTCGTCGGCGTCCCCCTGAACTTCGCCAACGGCTACGCCTTCTCCGGCTTCGTCTACGTCATCTACGGCGCACTCGTCCTGTGGGGCATGCGCGACTGGTGGCTGCGCTCCCGCAGGGGCCCGCAGCCCGCACTGGAAGGAGCGCCGGCATGACCTCGGCACCACCGCTGTACGGCACCCACGACACCCGACACGCCCGCGGCACCCAGGACGCCCGCGGCACCCACGACATCGGCGACCTCACCCTCGACCCGGTCGGGCGGGCCGTCGCCGACATCGCCGCGGGCCGCCCCGTGGTCGTCGTCGACGACGAGGACCGGGAGAACGAGGGCGACCTCGTCATCGCCGCCGAGAAGGCGACCCCCGAGATCGTCGCCTTCATGATGAGCGAGTGCCGCGGCCTGATCTGCGCCCCCATGGAGGGCGAGGAACTGGACCGGCTGCGGCTGCCGCAGATGGTCGAGGACAACACCGAGTCGATGGGGACCGCGTTCACGGTCTCCGTCGACGCCGCCGCCGCCCACGGCGTGAGCACCGGCATCTCGGCCGCCGACCGCGCCGCCACCCTCCGGCTCCTGGCGAGCGGCAGCGCCGCACCCGCCGACCTGGTCCGCCCCGGCCACGTCTTCCCGCTGCGGGCCCGGCCGGGCGGCGTCCTCGTCCGCAACGGACACACCGAGGCCGCCGTCGACCTCGCCCGGCTCGCGGGACTGCGCCCGGCCGGCGCCATCGTGGAGATCGCCGGCGAGGACGGGCGGATGCTCCGCCTGCCCGAGCTGGTCCCGTTCGCCCGCAGGCACGGTCTGACGATCATCTCCATCCAGGACCTGATCGCCTACCGCCGCGGCAGCGAGCCCGGCGTCCGCCGCGAGGCCGAGACCCGCCTGCCCACCCGGCACGGCACCTTCACCGCCTACGGCTACCGGTCCGCCGCCGACGGCGTCGAGCACGTCGCCCTGGTCCACGGCGACCTCGGCGACGGCGAGGACGTCCTGGTCCGCGTCCACTCCGAATGCCTCACCGGCGACGTCTTCGGCTCCCTGCGCTGCGACTGCGGCCCCCAGCTCGACACCGCGCTGCAACGCATCCAGGCCGAGGGCCGCGGTGTCGTCGTCTACCTGCGCGGCCACGAGGGACGCGGCATCGGCCTGCTGTCCAAGCTGCGCGCCTACCAGCTCCAGGAACAGGGCCACGACACCCTGGACGCCAACCTCGAACTCGGCCTGCCCGCCGACGCCCGCGACTACGGCGCCGCCGCGCGGATCCTCGCCGACCTCGGCGTGCACGGTGTACGGCTGATGACCAACAACCCCGACAAGACCGACGCCCTGCTGCGCCACGGACTGAAGGTCGCCGGCCGCGTGCCGATGCCCGTCCAGGCCGGCGAGCACAACCTCCGCTACCTGCGCACCAAGCGGGACCGGATGGGGCACGATCTGCCCTGGCTCGACACGCCCGCGGTGTCGGCCTGCGGCAACCAGTAAGCAGCCCGCGGCGACCGGCAAGCAAGCGAAGAAGCACTGAGGAGAGACGTGAGCGGCAAGGGTGCACCGGAACTGTCCGTACGCAACGTGAGCGACCTGCGGGTCGCCGTCGTCGCGGCCCAGTGGCACGAGAAGGTGATGGACGGCCTGGTGAACGGCGCCCTGCGCGCCCTGCACGACCTGGGCATCGACGAGCCCACGCTGATCCGGGTCCCCGGCAGCTTCGAACTCCCCGTGGCCGCCAAGGTCCTCGCGGGACGCGGCTACGACGCGGTCGTCGCCCTCGGCGTCGTCGTGCGCGGCGGCACCCCCCACTTCGACTACGTGTGCCAGGGCGTCACCCAGGGCCTCACCCAGGTCTCCGTGGAGACCGGCGTCCCCGTCGGCTTCGGCGTGCTCACCTGCGACACCGAGGAACAGGCCCTGGACCGCGCCGGCATCGAGGGCTCCCGCGAGGACAAGGGCCACGAGGCGGTGACGGCCGCGGTGGCGACCGCGGCCACGCTCCGCTCAGTATCTGAACCCTGGCACTGAGGGGCGGGGCGAACCGCGTAGGGTGGGCAGCACCATGTCCAAGAAGACGTTCGAGGAGCTGTTCACCGAGCTCCAGCACAAGGCCGCCCACGGCGACCCCGCCACCTCCCGCACCGCGGAACTGGTCGGCAAGGGTGTCCATGCCATCGGCAAGAAGGTCGTCGAAGAGGCCGCCGAGGTCTGGATGGCCGCCGAGTACGAGGGCACGGAAGCGGCCGCCGAGGAGATCTCGCAGCTGCTCTACCACGTCCAGGTGATGATGGTCGCCCGCGGGATCTCGCTGGACGACGTCTACGCCCACCTGTGACCCGCCCGCTGTAAGAAGCCGTACGAAACCCCCTTCACACAAAGGAAGCCGACCTCATGCTGCGCATCGCCGTGCCCAACAAGGGTTCACTGTCCGGCCCTGCGGCGGCGATGCTGCATGAGGCCGGCTACCAGCAGCGCCGCGAGTCCAAGGAACTGCGCGTCGTCGACCCGGAGAACGAGGTCGAGTTCTTCTACCTCCGCCCCCGCGACATCGCGATCTACGTCTCCTCCGGCCGCCTCGACATCGGCGTCACCGGCCGCGACCTGCTGATCGACTCCGCCGCCGACGCCGAGGAGATCCTGCCCCTCGGCTTCGCCCGCTCCACCTTCCGCTTCGCCGCCAAGCCGGGCACGGCGAACGGCATCGAGGACCTCAAGGGCCGGACGATCGCCACCTCCTACGAGGGCATCGTCGCCGGCCACCTCGCCGACAGCGGCATCGACGCCTCCGTCGTCCACCTCGACGGCGCCGTCGAGACCGCGATCGAGCTGGGCGTCGCCGAGGTCATCGCGGACGTCGTCGAGACCGGCACCAGCCTGCGCAACGCGGGCCTGGAGGTCTTCGGCGAGCCGATCATGAAGTCCGAGGCCGTCGTCGTCCGCCGCACCGGCGCCGACGCCGAGGACCCGAAGGTCCAGCAGTTCCTGCGCCGCCTCCAGGGCGTCCTGGTCGCCCGGACGTACGTGATGATGGACTACGACTGCCGGGTCGAGCAGCTGGAGAAGGCCGTCGCGCTCACCCCCGGCCTGGAGTCCCCGACCGTCTCCCCGCTGCACAACGAGGGCTGGGTCGCCGTCCGCGCCATGGTCCCGGCCAAGGAGGCGCAGCGGATCATGGACGACCTCTACGCCATCGGCGCCCGCGCCATCCTGACCACGGCCATCCACGCCTGCCGCCTGTAGAAGGGGTACGCTGCCCGATGACCGATCTGCCTGACCTGCCTGACCTGCCCGTCACCTTCCGGCCGGGACGCACCCGGGTGATCCTGCTCACCGCCGCCGTCGCGATCCTGGTGGCGATGACCGCGCTGGCGCTGCTGCTGGAGCGCATCGGCCCGGGGTCCCGGCTCAGCTTCTTCCTCACCGGAGTGGTCTGCTTCTGGGTCCTCGCCCGGCTGGCCCGGGTGAAGGTGGTCGCCGACGACTCCGGCGTCACCGTCGTCAACATCGCCGGGAAGCGGCGCCTGGCCTGGGCCGAGATCGTCCAGGTGAACCTCCGGCCGGGCGACCCCTGGGTGTTCCTCAACCTCACCGACGGCACCAGCCTGCCCGCGCTCGGCATCCAGCCGGGCATCGCCAAGGAGCGGGCCATCGCCGACGCCAAGGCCCTGCGCGCGCTCGCCGAGGCCCGTTCGGGCTCCTCCGGCCTGCCGCACGAGCCCGGAACTTGATTAATCTGGAGGCGGAGGCCGTTTCGCTGCGCCTCCGCCCCTGCGTGCCGCCCGGCGCACAGGGGCTCCTGCTACCCGAGGAGTGACTCCCTCCGGCGATGGACGGATCGTCCTGTAGTACCTGCGCCACCCCTGCCCGGCAGAGCGGGAAGCCGGTGGCAGCGTGACCCTCTCCCTGCTGCTCCTCGGAGCCGCGTTCCTGCTGATTCTCGCCAACGGATTCTTCGTGGCGGCCGAGTTCGGCCTGGTCACCGTCGAGCGCCCGGACGCCGAGAAGGCCGCCGCCGACGGCGACGCCCGCGCCCGCACGGTGGTGGAGTCGCTGAAGGAACTCTCCTTCCAGCTCTCCGGCACCCAGCTCGGCATCACCATCACCTCCCTGGTCGTCGGCATGCTCGCCGAACCGGCCCTGGCCGGGCTGCTGCGCGGCCCGTTCGCCGCACTCGGCGTCCCCGCGGGCGTCGCCTCCGGCGTCGCCGTGGTCGTCGGCATGCTGCTGGCCTCCGCGATCCAGATGGTGATCGGCGAACTCGTACCGAAGAACTGGGCGGTGTCCCGGCCGTTGCAGGTCGCGCGCTTCGTCGCCGGCCCCCAGCACCGCTTCGCGCTCCTGTTCCGGCCGGTGATCTCCGCCCTGAACACGGTCGCCAACCGGCTGGTCCGCGCGCTCGGCGTGGAACCCGCCGAGGAACTGGCCTCCGCCCGCACCCCCGGGGAGCTCGTCTCCCTGGCCCGCCACTCCGCGCTGGCCGGCGCCCTGGAGCAGGACACGGCCGACCTGTTCGTCCGCACCCTGTCCCTGGGCGAGCTGACCGCGCAGCACGTCATGACCCCGCGCGTGAAGGTCAGCGCCCTCCAGGACACGGCCACCGCCGAGGACGTCGTCAACCTCACCCGGGCCACCGGGCTGTCCCGCTTCCCCGTGTACCGGGAGAAGATCGACGAGATCGTCGGCATGGCCCACCTCAAGGACGCGCTGGCCGTCCCGGTCCACGACCGGCTGCGCACCCCGGCCGGCCGTATCGCCCGCAAGGCGCTGCTGGTCCCCGAGAGCCTGCCCGTGCAGCCCCTGCTCGCCCGGCTGCGCAGCGAGCAGCCCATCGCGGTCGTCGTCGACGAGTACGGCGGCACGGCCGGCGTCGTCACCCTGGAGGACATCGTCGAGGAACTGGTCGGCGAGGTCCGCGACGAGCACGACGCCAAGGACGTGCCCGAGCTGGCCCCCGCCCCGCCCGAGGACGGCAGGCCCGCCTGGGACGCGGACGGAAGCTGCCGCGTCGACATCCTGCAGCGGATAGGCCTCGACGTGCCCGAGGGGCCGTACGAGACCGTCGCCGGACTGGTCGCCGACCTGCTCGGCCGGATCCCGGCCCCCGGCGACCGGGCGGAACTGCCCGGCTGGCGGCTCTCGGTCCGCCAGGTCGGCCACTACCGCGCCGAACGCGTCCGCCTGGTGCGGACGGCCCCGGCGGCGAACCCGGCGAACGTGATGGAGGCCGCCCGATGAGCGTGGTCCAACTGGTCTTCGCCGCGCTGCTCGTGCTCGCCAACGGCTTCTTCGTCGGCGCCGAGTTCGCACTCGTCTCCGTCCGCCGTAGCCAGATCGAACCGCTCGGCACCGCCCGGGCCCGCCAGGTGCTGCACGGGCTCGAACGCCTCCCGCAGATGATGGCCGCCGCCCAGTTCGGCATCACCGTCTGCTCGCTGACGCTCGGCGCGGTCGCCGAGCCGACGGTCGCCCACATGCTGGAACCGGTGTTCGAGTGGGTTCACGTGCCGCAGGGCGTGGTCCACCCGCTCGGCTACGTCATCGCCCTGGCCGCCGTGGTCTTCTTCCACCTGGTCATCGGCGAGATGGTGCCGAAGAACCTCGCCATGGCCGCGCCCGAGAAGGCGGCGCTCTGGCTCAGCCCGGGACTGGTCTGGTTCGCCCGCCTGTGCCGGCCGATCACGGTGGCCCTCGGCGCCTGCGCCCAGGGCATCCTGCGGCTCTTCCGGGTCGACCCCAAGGACGAGGTGGAGGCGGTCGTCACCACCGAGCAGCTCAACCGGCTGCTGGAGGACTCCGGTGAGGCCGGCCTGCTCGGCCCCGAGGAGCGCGAGCGCCTTGAGGACGCCCTGGAACTGGGCTCCCGCCCGGTGACGGACGTCCTGCTGCGCCGGGAGTCCCTGGTCACGGTGGCCCCCTCGGTGACCCCGGGGGAGATCGTCGAGCTGACCGCCCGCACCGGCTACTCCCGCTTCCCGGTCTCCGCGACCGAGAAGGGCCCGTTCATGGGCTACCTGCACGTGAAGGACGTCCTCGACCTGGAGGACTCCGACCGGGCCGTCCCGCAGCACGTCTGGCACCCCATGGCCACGCTCCGCGCCGAACTGCCGCTCGACGACGCCCTCACCGTGATGCGCCGCGCGGCCACGCACCTGGCCCAGGTGGCGGACCCGTCCGGCCGGGTGCTCGGACTGGTGGCCCTGGAGGACGTCCTGGAGATGCTCGTAGGAGAGGTCCGGGACCCGGCGCACCGCGAGATGCCGGAGCCCAGGGTGAGCGGCGAGCCGGAGGGAGCGCTCGCCTGACCCCCGCCGGTGCGGGGGCCGCGGTCCCGCGGCCTACAGGCCCGGCGGATCCTGCGGCCCCCGCCCCGACAGCACCTCCCCGTACGCCTGCATCAGGTCGGGCAGCCGCAGGGTCGCCAGGTCCTCCCGGGACAGGGGCCCGGCGTACACCGACAGCCGCAGGTCGCGGTACGCGCAGCTCTTCTCGTACAGCGTCCGCAGGAACCGCCCGTTGCCCAGCTCGTCGATCCACCCCTGGTCGACCACGTGCCCGGCGATGGAGCGCAGCTCGTCCAGCGCCTCCTCGTCCCACAGGTCGCCGTTCTCCGCCGCCAGGACCCTGCCGATCTCGCTCAGCTCCTGCGGCCGGTACGACGGGAAGTCGACCCGGGTGGTGAAGCGGGAGGACAGGCCGGGGTTGGCGGCCAGCAGGCGGTCCATGCCCTCCGGATAGCCGGCCAGGATCACCACCAGGTGGTCCCGGTTGTCCTCGGCCCGCTTCAGCAGCACCTGGAGCGCCTCGTCGCCGTACGCGTCCCCCTTGCCGTACCCGGAGTTGGACAGCGCGTACGCCTCGTCCACGAACAGCACCCCGCCGATCGCGGAGTCGATCAGCTCGTTGGCCTTCACGGCCGTCTGCCCCAGGTACTCGCCGACCAGGTCGGCCCGCTGGGCCTCCACGAGGTGGTCGCCGCCGAGCAGGCCCAGGGCGTAGAACACCCGGCCGAGGATCCGCGCGACCGTGGTCTTGCCGGTGCCGGACGGCCCGGAGAAGACGAAGTGCCGCTTCGGCGGCTGCACGGGCAGGCCCTGCCCGGCCCGCAGCCGCGCCATGTTGAGCTGCGCCGACAACGCCTTGACCTGGCGCTTGACCGGTTCCAGCCCCACCATGCGCTCCAGTTCGGCGAGCGCCTCCGCCAGCAGGGCGGGGTCGGTCGGCCCCGCCGGGACCGGTGAGGACGGCGCCCCGGACACGCCGGTCTTGGTCCGCACCGCGGGGCCGGCCACCGACGGCAGCGGCCCGGCCGGCGGATCGGGCTCCGGCAGCCGCAGGTCCCGGCCCTCGGGACCGAACAGCGGGTCGGACCCGTCCGGGCCGTCCACCGCGTCCTGTCCCGCGCCGGCCAGGGTGATCGCGGCGAGGTCGGCCGTCTCGTCGTACCCGTCCCCCTCGGCGATGGCGGCGAGCCGGGCGGCGGTGTCCATGAAGGCCGGGTCGACCCGGTGCACCGCCCGGTACAGGGGGAGCGCGGCGGCGCTGCGGCCCGTGCCCTCGTGCGCCCGGGCCAGCCAGTAGCGCAGCTCCTTGCGCTGCGGCTGCTCGCTGCGGCACCGCATCAGCGCGGCCGCGAGCAGCGGCTCGGCCTGGCCGTACGTCTCCAGCCTGACCCGGGCCATCCCGCCGAACAGGCCGGCCTCGATGCCGAGCAGGGGATCGTTCAGCAGCGGGTCGGTGTGCCGGACCAGTTGCTCCCAGTCCTTGACCAGGTAGGCGCGGCAGGCGTGCAGGAAGCGGACCTGGGTGTCGGCGTCGACCGGGGGCAGCCCGGCCAGGGCGCGGTCCAGCTCGGGCACGTGCCGGCCGTCCAGCCAGTGCGAGGCGTGGGCCAGCAGCAGGTCACGCGGGCTCTCCAGCACCGGCTGCACCCACCAGCCGAGCCAGTACCAGGAGTTGAGGGCCCGGCGGTGCCGGGCGCGCTGTTCGCCGAAGCGCTCGCGGTGCCGGAACATCCGCAGCAGCGCGGTGGTCGTGTCGACCCTGAGCGCGTGCAGTCCGAGCCAGGCGTCGGCCATGCCCGGGTCCATCCGCACCGCGGTGCGGAACTCCTCCTCCGCCTGCGGATAGGCGCCCATCGTGTAGGCGTCCACCCCCCGCAGCCAGGCGAGGTCGGCCGGGGCCTCGGGGCCCTGCGTGCCGAAGTCCATCACGTCCCCCCACAGACCGTGTCCCCGTGGTTCACCACAGGGCAGTCGCCCGATGGCCGCCGCGGTCGAACCGCTGTGCCACCGACCGGAGTTGCCGGTGCGGAGCAGCCGCTCGAAGGTCGCGCCGAGGGCATCGTACCCGTGGGACCCGCGCGTGCCGAAGGGTGCCGCACAGGGCGTTCGGCGAGGTGGGAGCGGACGGCCTGGACGCCTGGGGACGGCTGGGGACGGCCGGGGACGGCGTTCCGTGACCCAGCGTGAGAGGTCCGGTGCGCGAAGCGCCCCGGAGCCGGGCCCGCGGGCAGAACGAAGCCCCCGGTCACGGGGGAACAACCGGGGGCTTCGGGTCGGCGGGCGGCTCCGAAAGCCGCACATTCAGAACGTAAATCCTGTACGGCCCCCCGGTCAAGCGTGGTTGGGGCGCCCGGGGGACGCGTCCCGCACGGCCCTTCACAACTTCACCACATTGCGGACGGTCCCTCACGGAGCGTCACGTCGTGCTCGGTCCCGGGGGTCGCGGCGGGCCCCGGCAGCACCTCGTACCCCTCCGGACGCTGGAGCACCAGGAGGTCGGCATGAGGGCGCGTGGGGTCCGCGGTGAAGTGCGCGCGCTCCGCCGGCACCCAGCCGTCCCAGAACTCCCGCTGCTCCGCCCCGTCCCGCCGGCGGCCCCGGGCCCACGCCTCCTCCCGGGGCAGCTCCATCCACAGCAGCCGGGCCAGGTGCGGCCGCAGCGCACGGCGGCCGGCCCCGACGCCCTCGATCAGGACGACCGGCGCGGCCGGCAGCGGGCGCGGCGGGCCGAAGGCGCGGGCCCCCCAGTCGTAGGGGGTGACGTGGGCGTTCTCGCCGCGCGCCAGCGGCTCGATCACCTGCGTGCGGAGCCGGGCGGTCCAGGCGAAGAGCTCCGCGTGGCCGGAGATGTCGTCGAGGTGGAGCACCGGGGCATCGCCCAGCGCCCGCGCCAGGTGCTCGGCGAAGGTGGACTTGCCGGAGCCCGCGTGCCCGTCGACGCCGACGAGCCGGACCGGCCCCAGCGACGGGGGGAGCCCGCGCAGCCGGGCGGCGAGGTCGTGAATGGTGATTCCCGGGGTGTGGTGACTCATGGGGGTTTCCCGCACATCAGTCTAGGGGCGGCCGTGGTGGCGGGTCCGGCGGGCGCCGCCGGATCCGAGAAAGTCGCGTATTGAATCACTTTCGGCGTCCGGCGGGGAGGGCTGTCGGACATTCCGAATCCGCTGACCGATATGTCGAATTCAGCGTTTCGGGTGTGCCCCACGCTGAGTAGGGTGCCTCTTGCGCTACGTGATGCGTCGCACGGGACTGGCAGGGGGACATGGACGCGGAGTTATTCGAAGGGCACTACGTGTGGCATCCGGCGGCCGACGACCGCGTCCTGGCGAGCGTGTGCGTCGACATACGCGCCGGGCGCTACCGGTCCGCCCGCGAGGCCCTGGCCGAGACCCGTGCCGACTCCGCCCTGCGCGCCCACCGCTCGCTGGTCCTCGCCTCCGAGGCGGCCGGCACCGACCTGGTGGAACGCTGGCTGGACGAGGAGCCCACCCCCGAGGCCGCGCTGATGTGGGCCCGGGTCGCCGTGCAGCGCGCCCTGCGGGCCGCCGACGCGCACGACGACCGCGCGGAGGCGCTGGAGCGGATAGCGCTGACCGCCTGCGACCGGGCCGCCGACGCGGCCCCCGCGGACCCCACCCCCTGGGTCGCCCGGCTCGCCATGGCCCGGCTGCACCGGTTGCGCGACCCGGCCCCGCACGGCCTGCTCACCGCCCCGCCGGGACCCTGGCGGCTGTTCGCGCACATCCTCTCCCTCGACCCCTGGCACCGCGAGGCCCACCACCGCTTCCTGTCCTGCTTCTTCACGCGGCACGGCGGCTCGGTCACCGCGGCCTGGGACGTCGCCGCCTTCCTCAGCCAGCGGGCGCCCGCCGACTCCGCCCTCCGGCTGCTGCCCCTGGTGGCCCTGGTGGAGAGCTACAACCCCACCCAACTGCTCGCCGACCGGGTCTGGGAGCAGCCGCAGTGGCGCTCCACCGCGCTGTCGATCTACCAGAACTGGCTGCCCGCCGCGGCCGGATACCGCTTCACCCCGGTGCTCGACCTCGCCTACCTCGCGCACGCGCTCGTCATGGGGCAGCGCGAGTTCGAGGCCCGGGCGGTCTTCACGGCGATGGGCCCCTACGCCTCGCGCATGCCGTGGAGCGCCTTCGGCGACCCCGCCGAGCAGCTCTCCCGGGCCCGGCGCGCCTGCGGCCTGCCCGTGCCGGGACCCGGCTGATCCCGTTCCTCCCCCCGTCCCATCGAGAGAAAGGCCGATCCGTGTCGGAACGGACGTCGACTTCCCGGGCCCACGCCCGGGCCGCGGCCCCCGTCGTGCTCGACGACGACGCCACCCTGCATGCGATGGGTTATCCGCGGAAGCTCACCCGGCGCTTCAAAACGTTCGACAATTTCGCCATCTCCTTCACCATCATCAATATCCTCTCGGGCATCTTCTCGTCCTTCGGATTCGGCCTGAACGCGGGCGGCCCCCGCATTCTCGTGTTCGGCTGGATCGGTGTGTCGGTGATGGTCCTGCTCATCGGCGCGGCCATGGCGGAAGTCGCCTCGGCCTATCCGACGAGCGGCGCCCTGTACTTCTCCGCGGGCAAACTCGCCAAGCGGCACAAAGGGGCCTGGTCCTGGTTCACGGGCTGGCTGAACTTCGTCGGCCAGATCGGCGGCACGGCCGCCACCGGATACGCGGCCGCCACGTTCATCCAGGTGTTCGTGCAGATGCAGTGGCCGGCCTACCGGCCGACCGCGCACCAGACGGTCCTGATCACGGCCCTGATCATCGTGTTGCAGGGACTCGCCAACACCTACACCGTCCAGCTCGTCGCCGTCCTGAACCGCATTTCCGTCTGGTGGCTGCTGGTGGGACTCGTCGTGATCGTGGGGGCCCTCGTGGTGATGCCCGACCAGCACCAGTCGGCGTCCTTCGTAGCGCATTTCGAGAACAACACCGGCTTCACGAACGGCCTTTACGGCGGCATGCTCGGGCTGCTGGTGACCAGTTGGACCTTCACCGGGTTCGACGGCAGCTTCCACATGTCCGAGGAAACGGTCCACGCCACGGTGAGCGCGCCCAAGGGCATCACCCGCGCCATCGGCTGGTCGGCGCTGACCGGCCTGATCCTGATGCTGGCGCTGGTCTACAGCATCGGCGACTACGCGGAGGTCGCCGGGGCCGCCGCGCCGCCCGTGCAGATCCTCATCGACGGCCTCGGCCTGCGCACCGCGAAGGTGATGCTCCTCATCGTCATCGGCGCGATGCTCTTCTGCGGGCTCGCCAACCTCACCAGCAACACCCGGCAGATCTTCGCCTTCTCGCGTGACGGCGCCATGCCCGGCTCCCGCTGGTGGCGCTCGGTGTCGCTGCGCACCCGCACGCCGGTCAAGGCGGTGTGGCTCGCGGTCGCCTGCTCGCTGGCCCTGATCGTGCCGGGCTGGTGGTCGCACACGGCGTTCACCGCCATCGTCAGCGTCAACGTGGTCGGCCTCTTCCTCGCCTACGCCGTGCCCATCTTCCTGCGGCTGCGGCTCGGCGACGCGTTCCAGCCCGGCCCCTGGCACCTCGGCCGCTGGGGCAGGCCCATCGGCTGCCTCGCGATCGTCTGGATCCTGCTCAGCAGCGTCCTGTTCATGCTGCCGCAGGCGTCGCCCATCACCGTCGACTCCTTCAACTACGCGCCGATCGCGCTCGCCGTCGTCCTGCTGATCGCCACGGTGTGGTGGTTCGCCACCGCCCGCCGGCGCTTCCAGGGCCCGGTCAGCTACGGCCGCCCGGACGAGGTCGCCGCGATGGACCTCGTCTGAGCCGGCCGCCCGGACGCGGGTGCGGGGCCGGGCACGGGTGCGGGGGAGGAGCCCCGCACCCGCGTCAGGGCCCCGCGCCCCCTTTTCAGTGGCCGAGACCAATATTCCTGGCGTGGCATGCGCCGAAGTGCTGGCAGCCAAAACCGGCCTGCTCCATAGTTGGCGCACCGGACCAGCCCACTCGGACACCCTGGGGGTCATCGCGCCCATGAGCAGAGCCCAACAGCCGTCCCGCAGAACCGTCCTGGCCGTGGCCGTCGCCGCCGCGGTGACCGGCACCGCGGCCCCCGCGGCCGCCGCCGCCCCGCATCCCGGCGCCGCCGTCCCGGGCCGGACGCAGGCCCGCCCGATCGACCAGCACGCCTGGACCACGTACCGGGACTGGCGCGGTGGGTCCGTACAGGGCGCCCGTGCCGTCTCCGGGCAGCGGCCCGGCGTCGTGATCGGCGCCCCCGCCGGCCGCACCGACTACACCGACCCGCACACCGGGACCACCGCGACCTGGGAGTACGCGACCTGGACCTCCCCCGTGCACCGGCTCGCCGTGCTCGCCACCGAGGTCGTCGCCTCCTGGAACGCGCACACCCCCGACGGCACCTGGATCCAGGTCGAGCTGACCGGCACGTACTCCGACGGCACCGCGACCCCCTGGTACGTGCTGGGCCGCTGGGCGTCCGGCGACCAGGACATCAAGCGGACCTCGGTGGACGGCCAGACCGACGGCCGGAGCACCGTCTGGACCGACACCTTCTCCGTGGACGACGCCAGCACCGGCCTGCGGCTGACGTCGTACCGGCTGCGCCTGACCCTGTACCGCCGGCCGGGCACGCACCGCACGCCGACCGTGTGGCGGCTCGGCGCGATGGGCTCCGACATCCCCGACCGGTTCACCGTCCCGGCCTCCACCCCCGGCCTCGCCCAGGAACTGGCCGTCCCGCGCTACTCGCAGGAGATCCACAAGGGCCAGTACCCCGAGTACGACGGCGGGGGCGAGGCGTGGTGCAGCCCCACCTCCTCGCAGATGGTCGTCGAGTACTGGGGCGGCCGGCTCACCCCCGGCCAACTGGCCTGGGTCGACCCCGCCTACGCCGACCCGCAGGTCTGCCACGCGGCCCGGTCCACCTACGACCACCAGTACCAGGGCTGCGGCAACTGGCCCTTCAACGCGGCCTACGCGGCGACCTTCGAGGGCCTCCAGGGCGTGGTCACCCGGCTGGCCTCCCTCACCGAGCTGGAGACGCTGATCGCGGCGGGCATCCCGGCCATAACGTCCCAGTCCTTCCTCAAGAGCGAGCTGACCGGCGCCGGGTACGGCACCTCCGGGCACCTGATGGCCGTGATCGGCTTCACCGCGGACGGCGACGTCATCGCCAACGATCCGGCCTCCCCGGGCGACGACGCGGTGCGACGGGTCTACCTGCGCCGGGAGTTCGAGAACATCTGGCTCAGGACGAAGTGGTACAACGCCTCGGGGAAGGTCGCCTCCGGCTCCGGGGGGATCTGCTACCTGTACTTCCCGGCGCGTCCGACCGCCCACCAGCGCAAGGCGCTGGCCGCCGTGGGGGTGTACTGAGCCGTTCCGCGGGTATGTGACGGAGTTCATCGCCCGCAGGACCGTCGCGGATGGCAAGGTGGACGGGTGAATGGGGGGATTCGCCTCCACGTCCTACCTTTGCGAGTAACAGTATGAGCGCACACTCGGCCACCGCCATCCGCGTCCGTACCGGCGGCCCCAAGGACGACGGCCCCGACCTCGTCGAGCACCTCATGGGCTGGGTCCTGGTCGTGGTGCTCGCGATGCTCGTGACGCAGCTCGGCCTGCTCTGACGCCCCGCGGGGGCCGGTGCGGCGCCGGCCGCACCACCACCACGCGAAGGAGCGGAGGCCGCCGGCCTCCGCTCCGTTCCGTTCCGTCAGGGGTCAGCTGATGGCCTTGATCAGCTCACCGTTCGCGGTGTCGCCGCTCAGCTCCCAGAAGAAGGTGCCGCCGAGGCCCTGCTGGTTCTTGTACGTCATCTTCGAGGCGATGGTCGCCGGGGTGTCGTAACTCCACCAGTCGCTGCCGCACTTGGCGTAGGCCGTGCCGCCCACCGTGCCGGTCGCCGGGCACTTGGCCTTGAGCACCTTGTAGTCGTCGATGCCCTGCTCGTAGGTGCCGGCCGCCGGGCCGGTGGCCGTGCCGCCGGGCGCCGCCTGCGTGACGCCGGTCCAGCCGCGGCCGTAGAAGCCGATGCCGAGCAGCAGCTTCGAGGCGGGCACGCCGAGGCCCTTGAGCTTGGCGATGGTCGCCGAGGTGTTGAAGTCCGCCTTCGGGATGCCCGCGTAGGAGGTCAGCGGCGAGTGCGGGGCGGTCGGGCCCTTGGCGTCCCAGGCACCGAAGTAGTCGTACGTCATCGGGTTGTACCAGTCGACGTACTGGGCGGCGCCCGCGTAGTCCGCCGCGTCGATCTTGCCGCCGCTGGTGGCGTCCGCCGTGATCGCGGCGGTCACCAGGTTGCCGGAGCCGAACTTGGACCGCAGGGCGGCCATCAGGTTCCGGAACGCGTCCCGCCCGCTGCTGTCGCAGGTGTTGCCGCAGGCGTTCGGGTACTCCCAGTCGATGTCGATGCCGTCGAAGACACCCGCCCACTTGGAGTTCTTCACCAGGTCGTAGCAGGACTGGGCGAAGGCCGCGGGGTTCTTCGCGGCCTCGCCGAAGCCGCCGGACCAGGTCCAGCCGCCGAAGGACCACAGGATCTTCAGGTTGGGGTGCTTCTTCTTCAGCTTGAGCAGCTGGTTGAAGTTGCCGCGCAGCGGCTGGTCCCAGGTGTCGGCGACGCCGTCGACCGACTCGGCGGCGGTGTAGGCGCGGTCGGTGGCCGCGTAGGCGTCGCCCATCGCGCACTTGCCGCCGGTGACGTTGCCGAAGGCGTAGTTGATGTGGGTCAGCTTGGCGCCGGAGCCCGAGGTCTCGACGTTCTTGGCGTAGTACTTGCGGTCGTAGGTGCCCCATTCGGTGAAGTAGCCGACGACCTTGGAACCGGCCTGGAGCTGCGGGGCGCTCGGGGCCGCCGCGGTCGCCGTGCCCGTGCCGGCCAGCAGACCGGCGCCGAGGGCGGCGGTACACGCGGCCGAGACGAGGGCCCGGACGAGGGAGCGGTGGGGAGAGTGCATGCGGGTGTCTCCTCGTGGGGGGAAGAGGGAACGCGCGCCGAATGGCATGAACGCGGTAAAGCGCTGGTCATGCACAGTAGGGAGGACTGGATCACTAGGTCAATGGTTCGGACCAATAACCGACCCGGCGGACGCCCGGCAGGATTCCTGAAGTGAGCGGTCGTTAACTGGTGACGAGAGGTCGACGATCGGGCATACTCACAGCGCATGCCGCTGGTCAGCAGCTTCCGAGACCCGGGAGCGGACGCCCTCGGCACAGCGATCAGGCGGCGCCGCCCCCACCACGGGCCAGGCCGCCGGTGTCCGAACAGGGAGGAGACCGACGCCATGTCCGACCGCGACCCGCAGCCGGTGGAGCGTCAACTGCCGACGGAGGAGGCGAGGGATCTGCTCGCCCTCGTCCGGGAGATCGCCCAGCGTGAGATCGCGCCCGGGGCCGCCGAGGAGGAGGACGCGGGGCGCTTCCCGCGCGAGGTCTTCACCCTGCTCTCCGAGTCCGGTCTGCTCGGCCTGCCGTACGCCGCCGAGTACGGCGGCGGCGACCAGCCCTACGAGGTGTACCTCCAGGTGCTGGAGGAGCTGGCCGCGGCCCGCCTCACCGTCGGCCTCGGCGTCAGCGTGCACACGCTCGCCTCCTACGCGCTCGCCACCTACGGCGCCAAGCGGCAGCAGGTCGAGCACCTGCCCGCCATGCTGGGCGGCGGCCTGCTCGGCGCGTACTGCCTGTCCGAGCCGTCCTCCGGCTCCGACGCGGCCTCGCTGCGGACCAAGGCCGTCCGCGAGGGCGACTCCTGGGTCATCGACGGCACCAAGGCGTGGATCACGCACGGCGGCATCGCCGACTTCTACACCGTGATGGCCCGCACCGGCGAGGACGGCCCGCGCGGGATCACCGCCTTCCTCGTGCCCGGCGACGCGCCCGGCCTCAGCGGAGCGGTGCCCGAGAAGAAGATGGGCATGAAGGGCTCACCCACCGCGCAGGTCCACTTCGACGGCGTGCGCGTCCCCGACGAGCGGCGCATCGGCGAGGAGGGCCAGGGCTTCACCATCGCCCTGTCCGCGCTCGACTCCGGCCGGCTCGGCATCGCGGCCTGCGCCGTCGGCCTCGCCCAGGCCGCCCTGGACGAGGCGGTCCGCTACGCCACCGGGCGCCGCCAGTTCGGCCGGCCCGTCGCCGACTTCCAGGGCCTGCGCTTCATGCTCGCCGACATGGCCACCCAGATCGAGGCGGGCCGGGCCCTGTACCTGGCCGCGGCCCGGCTGCGGGACGCCGGCAGGCCCTTCGCCAAGCAGGCCGCCATGGCCAAGCTGCACTGCACCGACGCGGCCATGAAGGTCACCACGGACGCGGTGCAGATACTGGGCGGCTACGGCTACACCGCCGACTTCCCGGCCGAGCGCTACATGCGCGAGGCCAAGGTCCTGCAGATCGTCGAGGGCACCAACCAGATCCAGCGGATGGTCATCGCCCGCCACGTGGCGGGACCGGAAGGCCGCTGAACCGACCCGTCAGGACCGTCGGGGCCGCCAGCCTGATCCACTCCGGGTCGTGGCGGCCCGGCAGGGTGCGCCCCCGGTCGGCCCAGACCCGCATGAGATCGCGGTAGATCGGCGGGTCCTGCGGCGCGGGCGGCGCGACCGGGTCCGCCGGGCGCGGGACGAAGATGCGGCGCCGGCGCCCGGTCGCCGGGTACATGGCGGTCATGCCCGGCCAACGCGACGGCGCCCCCGCGGGTCACCCCCTTGCGGAATCGGGCGTCAGTCCACACGGTCCGCCCCTGGCCTGCCCCGCGAGCTGATTTACCGTCAGTGGACCGTCGTACAGGGAGTGTTCGCGGCCGGCGACCGTCCCGTACCGCCCGACGCGTACCCCGCCCGCCAGGTGCCGCTCATGCCGCGCGCCGCCTGCCGGCAGGTGTATCGCGGGGAGGCCGCCGTCCCGGCGGACCCGGGCACGTTCGTCCCGCACCACGGCAGTCTGCGCGCCATGGTGCAGGGGACGTGACGGGAGTGGTACGGCTGCTCAGGCGGCTTCGCGGCGCATCACCGGCACGCGCATCGGGCGCGAGCCCGGGCCGCCGACGTGCGAGAAGGGCTGCATCCGCCAGTCCAGGCCCTGGGGGAGCGTCAGCAGCAGGGCCGTGTCCTGCTCCTGCGGTTCGAAGGACTCGTCGGCGGGACGGGCGTCGGCCGCCGAGCGGCCCGTGCCCGCGCACACCGTGAGCCCGAACGGGTTCCACGGCGAGGCGCACAGGGCGTGCTCCGGCAGGATCTCCTCGTCCGCCAGCAGCGCGATCGGCTGCGCACAGTCCGGGCAGATCACCCGGTACATCTCGAAGGTGTCGTAGGCGTCCGGCTCGTCGTCGAAGAGGTCGGGATCGACGCCCTCCGGCTGCGGCTCGGCGACCGGCTGCTGCCGTGCGGACGCGGATCGACCAGGGCGTTGGGTGCTCTGCATGGGATTCTCCCCCTAAGGCTGGGCCGTAAAGGCACTGCGCGGCCTCGACCACAGCAAGCACTTCCCGTCCGCCCTCGGCGGTAATCACGAACACATCACGGAGAGGCCGCCAAAACCGTGTGGTCTTCGTCACATGTCACGGCCGTGTGTCGGACCGGCTGTTCTTTCCACCGAACCTGGAATGACCTGCGCCTCCCAGGTATCCGTGGAGATCAGCGGCACTGTAGGTTGTGGCGCCATGGAGGAGCTGGACCGTCAGATCGTGCAGCTGCTCGTCAAGGACGGGCGGATGAGCTACACAGACCTGGGCAAGGCCACGGGCCTGTCCACGTCGGCCGTGCACCAGCGGGTGCGCCGGCTCGAACAGCGTGGCGTCATCCGCGGGTACGCCGCGGTCGTCGACCCCGAGGCGGTCGGGCTGCCCATGACCGCGTTCATCTCGGTGAAACCGTTCGATCCCAGCGCCCCCGACGACATCGCGGAACGCCTCGCCGGCGTCCCCGAGATCGAGGCGTGCCACAGCGTGGCCGGCGACGAGAACTACATCCTCAAGGTGCGCGTGGCCACCCCGCACGAACTGGAGGAACTGCTGACCCGGGTGCGCTCGCTGGCCGGCGTGTCCACCCGGACCACCGTGGTGCTGTCCACGCCGTACGAGGCGCGCCCCCCGCGGATCTGAACCCGGGCGCCCCGGTGCCCGGCGCGCCCCCCGCGCGCGAGAGACTGTGCTCATGAGTGAGCAGTCCGCCGAACCCCAGACCATCCTCCTGCGCCGCGGGGAGGTGCACAGCCCCGCGGACCCCTTCGCCACCGCGATGGTGGTGGAGCGCGGCCAGGTCGCCTGGGTCGGCTCCGAGGGCGCGGCCGACGCCTTCGCCGACGGCGTGGACGAGGTGGTCGACCTGGACGGCGCCCTGGTCACCCCGGCCTTCACCGACGCCCATGTGCACACCACCGCCACGGGCCTCGCCCTCACCGGCCTCGACCTGTCCGGCGCCCCGTCCCTGGACGCGGCCCTCGCGCGGATCCGCGAGTTCGCCGCCGCCCGCCCCGCCGACCGGGTCCTGCTGGGGCACGGCTGGGACACCGCCCGCTGGCCCGGCGGCCGGCCGCCGGCCCGCGCCGAGCTGGACGAGGCCACCGGCGGACGCCCGCTGTACCTGTCCCGCATCGACGTCCATTCGGCGGTCGTCACCACCGCCCTGCTGGACCTGGTCCCCGGCGACGTCCCCCGGGACGACGCCCCGCTCACCCGGGACGCCCACCACGCCGTCCGCGAGGCCGCACTCGCCGCCGTCACCCCGGCGCAGCGCGCCGAGGCCCAGCGCGCCGCCCTGGACCACGCCGCCTCCCTCGGCATCGGCACCGTGCACGAGTGCGGCGGCCCGCGGATCTCCTCCGAGGAGGACTTCACCGCCCTGCTGCGGCTGGCCGCCGGGACGCCGGGACCGCGCGTGGTCGGCTACTGGGCCGAGCAGGACACCGGGAAGGCCCGCGAACTGGGCGCGGTGGGCGCCGCGGGCGACCTCTTCGCCGACGGCGCGCTCGGGTCGCACACCGCCTGCCTGCACGAGCCGTACGCCGACGCGGGCCACACCGGCACCGCCTACCTGGACGCCGGCGCGGTGGCCGCCCATGTCGTCGCCTGCACCGAGGCGGGCCTGCAGGCCGGCTTCCACGCCATCGGCGACGCGGCCGTGTCCGCGGTGGTCGAGGGGGTGCGCGCCGCCGCCGAGAAGGCCGGCCTCGCCCGGATCCGCGCCGCCCGGCACCGTGTCGAGCACGCCGAGATGCTCACCCCCGAGACCGTCGCCGGCTTCGCCGAACTGGGCCTGATCGCCTCCGTCCAGCCGGCCTTCGACGCCCTGTGGGGCGGCGAGAACGGCATGTACGCCCAGCGGCTGGGCGCCGCGCGGGCGCGCACCCTCAACCCGTTCGCCGCGCTGCTGCGCTCCGGCGTACCGCTCGCGTTCGGCTCCGACAGCCCGGTCACCCCGCTCGACCCGTGGGGCACGGTCCGCGCCGCCGCCTTCCACCGCACGCCCGAGCACCGCATCTCGGTCCGCGCCGCGTTCACCGCGCACACCCGCGGCGGCTGGCGGGCCGTCGGCCGTGACGACGCGGGCGTCCTGGTCCCCGGCGCGCCCGCCGACTACGCCGTCTGGCGCACGGACGAGCTGGTCGTGCAGGCGCCCGACGACCGGGTGGCCCGCTGGTCCACCGACCCGCGTTCGGGCACGCCCGGCCTGCCCGACCTCTCCCCGGGCCGTGACCTGCCGGTCTGCCTGCGGACCGTGGTGGGGGGACGGACGGTGTACGTACGGCCGGGGGAGTGATCTCCCGGGGCGGCGTGCCGGACGGCCGCCGCCGCGGCCCCGCCGCCCGACCTGCGCATCCTCCCCGCGGCCCCCGCTCAGGGTGGTGTCCGGCCAGCTCAGGGGAGTGTTGACAGTCTGCGGCCGGGGGCCGGTAGGTTCGTCCGAGTCCACCACCGGACGCCCGACCGGGGAGCGTTCACACGACTCGTCGCAGCGCCGCTGGGTCGGGGACGGTGTGCCGCACCGGGGCACCGTCGCCAGGATCCAGGCTCAGCGCCCGCGCCGACGGGGGAGCGCTCCACCCGGTCGGCCAGGTGTGACCCGGGTGGGGCCCGTGCGCTCAGTAGACAACGGCTTTCGGTCGACCCGCAGCCAGCGGGTCCCAGGTCGGCCCGAAGGGCGCCGGGCCCCCATCCGCCGTGGTGCCGGGCTGCCGGGGGACGGCGGAAACCGGCCGAAAGGCACAGCCTTACCCTGTTCTCGGGGAATCGACACCACCATCACGGGCGATGTCACGTCTTCCCAGGCGGCGGCCACTATGGTGGACCCCTGTGTACGACATGAAGGGGCAGCAGTGAACGACGGCGACGGGACCCTCGCGGACAAGGCCCACGGGAGGCAGTTCGGCCCGCTCGGCACGGCCTTGGTGATCATTCCGACCTACAACGAGGCGGAGAACATCAAGACGATCGCCGGCCGGGTGCGCAGGGCCGTCCCCGAGGCGCACGTACTGATCGCGGACGACAACAGCCCCGACGGCACCGGCAAGCTCGCCGACGAGCTGGCCGCCGAGGACGACCACATCAAGGTGCTGCACCGCAAGGGCAAGGAAGGCCTCGGCGCCGCCTACCTCGCGGGCTTCCGCTGGGGCCTGGAGCGGGACTACGGCGTGCTCATCGAGATGGACGCCGACGGCTCCCACCAGCCCGAGGAACTGCCCCGGCTGCTCACCGCCCTGAAGGGCGCCGACCTGGTCCTGGGCTCGCGCTGGGTGCCCGGCGGCCGCGTGGTGAACTGGCCGAAGTCCCGCGAGTTCCTCTCCCGCGGCGGCTCCACCTACTCGCGGCTCATGCTCGACGTGCCGCTCCGGGACGTCACGGGCGGTTACCGGGCCTTCCGCCGCGAGACCCTGGAGGGCCTCGGCCTCGGCGAGGTCGCCTCCCAGGGCTACTGCTTCCAGGTCGACCTGGCCCGCCGTGCCGTCAAGGCCGGCTACCACGTCGTCGAGGTCCCGATCACCTTCGTCGAGCGCGAACTGGGCGACTCCAAGATGAGCAAGGACATCGTCGTGGAGGCCCTGTGGCGGATCACGGCCTGGGGCGTCGGGGAGCGGGTAGGCAAGATCACCGGCAAGGAGAAGCAGGGCTGAGGCCCGCGCCGGGACCCCGGGGACGCGCGCGAGCGTGCGCGGCCCCGGCCGGCCACCCGCTTATCCCGCGCTGAGCCGTGCCCAGGCACACTGGAAGCATGACGACTGGCGCTCCGACCTCTCCGCACCCCGCCCGCCGCCCTTCCCGGCTGCGCAGGTACCTGCCGCTGGGCATCGCCGTGTGGCTGGTGCTGGAGATCTGGCTGCTGACCCTGGTCGCGGGCGCGGCGGGCGGTCTCACGGTGTTCCTGCTGCTCGTGGCGGGCGTCGTGGCCGGTGCCGTGGTGATCAAGCGGGCGGGCCGCCGCGCCTTCCAGAACCTGAACGAGGCACTCCAGCGGGGCGGCTCGCCGGCCCGCGGCGGCGGCAACGGCCTGACGATGCTCGCCGGTCTGCTGCTGATGATCCCCGGCCTGCTCTCGGACGCGGCCGGTCTGCTCCTGCTGCTCCCGCCGGTCCAGAAGGCGGTGAGCCGCTTCGCGGAGAACGCCCTGGAGCGCGGTCTGCGCAAGGTCGCGCCGGGCGGCCTGGGCGACGCGTTCCAGCAGGCCCGGATGCACCGGCCCGACGGCAAGGTGGTGCAGGGCGAGGTCATCCGGGAGGACCGCCCGGGCGCGGGGGAGCAGCGGCCTCCGCTGATGCGCTGAGCGCGTGGTACCGGAAGGACCGGGCGGGCGCCGGGGACCGGCTCACCCGGCCGGCCGGGACCCGGACAGCACGAGACCGCGGGCGCCGTACGTGGAGACGTACGGCGCCCGCGGTCATGCGTGCTGTTACGCGTTATGCGCTCTTGCGGCTGTCCCTGGGGTGGACCGCGATGTTCATCGCACCCGAGCGCAGAACCGCCAGGCGCTCCTCGAGGACCTCTTCGAGCTCCTCGCGGGTGCGCCGTTCCATCAGCATGTCCCAGTGGGTACGCGCGGGCTTGGCCTTCTTCTCCTCAGGGCCGTCGCCGTCCACCAGAAGTGCCTGGGCCCCGCAGACCTTGCACTCCCACTCCGGCGGGATCTCCGCCTCGACCGAGAAGGGCATCTCGAAGCGGTGCCCCTTCTCACATGCGTACTCCACGGCCTGGCGCGGAGCCAGGTCGATGCCGCGGTCCGTCTCGTAGCTGGTCACCACGAGGCGCGTACCGCGAAGAGCTCGCTCACTCATGAATCGTGCCTCCCGGGCTTGTCGCCCACAGGACAGGTGTCGCTGTCGTCGTCATCCGGTCAACGTCCGGTCGGCGGTAAAGATTCCCGTTCCGGGTCAAGCGTCGCCGTCGTAGCCGCCCCTTGTTCTACCCACAGGCGCCCGGTTTGTCACATCTGCTAGCAGATGTCACCCAGCGTCTCGGCATCTTTGCCGCGCAGTAACGGTACGCCTGGCAGGCCAAAGGGTTACACTACCGCCCTTTCACGCCGAGTGCTAAATCGGCGCTAGATCTTCTCCGGAACCGGGTTCCCCGCCTCGCCGATCGCACGCCGTACGGGTACCCGCGCCAGCAGGACGAATCCGACGACGAAGAAGACCACCAGCGAGACGATCGCCGAGCGGTAGCTCCCGGTGAGCTGGTAGGTCACGCCGAACAGCAGCGGGCCGAGCCAGCTCATCCCGCGGTCGCTCATCTCGTACGCGGAGAAGTACTCGGCCTCCTTGCCCGGCGGCACCAGGTGCGAGAACAGCGAGCGGGACAGCGCTTGGCTGCCGCCGAGGACCAGCCCGATCCCGGCGGCCAGGACGAAGAAGAACACCGGCGCCCCGGCCGGCAGGAAGTAGCCCGCCGCCAGCGTGACCGTCCACGCCACCAGCGAGCCGAGGACCGTGCGCTGCGCGCCGTACGTCCGCGCCAGCCGGCCCATCGCCAGCGCCCCGGCCACGGCCAGCACCTGCACCAGCAGCACGGCCACGATGAGCGTCGACTGCCCGAGCCCCAGCTCCTCGGAGCCGTAGACCGACGCCTGGGAGATCACCGTCTGGATGCCGTCGTTGTAGACGAGGTACGCCAGCAGGAAGCCCAGCGTCAGCGGGTGCCGGCGCATGTCCCGGACCGTCGCCGCGAGCTGCCGCGGCCCGGGGGCCGTGGTGTGCTCCGCGCGCGTGCGGCGGTCGCGCAGCCGGCGCAGCGGCACGAGGGTGAAGGCGCCCCACCACAGACCGGCCGAGGCCAGGCAGACGCGGACCGCGGCGGTCTCGGAGAGGCCGAAGGAGTCGTGCGCCGAGTACAGGACCAGGTTGCCGACGAGGACCAGGGCGCCCGCCGCGTAGCCGAGGGCCCAGCCCCGCGAGGAGACCGCGTCGCGTTCCTCCGCCGGCGCGATCTGCGGCAGGTAGGAGTTGTAGAGCATCATCCCGACGGACTGCGCCGCGTTGGCCACCACCAGCAGCAGACCGCCCAGCAGGTACCGGTCGCCGTCCAGGAAGAACATGCCCGTGGTGGCCGCCGCGCCGGTGTAGGCCGCCGCGGCGAGCAGCGGCTTCTTGCGGCCCGTGCGGTCGGCCGCGGCGCCCGCCAGCGGCATCAGGACGACCGCGAGGACCACCGACAGGGACACCGAGTAGGCGAAGAAGGAGCCCGCGCGCACCGGTATGCCCAGCGGGTGCACGTAGCCGTCGCCGTCCGCGGCCCGTTCGGCGACCGCGGTGAGGTACGGGCCGAGGAACACCGTCAGGACGCTCGTCGAGTACACGGAGCACGCCCAGTCGTAGACGTACCAGCCGTGCTGCTCGCGCCTGCGGCCGGCGCTCTCGTCCGCCGCCCCCGTCCGCACGGTGTCGGTGCCCACCCGTGCCCTCGCTTCCCCGCGGTCCCGCGAAGGCCCGGGGCGGGGCGCCCGGCCGGTCAGACCCAGACCCCGCGCTCCTCCATGACCTCGCGCAACGTGTCGATGTGGTCGGTCATGATGCCATCGACGCCGAGGTCCAGGAGCCGGTGCATCCGCTGCGGCTCGTTGACGGTCCACACGTGGACGTGCAGCCCGCGCGCGTGGGCGGCGCGGACGAAGCGCTGGTCGACCACGGGCACGCCCGACTGGGCCTCCGGCACCTGCGCGGCCACCGCCGACCGGCGCACCGAGGCCGGCAGCCCCCAGGAGCGCAGCCGCAGGCTCAGCACCCCCCGCGTCCCGAACGACGTGGCCAGCCGCGGCCCGGCCAGCCGCTGCGCCCGCAGCACCCGCGCCTCGGAGAACGAGCCCACGCAGACCCGGTCCCAGGCGCCGGTGCGCTCGATCAGCTCCAGCAGGGGGCGCAGCGCCGGCTCCGCCTTGATGTCGACGTTCCAGCGCACCCCGGGGAAGGCGTCGAGCAGCTCTTCGAACAGCGGCACCGGTTCCCGGCCGGCCACGCGCGCGTGCGCGATCTCCGCCCACGGCAGCTCGGCGATCCGGCCTTCGCCGTCGGTGACCCGGTCGAGGGTCGCGTCGTGGAAGGCGACCAGCCGCCCGTCGGCCGAGGCGTGCACGTCGGTCTCGATGTACCGGTAGCCCGTCTCCACCGCGCGCCGGAACTGCGCCACGGTGTTCTCCAGACCGTCGGCCGCGCCGCCCCGGTGGGCGAAGGGGATCGGCCCGGGGTGGTCCAGGTACGGGTGGCGCGGAGTCGGTCTCGTGAGGCTCACGGACGCAGTATGACCCGCTCGGGTGACGGGCCGGCAACGGCCGTGCCGCCCGCCGGTGCCGGCCGGTCGGCGAACACCCGCAGGAAGAGCTGGGCCAGCGGGCCGATGGCCACGGCGTACAGCACGGTGCCCACCCCGATGGTGCCGCCCAGGACGAAACCGGTGACCACCACGGCCACCTCGACCACCGTCCGCATCAGCCGGATCGACCGGCCGGTGCGCCGGTGCAGCCCCGTCATCAGGCCGTCGCGCGGGCCCGGGCCGAAGCGCGCCGCGATGTACAGTCCGGTCGCCACGCCGTTCAGCACGATGCCCGCGAGCAGCAGCGGCACCCGCACGGCCAGGGAGCGCGGGTCCGGCAGGAGGGCGAGCGTGCCGTCCATGGCGAGGCCGACCACGAAGACGTTGGAGACCGTGCCGAGTCCGGGCCGCTGGCGCAGCGGGACCCACAGGAGCAGCACCGCCGCGCCCACGACGATCGACACGACGCCGATGCTCATCCCGGTCAGCTCCGCGAGCCCCTGGTGCAGCACGTTCCACGGCTCCAGGCCCAGCCCCGCCGCCACGAGCAGTGCGGAACTCGCCCCGTACAGCGCGAGTCCGGCGTACAGCCGGAGCAGCCGGGTGCCTGGAGAACGGCCGGAATCGGACGCGTCGGAAGCGGACACGGGATACCCCCCTGGGTGGTGGCGGTGGCCTGACGCATGACACTCTGTGGCTTGGGTTGTATAGCCATCCATGGCCAATCCGGGGAAGGTGGACTGATCTTCATGGCGCAGTGGACCTCGGCGGTGGGGGCCGCGCAGCTCGCCCGGCTCCTCACGTCCCAGCAGGACCGTCCGGCCGGCCCCGGCACCCGCCGGCCCCCCGCCTACCGCGCGCTCGCCGACGGCATCCGGCTGCTCGTGCTGGAGGGCCGGGTCCCGGTGGCCGCGCGGCTGCCCGCCGAGCGCGAACTGGCCCTGGCCCTGTCCGTCAGCCGGACCACCGTCGCGGCGGCCTACGAGGCGCTGCGCGGCGAGGGCTTTCTGGAGTCCCGGCGCGGCGCGGGGAGCTGGACCGCCGTGCCCGCCGGCAACCCGATCCCGGCCCGCGGCCTGGAACCGCTGCCCCCGGAGGCCCTCGGCTCGGTGATCGACCTGGGCTGCGCCTCGCTCCCGGCCCCCGAACCGTGGCTGACCCGGGCCGTGCAGGGCGCCCTGGAGGAGCTGCCGCCGTACGCCCACACGCACGGCGACTACCCGGCCGGGCTGCCCGCCCTGCGCTCGATGATCGCCGAGCGCTACACCGCGCGGGGCATCCCGACCATGCCCGAGCAGATCATGGTGACGACCGGCGCGATGGGCGCCATCGACGCGATCTGCCACCTCTTCGCCGGCCGCGGCGAGCGCATCGCCGTGGAATCGCCGTCCTACGCCAACATCCTGCAACTGATGCGCGAGGCGGGCGCCCGGCTGGTCCCGGTGGCGATGGCCGAGGGCCTGTCCGGCTGGGACCTGGACCGCTGGCGCCAGGTGCTGCGCGAGGCCGCGCCCCGCATCGCCTATGTGGTCGCCGACTTCCACAATCCCACCGGGGCGCTCGCCGACGAGGACCAGCGGCGCCGGCTGGTGGACGCGGCCCGCTCGGCCGGCACGGTCCTCGTCGCCGACGAGACCATGACCGAGCTCTGGCTCGACGACGGCTTCGGGGACGGCGGCATGCCCCGCCCGGTGTGCGGCTTCGACCCGGCCGGCTCCACGGTGATCACGGTCGGCTCCGCCAGCAAGGCGTTCTGGGCGGGGATGCGGATCGGCTGGGTGCGGGCGGCGCCGGACATCGTCCGCAGCCTGGTCGCCGCGCGGGCCTACGCCGACCTGGGCACGCCGGTGCTGGAGCAGCTCGCGGTGCACTGGCTCTTCAGCACCGGCGGCTGGGAGCAGGCGGTGCAACTGCGCCGGGTGCAGGCCCGGGAGAACCGAGACGCCCTGGTGGTCGCGCTCCGCAGGGAACTGCCCGACTGGGAGTTCGAGGTTCCCCAGGGCGGCCTGACCCTCTGGGTGCGGGCGGGCGGCCTCTCGGGTTCCCGCCTCGCGGAAGCGGGGGAGCGGGTGGGCGTCCGGGTGCCGTCCGGGCCCCGCTTCGGCGTCGACGGCGCGTTCGAGGGGTACGTGCGGCTCCCGTTCACGGTCGGGGGAGCGGTGGCGGACGAGGCGGCGACCCGCCTGGCCGCCGCGGCGCGACTGGTGGAGTCGGGAGCGACGGGCGGCGCGGAGGCCCCGCGCACGTTCGTGGCGTAGGGGAGGGGCCGTGTGACAGCGGGCTCGCGTGGTGGCGGGGCGGTTGCGCGGGCGCGGGTTCGCGGGGCGGGTCCGGCCGGGGGCCTCGCCCCCTGCACGACGTCCCTGTGTCATCACCGTCCCCGCGCCCCTCGCCGCCCCCGCCCGGAGCCGTCCGTCCTCGGCGTGCGCGTCCCGGCCGGGGCCGCCCGGGGTCCCGCGTGACGGGCCGGCACTCTGCCCGGCCCCCCCCGCTGTGGTGCCGTGGTCCGCCCGGTGCCGGTCGGTCGCCGGGACCACCGCGGGCCGGGCCCGTCGGACGTACGCCCCGTTCCAAGCAGTTGTCTCCTGAGGACGGCGGCGGACGCGGCTCGCCCGGGGGCGCAGGGACCGCGGCCCCGTCAGCCCTCGGCCGGCACCGGCTCCGGGGTCTTCTCCAGCACCGGCCCGGGCGGCGCCGGTGCCGGCTCCGCCCGTACGGCACCGGCCCGCGCCGGCAGCAGCTCCAGCACCGCCTGCCGGTCGGCGTCACTCGTGGCGTCGTCGTACGGGTCGGGGGTGCGCGGCACCTGGAGGCGGTGCACCGGGCCGGAGCCCAGCCGGGCGTACCCCCGCCCGGGCGGCACGTGGGCCGGCGGCGTCGTGTGCGGTGGCACCCCGAGCACCGCCTGCACCTGCTGGGGCGAGGCGACGCCGAGCACGACACGCGCGCGCGTGTGCTGCCGTACCGCGTCGCCCAGCGCCTCCGCCCCGTCGAACTGCTCGGCGACGACCACCGTCACGTTCGCGGCGCGCCCGTGCCGCAGCGGCACCTGGAGCAGGGTCTGCGGGTCCTTGCGGCCGTCCGCCGCCGCGAGGTGCGCGAAGACGCCGGGCCGGTCCAGCAGGACCCACAGCGGACGCCGGGTGTCCACCGGCGGCGGGTCGCCCGCCTGCCGGGCCAGGTTGATCGCGATCAGCCGCCGCTCCGTCTCCTGCGCGGCCCACTCCAGGCTGGCCAGCGCCCCGGCGAGCGCGCACTCCACGGCCAGCACGCCCTCCCGGCCGGTCAGGCAGGCGTACTCGCCGGTCCCGCCGCCGTCGACGATCAGCACGTCGCCGTACTGGAGTGCCTGCAGCGCCATGGAGCGCAGCAGCGTGGACGTGCCGCTGCCGGGGTGGCCCACGGCCAGCAGATGAGGCTCGGTGGAGCGGATGCCGGTGCGCCAGACGACCGGCGGGACGTCGATGTGCTCCTCCCCGTAGGAGAGGGGGAGCGTGCGCGGCACCTCGCTGGGGTCGGTGAACCCGAGGACCGTCTCGCCGGGCGCGGTGACGAACCGCTGGGCGGGGACGTCGGCGGCCAGCGGGGGGAGGGCGGTGAGGGTGAGCCGGTTGCCCTCCTCGTCCCAGTCGAAGCGGTACTCGCGGCTCCGCCCGGCCTTCGCGGTGAGCAACTGCTCGATCCGGGCGCGGGCGGTGGGCTCGCCGTCCGCGAAGTACGCCGGGTAGCGGATCACGAGCTGCCCGACGCGCCCGGCGTCGTCGAACTCGTGGGCCGTGAACGCCTTCTCCCACTCCCCGCCGTGCGTGTACAGCGGCGCCGGGTCCTCGGCGCCGGAGAAGTACGGCACCAGGGCCTCGTACAGCCCCTGGAGCCGTTCGGCCCGGGCGTCCGCCCCCTCGGGGGCCGGCGGGGTGCGGTCGCGGCCGTGCCAGGCCGCCGCCGCCATCAGCGTCATGACGGCGAGCAGCGGCCCGTACGGCACGAGGGCCACGACCAGGACCGCGGAGGCCGCCAGGAACAGCAGCGGCCCCCGCTTGTCCTTGGGGGTCTGTGCCCATCTGCGCCGGCCGGCCGAGGCCAGCAGGCGCAGCCCGCGCGAGACGGTGATGAGCGGCTGGAGGACGTCGGTGGCGCTGTCGGCCGCCGTCCGGGCCAGCTCCCTGCTCCGGGCGATCTGTGTCCGGGCGAGCTGGGCGCTGTCCTTGCTCAGGATGCGGGGGAGGGGGCGCCGGGCCACTGCGGTCTCCTGTCGGGTGCGTGCGGGTGGGACGGGCGGGTCAGAACTTCAGGCCGCCCAGGAGACTGGCCAGACTCTCGCCGCCGGCCTTGATGCTCGGGGCGATGGCCGTGCTCGACAGGTAGAAGCCGAACAGGGCGGTGACCGTGGCGTGCGAGCCCTTCAGCCCGTCCTTGCGGAAGAAGAGGAAGACGACGGTGCCGAGCAGGAACACGCCGGACAGGGAGAGGATCATTTCGGGCCTCCTGGTGTCGAAGGTGGGGGGCAGTCACCATGAGTTCTTCCAGGATCACAGGATGTATCCATACGATTAAAGGTGCAACTGGGTGAAAACCTGCTGTTTTCCCCCACTCGGAGGAGTCGGCGGCACCCCGGCTGACCTGTGCCGTCGGCCGCGGCGGCGCCCGCTGCCGATCTTTGCCGCGGGCGCCTCGGCTCATGTGCCGCGGAAGCCAGTACGCTGGCGATTCACTCGTACGGCCGCGGTCCGTCGCTGCCGTACGCTCACCCAGTTCCCAAGCAGTCCCCGAACGCGCAAGGAGAGGCGGTCCGGCCGATGAGCGAAGCCCCCGACCCCGAGGTCGTGGAGCTGGCGACCAAGATCTTCGATCTGGCCCGGCAGGGGCAGACCGAGGCGCTCGTGGCGTACGTCGACGCGGGTGTCCCGGCCGGCCTCACCAACGACCGGGGCGACTCCCTCGTGATGCTCGCCGCCTACCACGGCCACGCCGACGCGGTGCGCGCGCTGCTCGCGCGCGGCGCCGCCGCCGACCAGATCAACGACCGGGGCCAGACCCCGCTCGCGGGTGCCGTCTTCAAGGGCGAGACGGACGTCATCAGGGCACTGCTGGAGGGCGGCGCCGACCCTTCCCTGGGCACCCCGTCGGCCGTCGACACGGCCCGCATGTTCGGCAAGACGGACCTGCTGGAACTGTTCGGCGCACACTGATGCGAGTGTCCTGACCAGCTACGACACGGAAAACGGGGGAGGCGGTAAAGGGCCGCCGGAAATACGGTCGCGGCAGCACACAGCGCGGGTCATCATGACGTCGTGATTCACGGACGCGATGGCCGGGCAGGTGTTGCCGCACCGCGCGGGCCGTGATGCGGTCCGCATGGGCCACCGACGAGAGGCAGAGAGAGATGGTCTACAGCAAGCAAGAGACGGCGGGCGCTCCGACGTTGTGTCACGCGGCCAGGTAATGCATGGTCCCCGGTTGCGTCGACGCTTGATGTGAGGCTGTTTCCCATGTTCGATCCGGTCATAGCGCCGAGCGGTACGTTGCTCGGCCTGCTCCAGCGCGGCCGTGGCGACGGCACACTGCACGCGCTCACCGCCCCGCGCGCCGAAGCGCTCGCGGCCCTCGACCACTGTGTGCTGCGCGACCCCCGCCACGACTGGCAGGTGGAGAACCGCTCCCTCTACTACGCCCGGCTCTACACCGACCTGAACGGCGAGCTGGACGCCATCGAGGCACACCTCTTCGACCCCGAGGACATCGTCGACGGCGACGAGTCCCGGACCGGCCTGGCCCTCGCGGTCCTCGGGCACCTCGCCTCCTACGGCCGGCGGGACGCCCTCGGACTGCTGCGCAGGTACGCCGCCCACGGCTCCAACTGGGCGTGGGCGCTGGACGAGCTGGCCCTGCGGGACGACGACGCGGGCCTGCGCGCCCTCGCCGCGCCCGTCCTGGCCCGCTTCACCACCGACGCCGAGGGCGAGGCCGAGCTGGCCGCGGCCGTACGCGACGCCTTCGAGCCGCGGCCGTGGCGGCTGTGGGCCGAGGACCCGCGCGCGGCGATCGCCACGCGGGTGCGTGCCGCCCAGGAGGCCGGCTGCTTCGACCGCTGGCAGCGGCAGCTCAGGCCCACGGGCCCCCGCCCCGGCTGGAGCGTCGGCGCGGTCTTCGAGTGGGCCCAGCAGGGCATGGACCGCGGCGCGGCCCTCCACGTGCCCGCCGCCCGCTGCCTGGCCGCCGTGGCCGGTCCCGAGGACCGGCCCGAGATCCTCCGGGCCGCCCGGGCCGGCATCGACGGGGCCCGCTGCACCGCCCTGCGCTACCTCGCCGACGGCAACGACCCCGACGCCCTCGGGCTCATCGAGGCCGCGGTCTCCGACGGGACGACTCCCGTCGTGGAGGCCGCCGTCGACGCCTTCGAGCGGATGCGCAGCGTCGCCGCCGTCGACCGGGCCCGCGGGTGGGCCCGGCGCCCCGACGCCCTCGGCGCCGCCGCCGGCCGCATGCTCGCCTGCCGGGGCGGCGCCGGGGACCGCGACCTCGTCCTCGCCGCCCTGCGCGAGGCGGTACGCGGCGAGGGCCCGGACGCGCCCACCCTGTGGACCCTCGTGGACGGCACCGGACGCCTCGGCATCGCCTGCGCGGCCCCCGTCCTGCGCCACATCTACCGCGAGACGGCCTCCTCCCACCTGCGCGGGCGGGCCGCCCGCGCGCTGGCCGCCACCGACCCCTCCTTCGCCGCCGGCTTCGCCGTCGAGTGCCTGTGGGACTGCGAGGAGACCACCCGCGAGATCGCCGCCCGGCACGCCGAGACCGGCGACGCCCGGGTCGTGGAGCGCCTGCGCCGCCTGGCCGCCGATCCGGCCGAGGAGGACGAGGTGCAGACGGCGGTGCGCAGCCGGTTCGGACCCGACGCGACGCTCGGCTGAGCCCGCGCCGGCCGGCCCCGCACCGGCCGGGCCCCCTCGCGCGAACCCTCCCGGGCGGACGTCCGCCCGGCAGGTGAACACCGGATGACCCGCAGGTCAGGCGGCCGTGACGGCAGCCTGACCTGCTCGGGTGCGCAGTGCAACGCTCATGGGACGTTCCCCGCGCGGAAAGATCCAAGTTGACGCGGGCACGTCCAGCACGGCGACAACACCCGTATGCGTGTCGTCATCGTGACCGAATCCTTTCCCCCCGATGTGAACGGCGTGGCCCACTGCGCGCTCCAGACCGCCCGGCACCTCGTAGATCGCGGTCACCACCCGCTCGTCGTCGCCCCAGCGCCCGCCCCCGCGTCCCCGGCCTCGCTCAGGCCGGGAGGCACCGGTGCCGCCGCGGATCCGGACGCCCCGTGCCCGGTCGTCCGCGTCCCCTCCCTCCCGCTCCCCGGCTACCCCCAGGTCCGCGTCGCCCTGCCCAGCCGGCGCCTGCCCGCGGCCCTCGTCGCACACCGCCCCGACGTGGTCCACCTGGCCAGCCCCTTCGTCCTCGGCGTCCGCGGCATGGCCGCCGCCGCCCGGCTCGGCGTCCCGGCCGTCGCCGTCTACCAGACCGACCTGGCCGGGTACGCCCGCACCTACATGGGCGCCGGGGAGGCCGCCGCCTGGCGGCGGATCCGCTCCGTGCACGCCGCCGCCGACCGCACCCTGGCCCCGTCCAGCGCCGCCCGGTCCGACCTGGAGGCGCACGGCGTACCGCGGGTGCGGCTGTGGCCGCGGGGCGTGGACACCGTACGTTTTCGGCCAGAACGCCGTGACGAGGCGCTCCGGCGCACGCTCGCCCCGAACGGTGAGGTCATCGTCGGCTACGTCGGCCGGCTCGCCCCCGAGAAGCACGTCGAACTCCTCTCCGGGGTGTGCGCACTGCCCGGCGTACGGGTCGTGGTCGTGGGCGACGGACCCAGCCGGGCGTACCTGGCCGAGGCCCTGCCCGGCGCCGTCTTCCTGGGCCGCCGGACCGGCGACGAACTGGCCCGGATCTTCGCCTCGCTGGACGTGTTCGCGCACACCGGCCCCTTCGAGACCTTCTGCCAGACCGTCCAGGAGGCCATGGCCAGCGGTGTCCCGGCCGTCGCGCCGGCCGTCGGGGGGCCGCTCGACCTGGTCGCCCACGGCCGCACCGGGCTGCTGGTCCCGCCGCGCGACCCGGTCGCCGTCCGGGAGGCGCTGCGCGCCCTGGCCGCCGATCCCGCCCGGCGGGCCGCGTACGGCGCCGCCGCCCGCACCACGGTCGAGGGCCGCACCTGGGCCGCCGTCGGCGACCGGCTGATCGCCCACTACGACGACGTCCTCACGGCCCGGAAAACGGTGGTGGCGGCATGAGCGGCCGGTCCCTGCGCATCGTGCGCCTCGCCAACTTCGTCGCCCCCGCGTCCGGCGGCCTGCGCACCGCCCTGCGCGAACTCGGCAAGGGCTACCGGGCCGCGGGCCACGAACCCGTCCTGATCGTGCCCGGCGACCGCCACACCGACCGCGACACCGAACAGGGCCGCGTCATCACCCTGCCCGGCCCGCCGCTGCCCGGCACCGGCGGCTACCGCGTCCTCACCGACCGGCGGCGCGTGGCCGCCCTCCTGGAGGAGCTGGCCCCGGACCGCCTGGAGGTCTCCGACCGCACCACCCTGCGCTGGACCGGCCGCTGGGCCCGCCGCGCGCGCGTGCCCGCCGTGATGGTCTCCCACGAGACCGCCGACGGCGTGCTGCGCACCTGGGGCGTGCCCGAGCGGCTCGCCCGGCGCGCCGCCGACTCCCTCAACACCCGCACCGCGCACGTCTACGCGCGCGTGGTGTGCACCACCGAGTTCGCCGAGCGCGAGTTCGTGCGCATCGGCGCCCGCAACGTCGTCCGCGCCCCGCTCGGCGTCGACCTGACCGAACGCCACCCCGGCCTGCGCGACCCGGGCCTGCGCGCGCACCACGCCCGAGCGGGCGAGACACTGCTCGTCACGGCCTCCCGGCTGTCGGTGGAGAAGCGCCCCGGCACCGCCCTGGACGCCCTGGAGGCGCTGCTGCGCCGACGGCACCGGGCGGTGCTCGTGGTCGCCGGGGACGGGCCGCTGCGCGCCCGGCTGGAACAACGCGCGCGCGACCGCGGTCTCCCGGTGACCTTCCTGGGGCACGTCTCCGACCGGGCCGCGCTCGGCGCGTTGCAGGCGTCCGCCGACGTGTGCCTCGCGCCCGGCCCCGCCGAGACCTTCGGGCTGGCCGCACTGGAGGCCATGGCGTGCGGCACGCCCGTGGTGGCGAGCGCCTCCTCGGCCCTGCCCGAGATCATCGGCTCCGCCGGGGCCACCGCGGCCGGCACCGGAGAGGCGTTCGCGGACGCCGTGGAGCGGCTCCTGGCCCGGGGCGAGACCGAGCGGCGCGACACGGCCCGCGCGCGTGCGGAGTGCTTCGGCTGGGGAACGGCCGTCGAGGCGTTCCTGGCGGCCCACGACGCGGAGGTCCTGCGCCGCACCGGCCCCCGCCCCGCGGCGCCGGGGGCCGCGGCATGAGACCGCTGCGCTTCGTCGCCCTCGGGGACCCGCTGACCGAGGGCGTGGGCGACCCGGCCGGGGCCGGCCGCCGGGGCTGGGCCGCACTGCTCGCGCCCACCCTCGCGGCCGACGGCGAGCGGGTGCGGTTCACCAACCTCGCGGTCAGCGGGGCGCGGTCCCGGGACGTGCGGGAACGGCAGGCACCGGCCGCCCTCGGGCTCCGCCCCGCCCTGGTGTCCGTGGTCGTCGGGGTCAACGACACCCTGCGCCGCGCCTTCGACATCCGGACCGTGGCCGCCGACCTCGACCACGTCTACGCGGCCTTCACCCGCCACGGCGCCACCCTGCCCACCGCCTGCCTGCCCGGCCCCGGCGCGATGCTCGGGCTCCCGGCCGCCCTGGCCCCTCCACCGGCCCGCCGCCGGGCGGTCAACGAGGCCGTGCACGTCCTCTCCGGGAGCCACGGCGCCGTCCACCTGCACGCGGCGGCCGGTGCCTGGGTCACCGATCGGACCCTGCGGAGCGCGGACCGGCTGCACCCGGGCGAGCGCGGCCACCGGCAGCTCGCCGTCCGCTGCCACGCGATGCTCACCGAAGCGGGCCGGGCGACGGGCCGGCCGCCGTCCCCCGAGCCGGAGTTCCCCCCGCCGATCCGCGCCGCGAACCTGTGGTGGCCGGCCACGGCCGGCACCGGCTGGGTGCTGCGCCACTGCGACGATCTGCTCCCGCAACTGCTACGCCTCGCCGCCGACGAACTGTGCCACCGCCGCGCGCGGGGCACCGGCACGCGCCCGGACCTGCGCGCGTCGGCCGAGGCCGCCGCGGCCCTGGCGGCCCTGCCGAGGCCCTCCGGCGGACGCGCGCGGGCGCCGGCGGAGGCGGCCGGGTCCGTCCCGGGCCGGCGGGGGGCGGGCCGGCGGCGGGCGGGTGGCCGCGGGGGGCGGGGCGGTCGGGTAGCCGCTCCTGTCCCGTGCCGGTTCGGGGGTGCCGGGATGCCGGGGCGCGATGATCCGGCGGGGGCGTGCTGGTCAGCGTGTGGCTGTGGCTGTGGCTGTGGGTGTGGGGGTGCCGGGCCGGTGAGCGGCCGGGCGGGCCGTAAGGGTGTGCGGGCCCGTCCGGCCGGGGGGTACGGCGTGGCCGTGGGGGTGCCGGACGCGGTCGGCCGGGCGGTCGGGTTCAGCGGCGCCGTACCGGGATGAACCGGACCGGGGTGCCCGGCGGGGCCTGCGCCGCGGCGGGCAGGTCGGCGGCGCGGACCACCGCGACCACCGGGTAGCCGCCGGTGGTCGGATGGTCCGCCAGGAACACCACGGGGTGCCCGTCCGGCGGTACCTGCACCGCGCCCAGGACCATGCCCTCGCTGGGGAGTTCGCCGGGCCGGGCGCGCTCCAGGGCGGGGCCCTCGGTGCGCAGCCCGACGCGGTTGCTCGCCGCGGCTACCCGGTACGCGCGCGTGGTGAGGTCGCCGAGCGCCCGTGCCGTGAACCAGTCGGCGCGCGGCCCCAGCGTGACCCGCAGCACCAGCTCGGCGGGCGGACGCGGCTGCGGCACGCCGTCCACGCGCGCGGGAGGACCGGCCGGGTCGCCCAGCGGCAGCAGCACACCGTCCACCAGCGGGGGCGGACCCAGGCCGGACAGCAGGTCCGTGGCGCGGCTGCCGAGGACCGGCTCCACGGCGACGCCCCCGGAGACGGCCACGTAGCCTCGTACGCCCGCCGTGGCGGCACCCACCTCCAGCAGTTCGCCCGCGGGCACCACGACCGGGGCGCCCCACGCGGCCGGCCTGCCCCCCACGGTCACCGAGGCGGGCGCGCCGCCGACCGCGACGGTCACCGTGTCAAGCGGGCGCAGCGCACAGCCGTCGAGGGTCGTCTCCAGCACGGCGGCGTCCGGCGGATTGCCGACGAGCCGGTTCACCAGCGCCGCGGCGGGCGGGTCGAGCGCCCCGGAACGCGGTACGCCCAGGTGCGCGTGTCCCGGCCGTCCGCGGTCCTGCACGGTGGTCAGGAGCCCGGCGCGCACGACGGTGAGCACGCGGCCGGTCATGCGCCCTCCACCGGCCGTTCCGCCCGGTCCGTCACCGGCCGCTCCGCCCGGTCCGCCACCGGCACGAACCGTACGCGCGCCCCCGGGACCAGCAGCGTGGCCGGTACGCGCGCGTGGTCCCAGAGCACCGCGTCCGTCGTGCCTATGAGCTGCCAGCCGCCGGGGGAGGAGCGCGGGTACACCCCGGTGTACGGCCCGGCCAGCGCCACGGCACCGGCGGGGACCGCGGTGCGCGGGGTGGCGCGGCGCGGGACGGCGTAGCGCTCCGGCAGCCCGGTGAGATAGCCGAAGCCGGGGGCGAAGCCGCAGAAGGCCACCGTGAACCCGGTACCGGAGTGGATGCGGGCCGCCTCGCGCTCGCTCACCCCCCAGTGTCCGGCGACCACCGCGAGGTCCGGGCCGTCGTACCGCACGGGCAGCTCGATCGGCTCACCCGCGCGCGGGGGTGCCTCGGGCAGCCGTGCGCCGGTCAGTTCCGCCGCCCGGCGGACCGGGTCGTCGAGGCCGTCGAGCAGCACCGTGCGGGCCGCCGGGACGATCTCGCGGACGGCGAGGACGCCCGCCGCCCGCCGCCGCAGCAACTCCGCGTGCAGGGCCCGCGCCTCCTGCCCGGAGTCCACCTCGACGAGCAGCGCGTCGTCGCCCACCGGCAGCGCCCTCATGCGAACGCCTCGACCCGCACGCCCGCCGCCACCAGCCGTTCGCGCACCCGCCGGGCCAGCCCCACCGCGCCGGGCGTGTCGCCGTGCAGGCACAGCGAACGGGCGCGCACCCGGATCCGCGCGCCGGACCACGCGGTGACCGTGCCGGAGCGCGCGAGGCCGACGGAGCGGTCCACGACGGTGTCCGGGTCGGTCACCACGGCGCCCTCCCGGCCGCGCGGCACCAGCGTGCCGTCGTCGGTGTAGGCGCGGTCCGCGAAGGCCTCCGTGACGGTCGGCAGCCCCGCCTGCGCCGCCAGCTCCAGCAGCCGCGAGCCCGGCAGGCCCAGCACCGGCAGCGAGGCGTCGGCCAGGCGTACGCCCTCGATCACCGCGCGGGCCTGCTCCGCGTCGCGCACCACCCGGTTGTACAGCGCGCCGTGCGGCTTGACGTACGCCACGCGCGCTCCCGCCGCCCGCGCGAACACCTCCAGGGCCCCGATCTGGTAGGCCACTTCGGCCGCCAGCTCGTCGGGCGGCACGTCCATCGCGCGCCGCCCGAACCCGGCCAGGTCCCGGTAGGAGACCTGCGCGCCGATCGTCACCCCGCGCGCGGCGGCCAGTTCACAGACCCGGCGCATGGTGGCCGCGTCCCCGGCGTGGAAGCCGCAGGCCACGTTGGCGCTGGTGACGACGGACAGCAGCTCCTCGTCGTCGGTCAGCCGCCAGCGGCCGAAACCCTCGCCGAGGTCGGCGTTCAGATCGATCGCGGTCATGGTGTCCTCGTGTCTCCGGTTCTCGTGCGGACTGGGGCGGACTGTGGTGGACAGGCGTGGATTGGGGCGGATTGGAGTGGTCCGGGGCGGATGGTGTCCCGGGGCCGCTGCCGATCCTCCGCAGGCGGTCGGTGTGCTGCGCGCGGGAGCCGGCCGGGACCGTCCGGGGCGTGCGGGAGCGGGTGCCGGCGGGTCACGCCAGTTCCCTGCCGCGCGTCTCCGGCAGCCCGAGCAGGGCCAGCGCGGCGAGCCCGTAGCCGACGGCGCCGAAGACCAGCGCGCCGCCCACGCCCCAGCCGTCCGCGAGGAAGCCCACCAGGGTCGGGAACACCGCGCCCACCGCGCGCCCGGTGTTGTACGTGAACCCCTGCCCCGTGCCGCGCACCGCCGCCGGGTACAGCTCGCTCAGGTAGGAGCCGAAGCCGCTGAAGACGGCCGACATGCAGAAGCCGAGCGGGAAGCCGAGCACCAGCAGCAGGGTGTCGGCGCCGTGCGGGAGGTTCGCGTACACCAGGACGCACAGCGCCGACAGCAGTGCGAACAGCCAGATGTTGGCGCGCCGGCCGAGCCGGTCGGTGAGGTGGCCGCCGGTCAGGTAGCCGAGGAAGGCGCCGGAGATCAGGAAGGCCAGGTAGCCGCCGGTGCCGACGACGGACAGCCCGCGCTCGGCCTTGAGGTACGTCGGCAGCCAGGTCGCCAGGGTGTAGTAGCCGCCCTGCACGCCCGTGGAGAGCAGGCTCGCGAAGACCGTGGTGCGCAGCAGGCCCGGGGCGCCGTCCCGGCCCGGCCGGAAGACGGCCGTGAACGAGCCGCGCCGCGGGTCCTGTTCGCGGGCCGCCGTGGCCGAGGGGGCGTCGTGCACCCGGCGGCGCAGCCACACCACGAGCAGCGCCGGCAGCGCCCCGGTCCAGAACATGACCCGCCAGGCCAGGTCGTCGCCGGCGAAGGAGAAGACCAGCGTGTAGACGATCGCCGCCAGTCCCCAGCCGACCGCCCAGGCGCTCTGCACGGCGCCGAGCGTCCGGCCCCGGTGGCGCGCGCCCGCGTACTCGGCGACCAGGATCGCGCCGACCGCCCACTCGCCGCCGAAGCCGAGCCCCTGGAGGGCGCGGAAGACCAGCAGCGTCTCGTAGTTGGGCGCGAAACCGCAGGCGACGGTGAAGACGGCGTAGGTCAGCACCGTGATCATCAGGGCCCGTACCCGGCCCACCCGGTCCGCTACCACGCCCGCGGCGGCGCCGCCGACCGCCGAGACCACCAGCGTGACGGTGGTGAACAGGCCCGTGCGGCCGCTGTCGAGGCCGAAGTGCGCGGCGAGCGCCACCATGCTCAGCGGCAGCGTGAAGTAGTCGTACGAATCCAGGGCATATCCGCCGAAAGCTCCGGCGAACGCGCGCCGGCCGCGCGGGCCGAGGGTGCGCAGCCAGCCGAACGCGCCGTCCTCGGCGGACCGTTCGCCCGGTGCCGTCCGCACGCCGGTGGCGGGCGCGGGCCGGGGCGGTGGGGTCGTGCTCATGGGCACCTCGCAGGGGACGGAGGGTGCTGGGAAGTGAGCCGTGCGGAGCACCGTAGAGGATCGTTCAACGATCCTTCAATACCCACGTTGTCTCGTCCTGGTGTCTGCGATTGAATTCCGGGCATGGCAGAGCAGCTGACGGAACTGGCCGGCGACCGGGTCCTCCTGAGCCGGACCAGCACCGCGGAACGGGTCTCGGACATCCTCAGGAGCCGCATCTCCGAGGGCTACTTCCCGCCCGGCACCCGGCTGTCGGAGGACAGCATCGGCGGCGCGCTCGGCGTCTCCCGCAACACCCTGCGCGAGGCGTTCCGGCTGCTCACCCACGAACGCCTGCTGGTCCACGAGCTCAACCGGGGCGTGTTCGTCCGGGTCCTGACCGTCGAGGACGTCGAGGACATCTACCGCACGCGCTCCCTCGTCGAGTGCGCCGTCCTCCGCGGCCTGGGCGAGCCGCCGTACCGGCTGGGAGGGCTGATCACGGCCGTCGAGGAAGGGCACGCCGCGGCCGCGGCGAGCGACTGGAAAGCGCTGGGCACCGCCAACATCCACTTCCACCGGGCACTGGTCGCCATGGCCGGCAGCGAGCGCACCGACGAACTGATGCGCAGCGTCTTCGCCGAGCTGCGGCTCGCCTTCCACGTCGTCGACGACCCGCGCCGGCTGCACGAGCCGTACCTCGCCCGCAACGGCCGCATCCTCGAAGCCCTCCAGGCCGGGAACCGGCACGGGGCCGAGCGGATGCTGGAGACCTACTTCGCCGACTCCCTGGAACGGGTGGTCGAGGTGTACCGGCGCCGGGTGGGGGAGGACGGGACCGGCGCTTCTTGAGCGTCTGTGACGGCCGTCGCTTCTGCGCCGTTTGGGTTGTTGTCAGACTGAGGACCTAATCTGTGCACCGTGACTTCGCCTGCATCGACGGACCGTGTTCCGCCCCAGCTCAGCGCGGGGCCGCGCCCGGCTCCGGGTCCGGCCGCCGACGAGGGGCTGGCGCGCAGGCTGCGCGCGCTCGCCTGCACCGCGCCGCTGCACGACCTGGACGCCCGCAAGGCCAACCTGGCCGGCGCGTACTCGGTGTACGGGATGGCGGAGGTGGCGCTGGCCGCCATCGACCTGGTCACGCTGAACATGGACTTCGACACGGGCGCCGACCACGAGCAGATCGTGGCCCGGCTCGTCCCGCGCGTCACCGCCCAGGCCCCGCACCGGCCCGCCGCCGAACACGAGCGCGTGGCCCGCTGGGTCCTGGAGAACCTGATCAACGTCGGCAGCGTCGACCGCGGATTCCGCGCCGTCTACGGCACCTTCGCGCCGGACGGCACGTACGTCCGCCGCGACTACGACTTCAAGCTCGTCGAGGAGGTTCCCGGCCCCGGCGGCACGGTGTACCTGCGCACCACCGACGAGGCGGTCAACGTCCTGGTCGGCGCCCTCGACACGGACGTCACCAGCGCCCAGATCGCCGCCGAGGTCAAGCTGGAGGTGCTGGTCAGCCGCGGCCGGCTCGCCGACGCCCAGCTCGCCGCCGAGCAGGCCCGCTACCGCACCGTGCAGTACTCGGAGTCGCTGCGCCGCGCCCTGGACGCCACCCGGCGCAACGTCCGCGCGGTCGACTGGCTCAACGCCGTCCCCGACATGATCGCGGAGGCGCTGGACCACGTGGCCGAGCGCTACCGCCACGAGAACGCCATCCTCACCAACATCCGCAAGGCCCGCGACGAGACCGAGGACGCCGGGAACAAGCGCCGCGCCGCCGAACTCGTCGACATCGTCAAGGACTGCATCCGGCGCCACACCCAGCTCCAGTCGCGCCTGCTGGAGGCGGGCCCGCTGTTCCGCGCCGAACAGGACCGGCAGGCCTTCGCCACCCCGGCCGCGACCTCCGGTATAGACCTCTACGGCCACCTCCTCGCCCCCGTCCTGCCGCTGCCCCTGGAGCAGGCCGGCCGGGTCACGGACGCGTTCTTCGCGCGCGGCACGGGACTGCGCACCCCGGTCTCCGTCCGCGTTGTGGACCTCGTCGACATCCTGCTGACGCCCCCCGTGGAGCGCGAGCACCTGGGCGCGGAGATGCCCGAGCCCGACCTGATCGCGACGCCGGACGACAGCCGGTTCAGCGAGGAGCAGCTCGCCGCGGCGACCGAACTGCTCGACCTGCCCGCGGACGCGCCGCGGCGGCTGTCGGGGCTGCTCGCCGAGGCCCGGCGGACCGGTGACCCCGACCTGGCCTACCTGGTCGCCCTGCTGGCGGTCCACGCGGCCAGCCCCGCCGTCGGCACGGCCTACCGGCAGGGCGAGGAGAAGCTGCTGTTCGCCGTGGACGACGGGACCGAGCTGGACGACCCCGAGTTCGGCGGCGCGGACCTGATCGTGGGCACCGCGCTGCTGGACGCGGCCGGCATGGCGGCGGACCGGACGGAGGCCGCCTGATGCCCCGCGGCGGCCGGGTGCCGTACACCGGGCGCGCACCCGCCACGCCCGGCCGCGCACCCGTCACATCTGGGCTTGCGCCCGCCACGCCCGGCCGCGCACCTGCCGCGTCCGGCCTAGTGTCCGTCGCGTCCGGCCGCGTGCCCGCTGTGCCCGGGCACGTGTCCGCCGCAGTCGGCCGCGAGCCCGCCATCCCCGGGTCCCCGCCCGCCGTACCCGGCAGCGTGTCCGCCGCATCCGGGCGCGCGCCCGCCACGCCCGGCCGCGCACCCGTCACATCCGGGTTTGCGCCCGCCACACCCTGCCGCGCACCCGCCGCACACTGCCGCGTCCCGCGGCGCGGCGGCCCGCCGAGACCCGGCCGCGCCCTCCGGGGCGCCGCCCCCGCACCGAGTTCCGAAACCGAGGAGTTGTGTCCGTGAGCGAGCCCGTCGAGTGGAGTGAGGCGGAACCCCCCGCCCCGTCGGCGCCCACCGCCGTCACCCCCGCCGACGCCGCGGACGCGGCGCGGCTCGTCGCCTTCGGCCTCCAGCCCAAGCTGGCGCCCGCCCGCGACCAGGAGTACACGGAGCTGCTGCGCCGCCACCGCGACGACCCGGCGTTCGCCCGGCTCGCCGACGCCGTCGCCGCCGGCCTCGGGCTCGTCGTGCTGGAGGTGTCCCCGCGCGCGGGCATGGCCGTGACCGCCGCCGAGGACTCCGTCTTCGCCGTCCGCATGGGCGACTACGCGCGTCGCGCCGCCGCCGACTCCGGCGACCGCTTCCTGCACGGACTCGCCCACCTCGCCGCCGCCGCGCTGGCGTTCCCGCGTCCCGAGGACCTGTCCGACGACTCCTACATCGGCCGGGTCACCGTCAACGGCGTCGACGCCTTCGTCCGGCAGGCGTGCCGCCGCCTGGAGGAGCGCGCCGCCGAGCAGGGCGAGAACACCGACCCGGCCACCGACGCCCCCGGCCTGGAGGCCGCCTGGCGGGTCTGGGCCCGGCGCAGCGCCACCGGGGCCACCAAGGACGCCCGCCGCCCGGCCGCCTCCACCACCGGCATCGTGGCGAAGGCACTGGCCTTCCTCACCGACTCGGGCTTCCTCCAGCGCACCGGCGACGACAACGGCGGCACGTACCGCACCACCGCCCGCTACCAGCTCCAGGTCCGCGACATGGCCGGCAGCGCCGCCCTGGCCGAACTGCTGGAGCTGGGCGTCGTCCCGGTCACCGACGGCACCGCCGGCCTGCTGCCCCCCGAGGACACCGACGACCTCGACCTGGTGGCCGACGCCGGGCTGCCCTTCCACTCCTGACGCCCGAAGCCGGCGCAGCCCCGCACCCGAACCACCGCACCCCTCACCGACTTACGAGAGTCCGCCATGTACGAGCTGTCCCGGGTCCGCCTCTACTCCATCGGCCCCGCCGGTGCGCGCTACGCCGACACCGTGCTTGACCTGCGGGGTGTCGGCCGGCCCGTGCCCGACCCGGCGCCCACCCAGGCGGAGTTCTTCCAGGACGAGCCGTCCGGTCCGCCGCGCCGGCCCGCGCCCGCGGGCGTGCTGTTCCTGGAGAACGGCGGCGGCAAGTCCGTCCTGCTCAAGCTCATCTTCTCGGTGATGCTGCCCGGCCACCGCAACACCCTGGGCGGCGCCAGCTCCGGCGTGCTGCGCAAGTTCCTGCTCGCCGACGACTGCGGCCACGTGGCCCTGGAGTGGCAGCACGTGCAGACCGGCGAGTGCGTGGTCGTCGGCAAGGCCAGCGAGTGGCGCGGACGCCAGGTCTCCAACGACCCGCGCAAGTTCGCCGAGGCCTGGTACTCCTTCCGGCCCGGCCCCGGGCTCAGCCTGGACAACCTGCCCGTCGCCGAGGCCACCGCCGTACGGCCGCCCGCCGAGGGCACGTCCGGGGCGCAGGGCCGCCGCCGCACCATGAAGGGCTTCCGCGACGCCCTGACGGAGGCCGGGAAGGCGTACCCGCACCTGGAGGTGCACTGGGAGGAGATCCACGACCGGTGGATCGAGCACCTCGGCGACCTCGGCCTCGACCCCGAACTCTTCCGCTACCAGCGCGAGATGAACGCCGACGAGGGCGAGGCGGCCGGCCTCTTCGCGGTCAAGAAGGACGCCGACTTCACCGACCTGCTGTTGCGCGCGGTCACCGACACCCGTGACACCGACGGCCTCGCCGACCTCGTCGGCGGCTTCGGCGACAAGCTGGGCCGGCGCGCCGAGCTGATCGCCGAACGGGACTTCACCGCCGGCTCGGTCGACCTGCTCGGCCGGATCGTAGAGGCGGCCGAAGCGCGCGCACGCGCGCGTGACGTCCACGCGGGAGCCGAGCGCCGCACCCGCACGCTGGCCCGGCGGCTGTCCGCGCGGGCCGTGCGGGAGCGGGTCCGGGCCGCCGACCTCGCCCAGCGGGTCACGGCCGCCGCGTACGCCGTCACGCACTCCGAGGGCGCCCGCGAGCGCAGCGCCCTCGTCGCCGCCGAACTCGCCTACCGGCACGCCTCGCTGGCGCTCGCCGCCGCCGAGAAGTCCGCCGCCGCGCAGAAGCGCGAACTGGCCGACGCCCGCACCCTGCACGCCGCCTGGCAGGCCGCCGAGGCCGTGCTGCGCCACCGCGCCGCCGCCGACCGCGTCGCGCGCGTCTCCGCCGCCATCCAGGAGGCCGAGCGGGACGCGGCCCCCGCACTCGCCGCGCGCGCCAAGGCCGCCGTGGACCTGGTACGTGCCCTGCACGCCGCCGCCGAGCGCGCCGACGCCCTCGCCAACGAGGAGGAGGAGCGCTCCGCCGCGCTCCAGGAGGCCGGCGACGCCGCCCACCGGGACGCCACCTCCGCCGCCACCGAGGCGCAGCGGGCCCGCAGCGAGATCGGGCACCTGCGCCAGCGGCTCACCGAGGTCGAGCAGGAGACCGCCGAGGCGGTCCGCGCGGGCTGGCTGGACGACAGCACCCCGGACGCCGACCCGGCGCGGGCCGCCCTCGCCGCCAGCGACGCCGAGAAGACCGCGGTCGCCGCCTGGGACACCGCCCGCGAAGCCGCCCGCAAGGCCGCCGAGCACGCGCGCGAGGCGGCCTCCGCCGAGTCCCGCGCCGAGCTGACGGCGGCCCGCGCGGCCGACGCGGCCGGCGCCGCCGAACGGGCGCACACCGCGGAACGGCGCCTCGCCGAGGCGCTGGCTACCGAGGAACGGCTCGCGGAGCTGCTGAGCCTGCCGGGCGCGGCCGGCGCGGCCCGCGTCCCCGGCCCCCGGACGGGCGCGGACGACGCCGCCCCGGCCCCCGAACCGCCGAGGACCGTCGGCGAGGGAGCCCTCGGGCCCGAGGAACTCGACCGCTTCGCCGACGAGTTGCGCGCACTCCTCGACGACGCCGTGTCGAGCGCCGAACGCCACCTGTTCGACCTGCGCACGGCCGCCGCCGACGACTCCCGGATCCTCGGTGCCCTCGGTGACGGCGGGCTGCTGCCGCCCGGCCCGGACGTCCTGGCCACCGTCGAGTTCCTGGGCGAGCACGGCATCCCGGCCCTGCCCGGCTGGCGCTACCTCGCCCAGGCCGTCGACCCCGCCGACCACGCGCGCGTGCTCGCCGCCCGCCCCGAACTCGTCGACGGCGTCATCATCACCGACCCGGCCACGCACGCGCGTGCCCGCGAGGCACTCGGCGACGCCGCCCTGCTGCCCCGCTCGGCCGTCGCCGTCGGCACCGCCGCCGCGCTGCTCGCCCCGCCCCCCGCCGCGGACACCGCCCCCGGCGACGTGTTCCTCGTACCGCCGAACCCGGCCATGCACGACGAGCACGCCGCCGACGAGGAACGGCAGGCACTGCGCGCGCGGGCCACCGAGCGCGACGAGGAGATCCGCGCCCTCGCCGCCCGCCTCGGCAAGGACCGCGAACTGGCCGCGCGGCTCGCCTCCTGGCGCACCGGCTGCCCCGCCGGCCGCCTCGTCGAGCTGGCCCGGGCCGCCGAGGAGGCCCGCGCGTTCGCCGAGGAGACCGAGGCCGAACTCGCCGAGGCGCGCACCGCCCGCGCGGAGGCCGACGAGGTCGCGGCCGAGGCCGTACAGGTCCGCGACGAGCGCCAGGAGGCCGCCCAGAGGGCCCGGCGCGCCGCCGACGCCCTCGCCGGCCTCGCCTTCCGGCTCCGCGAGCGCGCCGGCTGGCAGGTGAAGCTCCGCGAACTGGCCGACGAGGCCGCCGAGTCCGAGACCCGCGCCCAGGTCTGCCTGGAGCGCGCCCGCGCCGCCGACGAGGACCGCCGTGCCGCCCAGCGCGCCGCCGACGACGCCCGCCGCACCGCCCGCGCCCTGCGCGCCGAGCGCGCCGAGATCGCCGGCGCCCCCGAAGAGCTGCCCGTCGAGGACACGGACACCCCGAAGGCGGCCCTGCCCGCCCTCCGCGAGGCCTACCGTGCCGCGTCCCAGGTGTACGAGAAGGTCGGCGTCGGCGCCGACCTGCGCGCCGAGCAGGCCCGCGCGGAGAGCGACGAGAGCGCCGCCCGCGCCGATCTGGACCGGCTCAGCAACAAGGTCCGCACCCGGGCCGAGCAGCTGCTCCAGTCGACCGACGGCTCCGACGGGCCGTCCCGGCAGGCCGCCGCCGCGCGCGCGGAGGAGCTGGTGCAACTCCTGGAGACCCGCGTGTCGACCGCGAGCGAGCAGCTCGGCCGGCTGCGCGGCGAGGCCGAGCGGCACGCGCCCGAGGACGGCGAGGAGCACACCGGGCTGCCCGGGGAACTCGTCCCGCGCGACGCCGAGCACGCCCAGTCGCTGCTGCGCGCCGCCACCACCGAACTCGCCACCCGCACCGGCGCGCTGGCGGAGGCCCGCGCGGCACACGCCGAGCTGCTGGACGCCCACCGCGCCGCCGAGGACGCGGCCGGCGGCTTCGACGAGATCGCCGCGATGCTCCGCGACCTGCTGCGCGAGCACGCCCCCGAGGAGGAGCAGGAGGAGCCGGAGCCGTACCCCGGCACCCTGGAGGAGGCCCGGCACTCCGCCGCCGAGGCCCGCCGCTCGCTGCGCGGCTGCGCCGCCGACCTGTCCGCCGCCGAGTCGGCCGTGCGCGAGGCGAGCGACGTCCTCGTCCGGCACGCCAACTCCACGCGCTACGAGCAGGTCCGCACCCCCGCCCGGCAGCAGATCCGCGAGCTGCCCGCCGCCGCGCTGCCCGAGCACGCCCAGAAGTGGGCCGACGCCTTCGCCCCCCGGCTGCGCGTCCTGACGGACGAGCTGGCCCAGCTGGAACGCAACCGCGACTCGATCGTGGACCGGCTGCGCGGTCTCGTGGAGTCCTCCCTGGCGACCCTGCGGTCCGCCCAGCGGCTCTCCCGGCTGCCGGAGGGGCTCGGCGAGTGGTCCGGGCAGGAGTTCCTGCGCATCCGCTTCGACGAACCCGACCAGGCCACGCTCACCGAACGGCTCGGCGAGGTCGTCGACGAGGCCACGCGCGCGGCCGTCCGGAAGAACTCCGACCTGCGCCGCGACGGCATGTCCCTGCTGCTGCGCGGGGTCGCCGCGGCGCTGCAGCCCAGGGGCGTGGCCGTCGAGATCCTCAAGCCCGACGCCGTCCTGCGCGCCGAGCGCGTCCCCGTCGGCCAGATGGGCGACGTGTTCTCGGGCGGCCAGCTGCTCACCGCCGCCATCGCCCTGTACTGCACGATGGCCGCGCTGCGGTCGAACGACCGGGGCCGGGACAAGCAGCGGCACGCCGGCACGCTCTTCCTGGACAACCCGATCGGCCGCGCCAACGCCACGTACCTGCTGGAGCTCCAGCGGGCCGTGTCCGACGCGCTGGGCGTCCAGCTGCTCTACACCACGGGCCTGTTCGACACCACCGCCCTGGCCGAGTTCCCGCTGGTCATCCGGTTGCGCAACGACGCCGACCTCAGGGCGGGCCTGAAGTACATCAGTGTGGAGGAGCACCTGCGGCCCGGTCTGCCCCAGCAGCCCCGGGACGGGGAGGCGGTGCGCAGCGAGATCACGGCGACGCGGATGTTCAGGAAGCCGGCGCCCGCACCGGCGACACCCGCCGGCTGATCAGCGGGCGGGCCGGTCACCGGCCCACCGCCGCCGCGCAGCACACGGGGGTGCGCGGCGGCGGAACGATCGGGCCGGGCCCGCCGGGGCGGAGTGCTCCCGGCGGGCCCGGCCGGTCTCGGCGGGGCCGTCCGGTCAGAAGCCGTACCCCATGCGCCGGGACAGCTCGGCGCCCGCCGCGACCATCCGCCCGGCGACCTCCGGCAGCCGGCCGGCGTCGAGCCGGTACACCGGCCCCGAGACGCTGATCGCCGCGATCACCTGGCCGTCGTGCGCGCGCACCGGAGCCGCGACGGCCGCGAGTCCCGGTTCCAGCTCCTCGACCGTCACGCCGTACCCCTGCCGGACCACGGCCTCCAGTTCGGTGCGCAGCCTCGCCGCGCCGGTGACCGTACGATCCGTGAACCGCGGCAGCGGCCGCGCCAGCAGCCCCTCGCGCAGGGGCGGCGCCATGTGCGCGAGGAACACCTTGCCGCTGGAGGTGGCGTGCAGCGGGGTGCGCCTGCCCAGCCAGTTCTGCGCGGACACCGCCGCGGTGCCGCGGGCCTGCATGATGTTGACCGCCGCGTCCTCGTCGAACACGGCGATGTTGACCGTCTCGCCGAGCTCGTCGGCGACCTCCCGGCAGACCGGGACGCCCTCCTGGGAGATGTCGAGACGCACCGCCGCCGCCCCCGCCAGGCGCAGGACGCCGGCCCCCAGGCAGTACGTGCCGCGGTCCTTGGCCCGGGCCACCAGCCCGCGGTTCTCCAGGGCGCCGAGCAGCCGGAACGCCGTGGACTTGTGGACGTCCAGTTCCCGGGCGATCTCGGTGACGCCCGCCTCGCCGCGGCGGGCCAGGATCTCCAGCACGCTCACGGCCCGGTCCACCGACTGCACGGCGCCGGCCGCCCCGCGGCCGCTGCGCCGGCCGGCGGCCTCCGGGCTCCCCGCGGTCGCCGCCTGGTCGGACTGCCTCTGCGTGCGGGCCATGGCTCCACTCTCACCACCTGTGCGCCCGGTCCGGTCGGATCCGGGCCGCGTCCGCGGGAGACCCCTGACACGACGGCCGTCCCGCGGGCGCTGTTGCGCACAGTGCCGAGTCGTGCGCCATGCGAGACGTCATGGTATCCAGGCGCCCCGGTCCCGCGGGGGCGCGGGGCTCAGGGGTGCGACAGCTGACCGGCGCCGCCCCGGCGGCGTATCGGTTCCTGCTCCGGCAGCGACGCCCGCTCCCCGCTACGGCGGGCCCGCCGCTCCCGGCGGAGGGACCGGGCCGTGCTGCTCGGCTCGGACACCACGCCGTACCGCTGGCGCCACACCTGGCGGGTCACCCACACGTCGACCACGGTCCAGGTGGCCGCCACGGTGCTCGCCACCCCGCTGATCACCATCGGGAACGCCAGCCAGGAGCCGGCCAGCGTGCACAGGAACGCCACCATCGCCTGGATCAGCGTCACCGCGATCACCAGGACGGCTCTCACCGCCGCCGCGCGCACCGGGTCGGGCATCGGATGCCGGCGCGCGGGCTCCTCGACCCACAACGGCGCAGAGCCCTGCCGCTGTTCGTCACCCGTCCGCTCGCCGGAACCCCTCGGTCCCGGGAAGCCGCGCTCCGGCGCCGCCCCGTCCCCCCGCACCCGCGCGCGCCCCGCCGCACCCCACTCGGACGCCTCATGCTGCTCAGCCGTGCCCGTCACCGTGTCACTCCCCACCGCCAGCAGACCGATCGCCCCCGGTATCCGAAGACCCGGTTCCCGAAGACTCCGACTCCCCAGTGGCTGCCCGGCTTGCGCTGCTTTACGCCGCCAGGGTGTGTCATGCGGCTCCTGTGGCCCGCTCCGCCCCCCACACCCATGGAGAAGGACGAACGAGACCGCGTGAAGATTCCCCGGCGGCGAAAACCGGCCAACCACCCTTCAATGAGAGCGCCCGCGCACCGCCCAGCACGCCCGGATTGCGGTGGCAATCTCCTCTCATGGCCGGACAACTCGTCATCTCTCGCCGCCGGTGCGGAAGTTCACGCTCCGGACATGCCTTCGAGTTACCTGTGAGGCGGTAGTAGGCTCGCGCCGTTTGTTGACGGACATGAGCACCCCCGGCCGGCGGGGGTCGAGCTGGGGGAGGCCATGCGCTTTCGCGGGAAGTCCATCCGCCGGAAGATCGTGGCGCTGCTTCTCGTGCCGCTGGTTTCCCTGACCGCCATCTGGGGCTTCGCCACGCTGCTCACGGGGCGCGAGGCCGCCCGGCTGTTCCACGTGTCCGACGCCGTCGAGAACATCGGCTACCCCGTCGAGGACACGGTCCGGGTCCTGCAGCAGGAGCGCCGCCAGACCCTCGTCTACCTCGCCGACCCGCGGGCCTCCGACGCCCTCGCGGCGCTGCGCCGCACCCGCACCGCCACCGACCGTGAGATCACCACGATCCGCGGCAACGCCCGGAGCCACCGGGACCGGCTGGACGGCGACGACCGCGACCACCTGACCGCCGTCCTGGACGCCCTGGACGGCCTCCGCTCCCTGCGCCGCAGCGTCGAGGAGGGCACGGTCACCCGCGCCCAGGCCTACGACCTCTACAACCGCCTCGTGGACCCCTGCTACGCGCTGCTCGCGGCCCTCGACGGCATCGACGCCGTCGAGGCCGACAAGCAGGCCCGCGCCCTGGTCAACGTCACCCGCGCCCGCGAACTGCTCTCCCGCGAGGACGCCCTGCTCGGCTCCTCCCTCGTCGTCGGCCGGCTCACCCACGACGAGACCCGCGACATCTCCGACCTCGTCGCCCAGCGCACCCTCCTGTACGACATCAGCCTCCCGCTGCTGCCCGCCACCGAACGCGAACGCTACGAACGCTTCTGGAGGAACGCCACCACGGCCCCGCTGCGGGTGGCCGAGCGGGCGGCCATCGCCACGGACTCCGGCACCCCCCGCGGTGTCACCGCCAAGAGCTGGGACTCCGCCGCGGCGACCGCGCTGGCCGAACTCGGCGACCTGGACGACCAGGTGGGCGACCGCTTCCAGGACCGGATGCGCCCCGTCGCTCTGGGCGTCATCCTGCAGGCGGCCGTCGCGGGCCTCCTCGGTCTCGTCGCGCTCCTCGTCTCCATCGTCCTGTCCGTCCGGATCGGCCGCGCGCTCATCCGCGACCTGCGCCAGCTCCGGATGGAGGCGCACGAGGCGTCCGGCGTCCGGCTGCCCAGCGTGATGCGCCGGCTGTCCGCGGGCGAACAGGTCGACGTCGAGACCGAGGTGCCGCGCCTGGAGTACGACAAGAACGAGATCGGCGAGGTCGGCCAGGCCCTCAACACCCTCCAGCGCGCCGCCGTCGAGGCCGCCGTCAAGCAGGCCGAACTGCGCTCCGGCGTATCCGAGGTCTTCGTCAACCTCGCCCGCCGCAGCCAGGTCCTGCTGCACAAGCAGCTCACCCTGCTCGACAGCATGGAGCGCCGCACCGAGGACACCGACGAACTCGCCGACCTGTTCCGACTGGACCACCTCACCACCCGCATGCGCCGCCACGCCGAGGGCCTGGTGATCCTCTCCGGTGCCGCGCCCTCCCGGCAGTGGCGCAGGCCCGTGCAGCTGATGGACATCGTCCGCGCAGCCGTCGCCGAGGTCGAGGACTACGAGCGCATCGAGGTCCGCCGGCTGCCGCGGGTCGCCGTCACCGGGCCCGCCGTCGCCGACCTCACCCACCTCGTGGCCGAACTCCTGGAGAACGCCACGGTCTTCTCGCCCCCGCACACGGCCGTGCAGGTCATCGGGGAGCGGGTCGCCAACGGCTTCACCCTGGAGATCCACGACAGAGGACTCGGCATGACCGCCGAGGCCCTCCTGGACGCCAACCTGCGGCTCGCCGAGACCCCCGAGTTCGAACTGTCCGACACCGACCGGCTGGGCCTGTTCGTGGTCAGCCGCCTCGCCCAGCGCCAGAACGTCCGCGTCTCCCTCCAGCCCTCGCCGTACGGCGGCACCACCGCCGTGGTGTTCATCCCCGACGCGCTGCTGACCGACGACGTCCCGGACACCAACGGCATCGGCTTCCGGCTCGACCGGACCCACCAGGCCACCGGCGCCGAACCGGCACCGGGCCGCGCCGCCGGACGGACCCCGGCACCGCTGCAACTGCCCGGACTGCCGACCTCCCTGCTGGACGGCCCCGTGGAACTCGAAGCGCCCGTCGACCTCGACGCGCTGGACGGCTTCCCCGGTGCCCTCGGCGACGAGGACAGCGAGCGCGGCGGCCTGTTCCGGCCCCGCCGCCCCCGCCCGGCGGGCGACGAGCGGGCGGCCACGCCGGCCGACGGGCCGGCCCCCGACCCGGCCGCCGCCCGCGACGCCCTGCCGCTGACGCGGCGCCGGGCGCCCAAGCTGGTCAGCTCCCACGGCAAACCCGTCACCGACCAGCGGCCCCGGCGCGGCGAACCGGAGCGGGGACCCGCCGCCGCGGCGCAGCGGCCCGACGACCCGGACGGACCGGCCCCGCTGCCCGCCCGCCGCCGCGCCGCGGGCACCCGGCGCCCCGCCGGGCTCACCGACCGCGCCGGGAACCGCGACACCACCGCGGACGCCCAGGAGACCACCGCGGCCCCCGGTGCCCCGGCGCTGCCCCGGCGTACCCGGACCCAGGCCCCCGCCGCCGGCCCCGCGGACACCGCACCGCCCCACGGTGGGAGCCCCGCACCCACCGGTGAGGCGGCCCCGCAGGCCGGAGCCGGGGCGCTGCCCCGGCGCGTACGCCAGGCCAGCCTGGCTCCCCAGCTCAAACGGGACACCGAACGGCGCACCGACCGCGCCGCCGAGCCCGCCGACCGCGACGCCGACGAGGTCCGCAGCCGTATGGCCTCGCTCCAGCGCGGCTGGCAGCGCGGCCGGGAGGAGAACGCCGCGGACGACGGCGCCCAAGACGGCACAGCACCAGGAACGACTAAGGGGGACGGTCGATGACCGCACCGAAGGCCACCCGCCACACACCGACCAGCCAGGGGGAGCTGAACTGGCTCCTCGACGAGCTCGTCGACCGGGTCGCCAGCATCCGCAAGGCGGTCATCCTGTCCGGCGACGGACTGGCGACGGGCGTGTCCAAGGACCTCACCAGGGAGGACAGCGAGCACCTGGCCGCCGTGGCGTCCGGCTTCCACAGCCTTGCCAAGGGCGTCGGGCGCCACTTCGACGCCGGCAGCGTGCGGCAGACGGTGGTCGAGCTCGACGGCGCCTTCCTCTTCGTCACCGCCGCCGGTGACGGGAGCTGTCTCGCCGTCCTGTCCGACGCCGACTCCGACGTCGGACAGGTCGCCTACGAGATGACGCTCCTCGTCAAGCGGGTCGGCGCGCATCTGGGCACCGCCCCGCGCACCGATCTGCCCGCAGGCGGGTAGTGGGATGACATGAGCGGAGACGGTCAGGCAGGAAGCCACTGGTTCGACGACGAGGCCGGACCGGTCGTCCGGCCATACGCCATGACACGTGGCCGCACCACGAGTGCGGCCCAGCACCGCCTCGATCTGATCGCCGTGGTCGTCACGGAGCCCGGAGCCGACGACCCCGAATCGGACCCGACGCTGTCCCCCGAGCACGTGGACATCGTCGGGCTGTGCCGGGACGAACCGCAGTCGGTCGCCGAACTCGCCGCTGACCTCGACCTGCCCATCGGCGTGGTCCGCGTCCTCATCGGCGACCTGGTGCACGCCGAACTCGTCCACGTGAACCGGCCGGTGCCCCCGGCGGAACTCCCGGACGAGAGTATTCTGCGCGACGTGATCAACGGCCTCCGGGCGCTGTGACCGGCGCGGAAGCGAGGTGGTGAGGTGACTGGCTGGCAGTTCTGGGTCGACCGGGGCGGCACCTTCACCGACATCGTCGCGCGCCGTCCGGACGGCCGGCTGCTCACACACAAACTGCTGTCCGACAACCCGGCCCGGTACGCCGACGCCGCCGTGGCCGGGGTGCGCGAACTCCTCGGCGACTCCACGGACCCCGTCGAGTCCGTCCGGATGGGCACCACGGTCGCCACCAACGCCCTGCTGGAACGCACGGGCGAGCGCACCCTCCTCGTCGTCACCCGCGGCTTCCGCGACGCCCTGCGCATCGCCTACCAGAACCGCCCCCGCATCTTCGCCCGCCGCATCGAACTGCCCGAGCCGCTCCACGAGCGGGTCGTGGAGGTCGACGAACGCCTCGCCGCCGACGGCACCGTCCTGCACGCCCCCGACCTGGACGCCCTGGCCGGCCCGCTGCGGGAGGCGTACGACGACGGGATCCGCGCGGTCGCCGTCGCCTGCCTGCACAGTCACGCCCACCCGGGACACGAGCGCGCCGTCGGCGACCTCGCCGCCCGCGTCGGCTTCCCGCAGATCTCGCTGTCCAGCGAGGTCAGCCCGCTGATGAAGTTCGTCCCGCGCGGGGACACCGCCGTCGTCGACGCCTACCTCTCGCCCGTGCTGCGCCGCTACGTCCGGCACGTCGCCGACGAGCTGCGGGGCACCCGGCTGCTGTTCATGCAGTCCAACGGCGGGCTGACGGAGGCGGGGCGGTTCCGCGGCAAGGACGCCGTCCTCTCCGGACCCGCCGGCGGCATCGTCGGCATGGCCCGTATGTCGCAGCGCGCCGGCTTCGACCGCGTCATCGGCTTCGACATGGGCGGCACCTCCACCGACGTCTCGCACTTCGCCGGCGCCTACGAGCGCGTGTTCACCACGCAGCTCGCGGGCGTCCGGCTGCGCGCCCCCATGCTGGACATCCACACCGTCGCCGCCGGCGGCGGCTCCGTCCTGCACTTCGACGGCGCCCGCTACCGGGTCGGCCCCGACTCGGCCGGTGCCGACCCCGGCCCCGCCTGCTACCGCGCCGGCGGCCCCCTCACCGTCACCGACGCCAACGTGATGCTCGGCCGCGTCCAGCCCGCCCACTTCCCCGCCGTCTTCGGCCCCGGCGGCGACCAGCCGCTGGACGCCGCCCTCGTCCGGGAGCGGTTCACCGCGCTCGCGCGCGAGATCCACGACCGCACCGGCGACGACCGCACCCCCGAGCAGGTGGCCGAGGGCTACCTCCGGATCGCCGTCGCCGGCATCGCCAACGCCGTCAAGCGGATCTCCGTCCAGAAGGGCCACGACGTCACCCGCTACGCGCTCACCACCTTCGGCGGGGCCGGCGGCCAGCACGCGTGCCGGGTCGCGGACGCGCTCGGCATCCGCACCGTCCTCGTGCCCCCCATGGCCGGTGTGCTCTCGGCGCTCGGCATCGGACTCGCCGACACCACCGCCATGCGCGAGCAGTCGGTGGAGGCACCCCTGGAAGCCGCCGCGATGCCCGGCGTCCGCAGGACGGCCGCGGACCTGGAGGCCGCCGCGCGGGCCGAACTCCACGCCGAGGACGTCCCGCCGGACCGCGTCCGGATCACCCGCCGCGCCCAGCTCCGCTACGACGGCACCGACACCGCCCTCACCGTCCAACTGGCCGGACCCGACGCCATGCGCCGGGCCTTCGAGGAACGTCATCGCGCCACGTACTCCTTCACGCTCAACCGGCCCGTCGTCGTGGAAGCCCTCTCCGTCGAAGCCACCGGCATCACCGCACCCCCCGACCTCTCCGCCCTCGCCCCGTACGAGGGCCGCGCCCAGACCCCCGGCGCCGTCCGCCTCCACACCGGCGGCGCCTGGCACGAGGTGCCCCTCCACCGCCGGGAGGCCCTTCCTCCCGGCGAGTCCGTCACCGGCCCCGCGGTCATCACCGAGGCCGGTGCCACGACCGTCGTGGACGACGGCTGGCGGGCCACCGCGAACGACGACGGGCATCTGCTGATGGAACGCGCGTCGACTACGCAGAGTTCCCGAGCGGACACGGACGTCGATCCGGTCCTGCTGGAGGTCTTCAACAACCTCTTCATGTCGATCGCCGAGCAGATGGGCGCACGGCTGGAGGCCACGGCGCAGTCCGTCAACATCAAGGAGCGCCTGGACTTCTCCTGCGCCCTGTTCGACCCGGACGGGAACCTGGTGGCCAACGCCCCCCACATCCCCGTCCACCTGGGCTCCATGGGCACCAGCGTCAAAGAGGTGATCCGCCGCCGCGGCTCCGCCATGCGGCCGGGCGACGCCTACGCCGTCAACGACCCGTACCACGGCGGCACCCACCTGCCGGACGTCACCGTGATCACGCCCGTCTTCGCCGAGGACCGGACCACGGACACCCGGAGCGAGCCACGGGTCCTCTTCCACGTCGCCTCACGCGGCCACCACGCCGAGATCGGCGGCATCACCCCCGGCTCGATGCCGGCCCGCAGCCGCACCATCGAGGAGGAGGGCGTCCTCTTCGACGACTGGCTCCTCACGGAGAACGGCCGCTTCCGCGAGGAGGAGACCCGCCGGCTGCTCACCGGGGCGCCGTACCCGTCCCGCGCCCCGGAGACCAACCTGGCCGACCTGCGCGCCCAGATCGGCGCCAACCGCAAGGGCGTCGACGAGGTCCGGCACATGATCGAGACGTACGGCCTCGACGTCGTCCAGGCCTACATGCGGCACGTCCAGGACAACGCCGAGGAGGCCGTCCGCCGCGTGGTCGACGCCCTGGACGACGGCGCGTACGCCTACGAGACCGACTCCGGCGCCGTCATCCGGGTCGCGGTCCGCGTCGACCGCGCCGCACGCCGGGCGGCCATCGACTTCACCGGCACCTCCGCCCGGCTCGCCACCAACTTCAACGCCCCCGCCGCGGTCGTGAACGCGGCCGTCCTGTACGTCTTCCGCACCCTGGTCGCCGACGACATCCCGCTCAACGACGGCTGCCTGCGCCCCCTGGACATCACCGTGCCGCCCGGTTCGATGCTCGCCCCCGAGCCGCCCGCCGCCGTCGTCGCCGGCAACGTCGAGACCTCGCAGGCCATCACCGGCGCCCTCTACGCCGCCCTCGGCGTGCAGGCCGAAGGTTCCGGCACCATGAACAACGTCACCTTCGGCAACGACCGGCACCAGTACTACGAGACCGTCGCCTCCGGATCCGGCGCCGGCGACGGCTTTCCCGGCGCCGACGTCGTCCAGACCCACATGACCAACTCCCGGCTCACCGACCCGGAGATCCTGGAGTGGCGGCTGCCGGTCCGGCTGGAGGACTTCGCCGTCCGGCGGGGGAGCGGCGGCCCGGGCCGGTGGCGCGGCGGCGACGGCGCCGTGCGCCGCATCCGGTTCCTGGAGCCGATGACCGTCTCCACGCTCTCCCAGCACCGCCGCGTGCCGCCCTACGGCATGGCCGGCGGCGGACCCGGTGCGCTCGGCGCCAACCGGGTGGAGCGCGCCGACGGCACCGTCACCGACCTCGGCGCCAGCGGCAGCGCGGACGTCGGCGCCGACGACGTACTCGTCATCGAAACCCCCGGTGGCGGCGGCTACGGCCGACCGTCGCCGGACCCCCATCAAGCAGGAGAAGAGAAAGATGATCCTCGGGCGTTCTGAGCGCGGCAAGCCTCCGGTGGAGCCCGTCACGCTCAAGATCCTGGTGGCCGGCGGCTTCGGCGTGGGCAAGACGACCCTCGTCGGCGCGGTCAGCGAGATCAGGCCGCTGCGCACCGAGGAGCTGCTCAGCGAGGCCGGGCGGCCCGTCGACGACACCAGCGGCGTGGAGGCCAAGCACACCACCACGGTGGCCATGGACTTCGGCCGCATCACGGTCCGCGAGGACCTGGTGCTCTACCTCTTCGGCACGCCCGGGCAGGAGCGGTTCTGGTTCATGTGGGACGAGCTGTCGGAGGGCGCCCTCGGCGCCGTCGTGCTCGCCGACACGCGGCGCCTGGAGGACTGCTTCGCGGCCGTCGACTACTTCGAGCGGCGGTCCATCCCGTTCCTCGTCGGCGTCAACTGCTTCGAGGGCTCGGCCCGCTACCCCACCGAGACGGTCCGCCAGGCCCTCGACCTGGACGACGGCGTGCCCGTCCTGCTGACCGACGCCCGGGACCGGGAGTCCGTCAAGGATGTCCTCATCGGCCTCGTCCGGCACGCGATGGCGTACGCGGCCGAACGCCGCGCGGCCGCCATCGGCTGACCCTCCGGGACCGAGCGCCCGCGGGTGCGCGGTCCCCGGCCGGCGGTGCCCGGGGGCGCCCGGCCGGTCCCCACCCGGGACGCGCGGCGCGGCGGACCCGGGCGGCGGGGCCCGCGCTCACCACCCGGGTTCGGCGGCCGCGTACCAGGTCCGCTCGGGCGCCGGTCCCGGCCCGCCGCGCCGGACCTCGTGCCCGGGGAGCCCGGCCCGCCCGAGCACCCAGCTCGCGCCGCTCAGCGCCTTGGCCGCCTTCTTCAGCGGAGCGAGCTGCGCGGCGGCCTGACGGTGGTCCCGCACGCTGCCCGGCCCGCACACGACGGTCGCCAGGGACAGCGTGACCGGCCGCCCGCCCGCCGCCCAGGAGGCGTCCAGCACGGTCGTCACCAGGGGGCCGAGCGCCTCCTCGTCGGCCAGCACCAGGAAGTCGTCCCCGCCGATGTGCCCCACGCGCGCGTGCCCCGCGACCGCCTGCCGGAGCGCGCCGCCCACGGCGCGGATCAGCTCGTCGCCCGCGGCGAACCCGGCCCCGTCGTTGACCTGCTTGAAGTGGTCGATGTCCAGCCAGCTGAGCGCGAACGGCCGGCCCGTGGAGATCCGCCGGTCCACCTCGTCCACGATCGCGTCCGAACCGGGCAGCCGGGTCAGCGGGTTGAGCCCGGCCGCCTCCTCGACCCGGCTCTCGGCCAGCGCCCGCACCAGGTCCGCCAGCCGTACGACGCCCACGCACCGGCCGTGTCCGTCGACCACCGCCACGTCGTCCGAGGTCCGGTCCCGGCCGCCGACCGCCACCACGTCCAGGACCTCCCAGGCCGTCGCGTCGACGCCGACCGTGCGGGGCGGGTCGCCCAGTTTGAGGGCCGGCCGGTCGGCGTACAGGGCGTGCCCGTAGCGGCCGGACATCGACAGCAGGAAGCGTGACCGGTGCACCGACCGGACGGGCCGGCCGGACGGGTCCACGAGCAGCACCCCGGAGACGTCCCAGGACCCGGTCAGCAGCGCCCGCACCTGCCCGGCCGAGGCGGTCAGCGGCAGCACGGCGGCGGGCCGCACGAATTCCCGCACCGACGGCCCGGAGCGGGGCACGGTCTCGGTGGCGGGGGTCAGGGGCGGAACGTACACGTCCGCCACGGGGATCCGGGCCGGCGGCGCGAACAGCTCGCCCTGGGCCAGCTGCGTGCCGGCCGCCACTGCCGCCGCGCACTGCGGCTCGGTCTCCACGCCCTCCACCGCGACCAGGGCGCCCAGTTCCTCGCCCAGCGTCCGCATCGCCCGCACGGCGGCCGGCCGAGTCAGCAGCGAGGCGTCCAGCTTGACGATGTCGGGGGAGAGGTCGGTGAGCAGGCGCAGCGGCACGTCGCCCTCCCCGATGCCGTCCGCGCTGATCCGGAAGCCCTGGGCGCGCAGCGAGGCGACCGCCTCCAGCAGGGCCCGCTGCGGTACGTGCGTGTAGGGCGGGACGATGTCGAGGGTCACCTCCCAGGGCAGGCGGCCCGCCGCCCGCACGGCGTCGTGCAGCGGCGTGAGACCGCCGAGGTCGGCGAGCGTGGCCGCGAACACGTTCAGGTGCAGCGGCAGCAGCGTCTCCTGGCGCGCCGCCGCGCGGAGCGCCAGGACGGCGAGCCTGCCGTCGAGTTCCGGGTCCCGGCGGGCCTCGGCGAGCACGTCGCCGGACTCCGGGCGGGCGAGCGTCTCCAGGGCGGCGACCGCGCCCGTCCTCAGGTTGACCACCGGCTGGAAGGCGAAGCGCAGAGTATCCGTCCAGGAGCTCACGGGAAGCATGATGGCCCCGCCCGCGTGCGCCCAGGCGCAGTTCATGAGACGTTCACGCAGGATTCCCGGGTGATCACACAGCGTGGCGCCCTCCGGTCTCGGGACGTACCCGGCGCTGCGTCAGGTAAGTGCCATGGGCAACCGTGAACAAGCAGGTCGATCCGGTGAACCGAACGCCCGCGGATGGCGTCGTGGTACAGGAGGGGCGGTCGGGATCGACGGGGGTGATTCCGGCCGCCCCGTTCCCGTGCGTGCGCTCCCGGCCGTCCCGTGCCGTTTCGTGTGTCCCATGCCGTTTCGTGTCGTCTTATGACATTTCGTGTCGTCTTGTGCCAGGACCAGCCCCTCCTCTGATCGGATACAGTCCGCGCGTGTCCGAAACTCAGCACCCAACTGCCAACTCCGCGGCGGCCTCCTACTGTTCGCGTTGCGGAGCGCCTTATGGAGAAGGCGTCACCGGCTGGCCGCGCACCTGCCCGTCCTGCGGAACCGTCGCCTACCGCAACCCACTGCCGGTCGCCATCGCCCTCCAGCCCGTGTACGACGCCAAGGGCACGGCCCTGGTCGTCATCACCCGCACCATCGACCCCGCGCGCGGCGGCACGGCCCTGCCCGGCGGCTACATCGACGATCGCGAGGACTGGAAACAGGCCGTCGTGCGCGAACTCAGGGAGGAGACCGGCATCGACGCCGCGGCCCGCGACGTCCGGCTCGTCGACGCCATGAGCTCACCCGACGGCCACCTGCTGCTGTTCGGCGCGCTCCCGGAGCGCCCGGCCGACGGGCTGCCGCCCTCCGGTCCCACGGACGAGACGGAGGGCCGGCGACTGCTGCGCAGGCCCGAGGAACTCGCCTTCCCGCTGCACACGGTGGCCGTCAAGGCGTGGTTCGAGGGCCGCTACGTGTGAGCGGGGCGGCTCAGCGGAGCCCCCGCACCCGCACCGGGTGGGGCGGCTCCACGCCGTCCTCCCCCTCCCGGGTGACCACCACCCGGCCCCCGTGCCGGCGGGCGACGTAACGCTCGACCTCCGGCTCCTCCCACCCGTCGCCCGCGTCCGGCACCACCGGACCGCCCCCGGTCCGGCCGCGCGCGGGCGCCCACACCTCCAGCTCCAGCCCGCCGCCGGCGCCGCGCACGGGCAGCACCGCCCCCGCGCGCGCGAACACCGGCGTCCGCGACAGCGGCGCGTCCACGACGACCCGGGCCGGCCCCTCGTGGGCCTCCTCCGTCACCGTGTCGTACCAGCGGCCCCGCGGCAGCCGCACCTCCCGCCGGACGGCGCCCGGCTCCAGCACCGGAGCCACCAGCAGGCCGTCGCCCAGCAGGAACGCGTCCCCGCAGTCGCGCAGCGCCCGGTCCTCCGGCGTCCCCCACCACAGCGGCCGCACACAGGGCGCGCCGGTACGGCGGGCCAGGTGTGCCAGCGTCACGAAGTACGGCAGCAGCCGCCGGCGTTCGAGCAGCACCGCGCGCGCGTGCTCCAGCACCCCGCCCCCGAACTCCCAGGGCGCCCCGCCCCCCGCACGCGCGCGCGTGCGGAACAGCGGCAGGTACGCACCCAGTTGCAGCCACCGCAGGTACAGCTCCGCCGACGCACCGCCGTCGGCACCGCCCACGTCCGGACCCGAGTACGGCACCCCGCACAGCCCGAGCCCCAGCACCAGGGACAGCGACGCCCGCAGCCCCGGCCAGCCCGTCGCCACGTCACCCGACCAGGCACCCCCGTACCGCTGGAGCCCCGCCCAGCCCGAACGGGAGAACACGAAGGGCCGCTCCCCGGGCACCAGCTCGCGCAGGCCCTCGCCGGCCGCCCGGGCCATGCACAGCGCGTACACGTTGTGCGCCTCCCGGTGGTCGCCGCCGCGCCCCTCCAGCGCGTGCCGGGCCGAACGCGGCAGCGTCGGCTCCCCGAACGCGCCCGGCGACGTCGGCTCGTCCATGTCGTGCCGGAACCCCGCGAACCCCTGCCTCAGCCGCTCCGCGTACAGCCCGCCCCACCACGCGCGCACGCGCGCGTCCGTGAAGTCCGGGAAGACCGACTCGCCGGCCCGTCCGACACCCCGCACCACACGGCCCCGCGGATCGCGCACGAACGCGTCCACGGCCGAACCGCTCTCGAACACGGCGTCGCCCGCGGCCGCCCGCACCCCCGGGCCGACGGCCGACACCAGCCGGATCCCGTCCCGGCGCAGCTCGTCCGCCAGCACCGGCAGCTTCGGGAAGCGCTCCTCGTCGACGGTGAACACCCGGTGGCCGTCGTCCAGGTGCACCGCGTCCAGCGGCAGCCCGCGCTCCTGGTGCCCCGTGACGGCCCGGCGCACCTCCTCCTCGTCGCCGAAGCCCCCGGCGTGCTGGTGCCCCAGGGCCCACGCGGGCGGCAGCGCCGGCGCCCCGGTCAGCGAGGCCCACGTCTGCAGCACGCGCGCGGGTGTGCCCACCACCACCCAGCAGCGCAGCGGACCGCCGTCCACCCGCACCTCGCAGCGCCCCGCCCGGTCGTGCCCGGAACCGGCCCCCTCCTCGCCCTCCCGCAGCTCCACCGTGCCGTCCCAGGTGGTGTCGTGGAACACCAGGTGCGTGCCCGCGTCCGCCACCACCAGCTGCACCGGCATCGTCAGGTGCAGCGGATCCGTGCCGGGCCCGAACGCGTGCCCCGGATCGGTGTTCCACAGCCGGTACCCGCCGTCCGGCAGCCGGGGACCGCACGCCCGGCCGCCCAGACCGAAGAACCGGGCGTCCGCCGCCACCTCCGACCGCTGCATCCACCGCGCCGCGCCCCCGTCGACCGGCTCCCACCAGCGCGGCGGCAGATCCCGCCGCAACATCACCCCGCCCGGCGTGCACACCCGCACCGCGCCGTGCCGCGACACGGCGACCGTCGCGCGCTCGGCCACCACCCGCCAGCCGCCGTCCTTGTCCGGCTCAAGCACCGCCCGCGGATCCGGCTCGGGACCATCGCCCGCCAGCGCGTACGACGGCAGCGCACCCGCCCCGTCCCACCCCCAGAACACCGCCCCGTTCACGGCGACGACGACACGCAGCTCGGAACGGGCGAACCGGATCAGGCCACCGCCCGGACCCGGCTCCGCCCCCTGCACCTGCCCCGGCACCCGGGCCCGCTCGGCGCCCCGCGGCGGCAGCCCCGCCGCGTCGATACGCCTCCTGCGCCACGCCGCCCGTACGGTGCGCAACCCCCGCGCCGCTCTCCCCGAACCGACCACACTCACCGAACGCACCAGGCCACGACCGTCCATGCTGCTCACCCTGCCACCGAGCACCCCACGCGCGTGTGTCGTTCAACTGCCGTTCACCCGTGCCGCAACCACATCTCCATGCCATCGACTATGTGGGGCGCGCCCTGGTGTAGAAGTCGATCACATGGCATCGTCCCTGTCAGCCGCGTCACGCGCACATCCCAGCCCGTGCGCGGACCGACGCCCACGACGCGTACAGCCGGGAGCCTCCCATGTCGACCGCGAACCCCCAGCCGCTCTGGCAGCCCGATCCCGAGCGGATCGCCCAGGCCCGCATCACCCAGTTCCAGGCATGGGCCGCCGAACACCACGGCGCCCCGGCCGAGGGCGGCTACCCGGCCCTGCACCGGTGGTCCGTCGACCGGCTGGACACCTTCTGGAAGGCCGTCACCGAGTGGTTCGACGTCCGCTTCTCGACGCCGTACACGCGCGTGCTCGGTGACCGCGCCATGCCGGGCGCCCAGTGGTTCCCCGGCGCCACCCTCAACTACGCCGAGCACGCCCTGCGCGCCGCGGCCGACCGCGCCGGCGAACCCGCCCTGCTGTACGTGGACGAGACCCACGACCCGCGCCCGGTGACCTGGTCCGACCTGCGCCGCCAGGTCGGCTCCCTCGCCGCAGAGCTGCGCGCCCTCGGCGTGCGCCCCGGCGACCGGATCAGCGGCTACCTCCCCAACATCCCGCAGGCCGTCGTCGCCCTCCTCGCCACCGCCGCCGTCGGCGCCGTCTGGACCTCCTGCGCCCCCGACTTCGGCGCCCGCAGCGTCCTGGACCGCTTCCAGCAGGTCGAACCCGTCGTCCTGTTCACCGTCGACGGCTACCGCTACGGCGGCAAGGAGCACGACCGCCGCGCGGTCGTCGCCGAGCTGCGCCGCGAACTGCCCACCCTGCGCGCCGTCGTCCACGTCCCGCTGCTCGGCACCGAAGCCCCCGAGGGCACCCTGGAGTGGTCGGCGCTGACGTCCGGGAACGCCGAGCCGGTCTTCGAGCAGGTCCCCTTCGACCACCCGCTGTGGGTGCTGTACTCCTCCGGCACCACCGGACTGCCCAAGGCGATCGTCCAGTCGCAGGGCGGCATCCTGGTCGAACACCTCAAGCAGCTCGGCCTGCACTGCGACCTCGGCCCCGAGGACCGCTTCTTCTGGTACACCTCGACCGGCTGGATGATGTGGAACTTCCTCGTCTCCGGCCTGCTGACGGGCACCACGATCGTCCTGTACGACGGCAGTCCGGGCCACCCCGACACGGGCGCCCAGTGGCGGATCGCCGAACGCACCGGCGCCACCCTCTACGGCACCTCCGCCGCCTACGTCATGGCCTGCCGCAAGGCCGGCGTCCACCCCGGCCGCGACCACGACCTCTCCGCGGTCAAGTGCGTCGCCACCACCGGCTCACCGCTGCCGCCCGACGGGTTCCGCTGGCTGCACGACGAGGTCCGCGACGACCTGTGGATCGCCTCCGTCAGCGGCGGCACCGACGTCTGCTCCTGCTTCGCCGGCGCCGTACCCACCCTGCCCGTGTACACCGGCGAACTCCAGGCCCCCGGCCTCGGCACCGACCTCCAGTCCTGGGGCCCCGGCGGAGAGCCCCTCGTCGACGAGGTCGGCGAACTGGTGGTCACCAACCCCATGCCGTCCATGCCGATCCACTTCTGGAACGACCCCGACGGCAGCCGCTACCACGACAGCTACTTCGACACCTACCCCGCCGTCTGGCGCCACGGGGACTGGATCACCCTCACCGCACGCGGCACCGTGATCATCCACGGCCGCTCCGACTCCACCCTCAACCGGCAGGGCGTACGGATGGGCTCGGCCGACATCTACGAGGTCGTCGAACGCCTCCCCGAGATCAGGGAATCCCTCGTCCTCGGCATCGAACAGCCCGACGGCGGCTACTGGATGCCCCTGTTCGTCCACCTCGCACCGGGCAGCACCCTGGACGCGGCACTGCTGGACCGCGTGAAGCGGGCCATCCGCGAACAGCTCTCCCCCCGCCACGTCCCCGACGAGATCATCGAGGTACCCGGCATCCCGCACACCCTCACCGGCAAGCGCATCGAGGTCCCGGTCAAGCGCCTCCTGCAGGGCACCCCCCTGGAGAAGGCGGTCAACCCCGGTTCCGTCGACGACCTCGCCCTGCTCGGCTTCTACGAGGAACTCGCGCGCAAGCGCGCCTGAACCCAGGAAGGTCACCCTCCGCACCGGGCCCCGGGCCCCTCGCCCCGCACCGGCGACGCCCGGGAAACCCGGTGCGCGATCGGCCGCAAGCGCACGACCTGCGCATACGCCGCCGCATCCCCCTCCGCGCCCGCCGTCCGCCGGCCGTTGTCAGTGCCACCGGTTACGGTGAGTGAGCATTGATCGACCGCGCACTGGGGGAAAAATGGCGCACACCGACCACCAGACCCTGCGACGCGTCCTGCGCCGCGAGATCGCCGGCACCATCGGCGTACTCACCGACGACCACGACTTCCGCGCCATGCGGCGCTACCGCACCTTCGCCTTCGACGACCACGCGGCCTACCTCCGGCACCTGGAGACCGTCCTGCGGGCCCGCGCCGCACAGGGCACCCACACCACGCTCGCCCTGTTCGACCCCGAGGACTACGCCGCGTTTTGCGCCCACACCGGCCTCGACCCGGACGCGCCGGCCAGCCGCACCCGCTTCACCGCCGAACTGGCCACCACCGGCCCCACCGTCCCCTACGACGGCCGTCCGCTCGCCGACCTGCTGCCCGCCCTCGTCGACGAAGCCGTCCGCCAGGCCACCTGGGAGTACGCCACCGTCCTCCTCACCCGCCTGGGCCCCTGCCCGACCTGCGGCGAGGACATCGGCAGGGCGGCCTTCACCCGCGCCTCCGGGCTCCTGGTCCGCATCCTCGACACCGCCCCGCCCGGCGAGCGGCACCTCGTCTGCACCGTCTCCGCACCACCGGAAACCCTCGCCTCCGCCCTGCACGGCGACCAGGACCCGCACGGCGCGACCCGCCTGGACGAGGCCGAGGCCCTCGAGTTCACCGGAGTGCTCGCTCTCGGCCTCGCCACCCGCAGCCCCGGCGGCCTGGTCATCCGTATCAGCACCCCCGGCGCGGCCGACCGTGTCTACGGCTGGCGACTGCGCGGCGGCGCCCTCGAACCACTGACCGCGTCCGAGGTGTTCGACGCCTACTGCACCGACGCCGATACCGGCGACCTCATCCCACCCGAGTCCGGCGTCGACTACGGCGTGCCCCCCGACCTCGGGGACGAGGGCGGGGCGACGGACCACCGCCACTGAAGCCGGCGCCATCCGGCAGGGAACGCACGAGGGGCGCCCCGCCCGCAGGCAGGACGCCCCTCGCCCCGGCACCGGAGACACCGGAGCCGGCCGGTACGGCTACTCGCCGGACAGCACCGCCTGAGCCGCGCTGCGCGCCTCCTCGGCACTGTCCGCCGCACGGGCCGCCGCCGCGGCCCGCTCGCACTGCGCCAGCGTGTACTTCGCCAGCGTGGCGCGGACGTACGGAATGGACGCCGCACCCATGGACAGGGAGGTGACCCCCAGGCCGGTCAGCACACACGCCAGCAGCGGGTCGGACGCGGCCTCGCCGCACACGCCGCAGCTCTTGCCCTCGGCCTTGGCCGCCTCGGCGGACAGCGCGACCAGGTCGAGCAGCGCCGGCTGCCACGGGTCCTGCAGCCGCGACACCGCACCCACCTGCCGGTCCGCGGCGAACGTGTACTGCGCGAGGTCGTTGGTCCCCAGCGACAGGAACTCGACCTCCTGGAGGATCGACCGCGCCCGCAGCGCGGCCGACGGGATCTCGACCATCGCGCCGAACTTGGCCCGCAGCCCCGCCGCACGGCAGGCGTCCGCGAACGCCTTCGCGTCCTGGCGGTCCGCCACCATGGGCGCCATCACTTCCAGGTAGACGGGCAGCCCCTCGGCGGCCTTGGCCAGCGCCGTCAGCTGCGTCCGCAGCACCTCGGGGTGGTCCAGCAGCGTCCGCAGGCCACGCACGCCCAGCGCGGGGTTCGGCTCGTCCGCCGGGGTGAGGAACTCCAGCGGCTTGTCCGCGCCGGCGTCCAGCACCCGCACGACCACCCGACCCTCGGGGAACGCCTCCAGCACCTGCCGGTAGGCCTCCACCTGCTTCTCCTCGGAAGGAGCGCTCTTGCTGTCGTCCAGGAAGAGGAACTCGGTACGGAAGAGACCGACACCCTCGGCGCCCGCCTCCACCGCGGCCGGTACGTCCACCGGGCCGCCCACGTTGGCCAGCAGCGGCATCTTGTGCCCGTCCGCGGTCGCCCCCGGCCCCGTCGCGGCGGCCAGCGCGGCCTTCCGCTCGGCGGCCGCGGCCCGAAGCTGCGCCTTCTTCTCCTCGCCCGGGTTGACGAAGACGTCACCCGTGCTGCCGTCCACGGCGACGAACGTACCCTCGGCCAGCTCACCGGCGCCCGGCAGCGCCACGACGGCCGGCACGCCCAGCGCCCGCGCCAGGATGGCACTGTGGCTGGTCGGGCCGCCCTCCTCGGTCACGAAACCGAGCACCAGCGACGGGTCGAGCAGCGCCGTGTCGGCGGGAGCGAGGTCCCGGGCCACGAGCACGTAGGGCTGGTCGCTGTCCGGGACACCGGGCATCGGAACGCCCAGCAGCCGCGCGACGATGCGGTTGCGCACGTCGTCGAGGTCGGCCACGCGCCCCGCGAGGTACTCGCCGGCACCGGCCAGCAGCTCCCGGTACGCAGCGAAGGCGTCGTACACGGCGCGCTCGGCGGTGCTGCCGACGGCGATCCGCCGGTCCACGTCCGCCATCAGTTCGGGGTCCTGCGCCATCATGGCCTGCGCTTCCAGCACGGCCTGCGCCTCACCGCCCGCCAGGTTGCCGCGCGCCGTCAGGTCGGCGGCCACGGCGTCCACGGCCTGGCGGGCGCGCCCCTGCTCCCGCTCGGCGTCCTCGGTGGGGATCTGCTTGGCCGGCGGCTCCAGCACCGCGGTGCCCATGTGCCGAACCTCGCCGATCGCCACGCCATGGCTCACGCCGACGCCTCGCAGCGTTGTCTCCATCTCACCCGTCTCCGATACTGCGGCGGGTCCCGCCGCGATGGTTGTCCTGTTCGCCGTCCCGCGACGGCACTGCCGTCAGTTCCAGGAGAAGAGGCTGTCGCCGGCCTTCACGTCACCGCTGTCACGGAGGTCGGAGAGGGCCTCGGCGGTGGCTTCGAGCGCGACGACGGGGCACACCGGGGACTTGCCGGCGGCCTCGACGGCGGCGGGGTTCCAGCGCACCACGGCCTGGCCGCGGGTCACGGTGTCCCCCTTGTTGACGAGCAGCTGGAAGCCCTCGCCGTTGAGCTGGACGGTGTCGATGCCGAGGTGCGTGAGCACGCCGTGCCCGCTCTCGTCGACCACGACGAACGCGTGGGGGTGGAGGGAGACGATGACGCCGTCCACGGGCGACACCGCCTCGGAGGCCTCACGCACGGGGTCGATCGCGGTACCCGGGCCGACCATGGCCCCGGAGAAGACGGGGTCCGGCACTGCGGCCAGTCCGATGGCCCGTCCGGCGAGCGGGGACGTCACGGTGGTCATGGGAAGCCTCCCAGGAGTGGAGCTGCAGGTAGGGCCGTCACTGCCTGTCCCTGACGGCACGCTGGGCAGCAGGGTATGTCAAAGGAAGTGGCGGTTCCGTACGGAACCTACCAGCAGGTGGTCTAGACCACCAACCCCGTCGATTTGCACGGCTCCGAGGCCGCGTGTACTGTCGTACTCCTGCTCGGGACGGAGCGACGTGAAAGCGCGCTCGCTGAGCAGAAACCAAACTAGTCAGATCCTAACTCGGGTCGCTTTCGCATGTCTGCGAGACGGTGGTCAGGGAGACGGAAAAAGGCTGATAGAGTTTGGAACGCCGAAGGGAAGCCCGGAGGAAAGCCCGAGAGGGTGAGTACAAAGGAAGCGACCGTTCCTTGAGAACTCAACAGCGTGCCAAAAATCAACGCCAGA